>JAURDE010000113.1 GCA_030828105.1 Bdellovibrionota bacterium | reverse complement strand
TTCATCAAGAGAAATAGGTGCCTCTTGTGGGAACTCTTCTTCAAAAAGGATTTCTAAATCACTTTCTCTTTCTAGATTTTTTACCATGCCGAGAATGGAAACTGAAATGATAGCTGGAGTGAGCATTAAAAATAATATAGTGACGGGTAGAGGTATTTGCTCATTACCTTGACTTACATTTTTTAGAAGTGCCTCTATATTAACAATTTCGTTCTCTTCTTTTCTAAAATCAAAACCCTTGGCCTCATTGGGGGCGATCGGTTTTTCTTCTTCATTAACTAAAGTTAAAACTGGTTCTACTGCAGGTGATCTGGATTGTGAGTAGGAGTTAAAACAAATAAAGAGAGTGAATATAATAAAGGTGTTTCTCATAATAAATCCTTTCGGTTTTGAGCTTGGAAATTAAAGCTCAGTTCCCGAAATGCCTTCTGCCATTATAATATGGAACTCTTTTGCCTTCTAGGCCTACCTTTTTTTCCTACGGGAATTTAGAGAGTTAGGTTTTTAGTGGGGACAGATTGGTACCAAAGGAAAGAGGCATAAATGAATATTTTGGGATTTAAATGGCGATTCCGGCAGGACTCGAACCTGCGACCTACGGATTAGAAATCCGTTGCTCTATCCAGCTGAGCTACGGAACCGCAATGATTTCAATAGATTAGCATAAAATACGCTAAAAGATCAGGTGAGAATCTATTCTCCTTTAAAGTACCTGTCAAGAGCTAAGAAATATTAAAGTAAAATGGCCTATTTGTATGGAGATGAATATATTGTGACCAATGCCAATTATTAAAAAGGGCCCTAAAAATTTTGAAGAGTTATCATCTTTGATACGCAGCGAGAGGAAGATCCTTTCGCTTTCTTCCCAAACGGGTACAGTTATTCCTTACGATAAAATAGAGTCATTTTTAGGCAATGATGAATTAACGGTTATCGAGTTAGGTCTATTGCCAAAAAAAATGTCAATGGATAAAGATAGTTTGACTGTATCGGCTTCCGTTACATGGGGTGAAGCAAAGGCCTTTGTTCGATCCAAGCAAAGAGAACTTATGACCTCTCCAACTGAGGAGCTTGCTTGTATTTGTGCAGGAGCGGCCACCTCGGCCACAGGGGAAAGAAGTTTTGGATTTGGCCCCTTTAGAAATCAAATTATTTCCTTAAAATATGTAGACGATCAAGGGGCCATTCATCAGCTTAAAAGAGAAAAGCTATTAAAGCTAGATGGGCTTTCAGAGTATCAGGCCGATTATAAAAAATATGATCAATTCAAAAATGCTCCCTTTCCTAAGCTTCAAAATGAATGTGATCTGATGATAGGCATGGAAGGTCAGTTGGGTGTCATCACAGAACTTGTGATGGAAACGGTTCCTTATGAACCTCTAAGCTATTTTGTTATTCCTATACAGAGATGGGAAAACGACTTTACAGAACTTTTAGAGGTTTATGAAAAAGTCCAAGCTTTTAGAGGGGCCATAAGTGCTTGTGAACTTATCGACTGGAATTCTATAAAAAACTTTGAACAACGCCCTTTTGAAAATAAAGACATTATATGTTTAGAGTTAAAAACCTCGAGGCTTGATGAAGTTGTAGAAGGCTTTTTCTCAAAACTAGATAATATCGATTTTGAAAATGTTCTAGAGCTATCAGAGAAGAAGTATCACGAGTTACGTAAAGGCGTTCCGAGGCAAGTGGCCGAGTATATTACAAAAAATAAACTTATAAAAAAAGGAACTGACATCCAAGTTTGTCAATCCGACTTTATTTATTTATTGCAGAAGTATAAAGAAGCCACCAAGCGAGGTACTGAATATCTTCTCTTTGGTCATTTAGGAGATGCCCATCTCCATTTTAATTTTCTTCCAACTAAGGATAGAATGATAGATTGTGAAGACTTTTTAGCTAACCTATATGAACAATTGAATGACTTGACATGTTCTCCCTTTGCGGAGCATGGTATAGGTACAATAAAACAGGATTTTATTAAATCCTTTTTGGGAAAAAATCAGCTTCATATGTTTAGAACGTTAAAAGAGAATTACGATCCAAATAATAAGTTTTTTCCTTATGGGTTTTTGCAATTAGGTAATGAAGTATGATGAGAGCTCGTGTCTACAAATCCTCAACAAGACAATTTGAGTGTAAAATAATCGAGACAGGTGAATTTGTTAAGGCCAAGTCCTTGGGTAAATTACTAAGAGGTAAAGATACCATAGTTGTTGGTGATTACGTTCAATTAAAGCTCGATGATCAAAATAAAAACTATGAGATTCATGAGGTAGAAGAAAGAAATAATGAAATTTACCGCCTATCCATTAGAGAGCAGAAGAAAAAAATTACGGCCTCTAATGTTGATTATTTGGTTGTGGTGAGTTCGGTTACTAAACCCGTATTCAAACAAGGTATCATTGATCGCTTTCTTGTGAGGGCCCATCAATGGCAAATACTCCCTTTGCTTGTGTTTAATAAAATGGATCAATTTAATGATGATCTAGATGTTAAATTTGAAAGTGATCGATTGAAGCATTTAGGTGTTGATTGTTTTGAAGTATCTAGTAAGGATAAGGAATATAAAAAAGAGTTTCTCGATTATGGTTTAGAAGAGCTCAAAGAAAAAATTAAGGGAAAAACGGCCCTTTTCTTAGGGCAATCAGGAGTGGGAAAGAGCTCACTTATCTCTGCCATTTCTGGACATACTTTTGAACTAAGAACCAAAGAAGTGAACAAATCGGGAAAGGGATCTCATACTACGACTTGGTCTGAGATTATAGATTGTGGCGAATTTGCATTACTTGATTCTCCTGGGATTAGGTCTTTTTCTGTAGAGGATATTATGGGAGAAGAATTGATTAGCTTTTTTCCCGATATTGAAGAGTTAGCAGTTCAATGCCAGTTTAGGAACTGTGAACACAACGAAAATTCAAAAGGTTGTCATTTTAATACTTTAGATAAAAATGAATACGAAACTAAGCTGATTTTTTCAAGGTTAGAGTCATTTAAAAAAATGAAAGAAGAGATTGATTCTCGTCCTGATTGGGAAAAGAAGTTTTAAATCAGTGGTAAAATTTTCCTCCACCAATCAAAAGTCCATTGTTAATCACTAAGACTTACTTTGTACCCGATATTTAATGTGCCAATTATTTAAAAGAGGTACTTATGAGTAAGGTCTTAGATTTTGTAGAAAAAAGAAGTCAAAACATAGAAGAAAAAAGACAAGGCTTTGAAAGAATCCTTTTTCGAAATATTCTAGGAACCTATACTGTATTAGATAATGAAGGCACTATATATCCGGTAAAGCTCATTGATGTCTCACGGGCAGGGTGTATGTTTGAAATCCCTTGGAACCCTAAGAAAGATAAGCGTTATGAGAAGGAAGAGGAAATTAAAATGAGAATGTATTTCTCTGAAAAATCCTTTATACCTGTGCTCGTAAAAATCAAATATAGTATGGAAAAAATCGAAGGTGGGGGACAGGCCTTTATGAGATATGGCTGTGAATTTGATAAGTCATTGACATCATTTAAGGCCTTAGAGTCATTTATTGATTTCTTATATAACTTTGCTGAATACTCCACGATCGACACCAACGAAAATAAAACTTATTTTCTATAGCTCTGCGCATTAATCTTTAAGAACTATTCATTCAATGGTAGAGCTAGGGCATGAAAGTTGCCATTCTAGGTCAAGGGCCAGGAGTTCTCGAAACCGCCCTTAAGATCCATCAATTAGGTGGAAGTTTTAAGATTTTTTCTAATGCCGATCCGATCCAGGATTGGAAACACCTCTTTGAGCTCTTTCCAGAGCTAGAGCTTGGTGAGTGGTCTAAAATAACCTCAGACTATGGGCGATCACTTGTTACTATAGATAGTTCCAAGTTGTGTATTGAAAGTTATTTTCAATCTTATTTTATACCCCTTTGGAACCAAGACTTTATCCAACAAAACCTTATCAAGGCCAAAGTAAAGAGGGTCTCTAAACGCTTTCTTGAAAAATATGAACAAATCCCAAAGCGCTCTAGAATCTTGGATTTGTTTAGATTGGTTTATGATAAGACCCCCAATAAAGAGTCGTTAAACGAAATGGGTATTTATGATAAATTTGATTCAGATTTGATTAAGCATCTCGAACAAAATTATGAAAACTATGAGGACTTTGATTTTATTGTCGATGCCTCCGAAAACCTTAACGCCCTGGCATTCAGTGGTATAGGTGGTGAGTACGCTCTTAATGAGTCTAACCTTGGCCCAAGTGAAGGACTCTTTTATGGTCAAGACAACTTAGATGCTTTTTTGGAAAAGGCAAAAGAGGCCAAAGATCTTGTTATTATTGGTGATGATATACTTTCTGTTTTGGCCTTAAAACATATAAAAGATGATCTTCACACCAAAAATATTACTCTAATCCAATCTTCTCAAACAAGCTTACCAAAAGAATTTATAAATATTTTTAAAGATCTTTTAAGAAAAAATGAAGATCATTATAAAGAAAAATTAGAAAAGTATCACAAAGAACTAGAAGGCTATGAAAAACTGGAAGATTATGAAAAGGTAAAAATTAAAAAACCATTACCTCCAGAGCGAAACATTCAAATTATTGAAAACCACACCGTGGTATCTATTGATAGACTTTATGACCATCCTGGATACTTATATATCAGCACTGAAAGAGCAGAGTTTCAAGGGGAAGCAGAGGCCAAAACCTTCACAGCTCAAGTTGTAGGTGTCTTTAAAAGAAAAAGAGTGTTTTATCCTTTTTATTCACACCTTCAATGTGATTTCACAGAAAAAGTTATTCATCCCGAACCAGGGTTTTATACATTGGGTAGAGGACTTGAGGTTTTCCAAATTGATCCTGTTTTAGCAGAAATAGATACGATGGTAGAAGATTGGGCAAAGTTTTTTTCAAAACGAGAGGATTAAATGAGACTCATATTTATATTTTTATTTCTTAGTGTAGGTTGTTCTTTTAATAATGGATCCATAGAAAATGGAAGAAGAAATCTTAATGAGTTTGTAGAGTTATCAGAGACACATTCCTATTTTTTAAGCGTTATACCAAAATGGGCCCATGTTGTAGAAAGTGCCTCGTGCTCTAAATCATCACTTCGTTATATTAATATTGAAAAGCTTATGAATAGCTTTTCTTTTAAATATGAAATGGCCTTACAATTTCAACTTCTTTTCAACTCAGAATATGACAAGATTAAAAAAGAAACAGGTATTAAGTATCTTCCAATAAAAAATGAAGAAGAGCTTTTTTTTAGTATAATTAACAAAGTACAAGCGGGCTTTCTTCCACTAAAAAAACCAGACTTCGATACGATTCATTTGGTATGGATTGATCCTTATAAAAGCTCTCCTAAAAAAATTGAAAAACTGTTGAATGGGAAAGAAATGGAAAAGGCACCACCGGCCCTCGTTTCATTATGTCTCAACCAAAATGAAATGATTGCTTTTCAAGATAAAATAAATTTTTCAGATGCTCATTTGATGAATCTTTCTTCAGATCTTTTTTCTGTCTTTCATCCAAATGGACATCCTGCTTCTTACTTTCATCTTCATATTGATCATTTTTTGAAAAATAAAAACTTAGTCCTCTTTATTCCAAAGGGCGCCACTTTGCCTGCAGAATTCAAGGGGAAGTTTAAAATTAAATACTATTAAAAGGAGAAAACATGTTTGGTTCAAAGTATAAAAAATCAGAACATAAAGAAGATTTAAATAAAGTAGGTTTTAAATTTACAACAAACCTTGGTGAGTTCAGTGGTGAGCTCTATGTTCAAGAGTGCCCAGAAACTGTATGGAACTTTATCAATCTTGCTGAAGGAAGACAGGAAACTGTCAAAGAAGGCCCTTACTATAATGGCCTTGTTTTTCACAGAATCATTGATAATTTCATGATCCAAGGGGGATGCCCAGAAGGAAGCGGAATGGGAGGACCTGGTTATAAATTTAATGATGAGTGTAGAAATGACCTTATCCACGATCAAGCAGGCGTTCTTTCAATGGCCAATGCAGGGCCAGGAACAAATGGGTCTCAATTTTTTATCACTCTTGTTCCTACTCCACACCTCAATGGCCGTCACACCGTATTTGGTAAAGTAACCGAAGGTCTTGATGTGGTTCAAAAGATTGGAAAGGTTCAAACAGGTATGATGGATCGTCCTGTCGAGGATGTCGTTATTGAAAAGCTGGAAATTGTAAGAGCTTAAATGGCCCCAGGCCTAACCTCCTGAACCATAAGCTGTATGAATTCATTTCCTCTGAAATGATTGACTCCAAGATAAAAGAAAAGGCAAAGGGAGTCGCCTTGCTTTTGAAAACGAATCAGCTCTTGTGGGGACAAATGTCCCCATTTTCCCACATAATTAAAACTTATTCCCTGAAACTTTTTAGGTAAATCGGGATGAGAGAAGTTCCACCTCACATGTTTTTCTTTAAGAATAGAAAAAGAATCGAGCGTCATTCCAGATAATTTAAATAAAGGCTTTTCATTAAGGTTACCAAAAGGCTCACACTTTTGAAGATCCCGAATAAGGGCAGCACTTATATCCGATGGGCGGATTTCAAGGTCATAGGTTTGAGTTCTTGTCCTTTCAATTTCAGGTATATCTTTTAATGTTTGATTAATTCTTTTTTTGAACTCCTCAAGATTTTGCTTAGGAAGAGAAAGTCCTGCGGCCGCTTTATGTCCACCAAATTTACTAAAAAGATCTTTATGCTCATTAAGAAGATCAAAAATATTTAATTCTCCAGCACTTCTGGCACTTCCTTTAATAAGACCTTCCTCTTCAGCATCAGTAAAAACAATGGCCGGCACCTTAAAGGTCTCAACTAAACGAGAGGCCACAATACCCACGACGCCTTCATGCCAGTCAGGGGCATAGACGATAGATATGGAAAAATGCTCTTCTTCAACTTCTTTTAGAATCTTCTCTTCCGCACCATCATAAACTTCTGCAGTGATAAATTTTCTTTCACGATTACAATGCTCAAGGTGAGAGTAGAGCTCAAAAGCTTTTTGGCCATCTTCAGCAATAAGTAGCTTTAAGGCCATTTCAGGATGATCCAAACGTCCCTTGGAATTAATGAGAGGGCCAACATGAAAACCTAGCTTCTCACTGGGGATAGGTCTTTGCCTCTCTTCTGGGGTGAAAAATGTTTTTATACCCGTGAATTGAGTGTTTTTTATTTGGGATAAACCATGGCGGACAAGCTTTAGATTTATAGAATTTAAAGGAACCAAATCACAAATTGTTCCTATGGCCACAAATTGCAAAAGAGGGTAGAGGCTTGGACATTGCTTGCCTTGGGCAATAAGGTCATTTCTCACTTGAAGGCAAGTGACAAAAGCAACAGCACATCCACTAAGCATTTTTAATGGTGAGTCTTTAGGTTCATCTCTTCTATTAGGGTTAACAATGGCATAGGCCCTAGGCATCTCTTCAAGGGCATCTGTATGATGATCTGTGATAATTAAATCGATACCAATTTCAAGGGCACGCTCCGCGGCCGCTGAGTTTGTGATTCCACAATCGACGGTAATAAGAACTCTAATACCGTCATCAAAGGCCTTATCAATAGCAGGAGGGTGAATACCATAGCCCTCCTTAAAACGACTTGGTTGAATAAGTTCAACTTCGACACCTATGAATTTAAAAAAATAATGGAATAGAGCACAGGATGTGGTCCCATCAACATCATAATCACCATAGATACCAATCTTTTCATTATTTTCAATGGCCCTAATAATGCGTTCAGAGGCCTTTTCTAGGTCTTTAAGCTCTGTGAGAAGTGGTAGAGACTTTAAGTCCCAGGAAAGAAAATCTTTGAGTTTCTCGGCCGTATCAAGCCCTCTTTTTTTAAGAAGCTCAAGGACAACCGGATGAAAAGACTGAGAAGAGGTAGATGTATTTAATTCCATGGATATAAAAATACCATGAACTTGTGTTCAAGAACCTACCTCTTGCACCATTAAATTTGCGTTATTTTACCAAAGGACCTGAATACCTCGGACTAAGGTTTCTTCACTGAGCTCTTCGGCCTCTTGAAATTGATCATAAAAATCTAGAGAGGTTTTGGCCGTTTCCTTACTATGATAATTAACGGGAAGAAAAGGTTTATTACATTGAGCACATTTTTGAACCTCAGTTCGTGACTCCATAATATGCCCACAGCTGTGACATTTTTTTATAATTGTTTTATTTCGTGACGTTGTAATAAGTAAATTCATGCGATGTTCCTCTTTATTTAGGTTGTGGCCTCCCATATGCCCCATCGCGGTCACTCCGTGACCTTCCCTTTAATATCGTCTCAAAGAGAAGATCACATGAGGAAAATTTTTCCGTTTTATAGCGGATTAAAATAATCTACTAATTAAACTTTGCTTGAAGGTTTTGATTAATCATTTCTAGAAAGTCTTGCGTGTTCATGTAGTGAGATTCATTAAGATCTGCACCGTGAATACAAAGAGCGAGATCTTTAGTCATCTTTCCAGACTCAACAGTTTCAACACAAACTTCTTCTAGAGTTTGACAAAAATCGATAAGTTTTTGGTTACCATCAAGTTTACCCCTAAAGGCCAATCCTCTTGTCCATGCAAAGATAGATGCAATAGGGTTGGTAGAAGTCGGCTTACCTTGCTGATGCATTCTGAAATGTCTTGTAACAGTTCCATGGGCAGCTTCAGCTTCCATTGTTTTTCCATCTGGTGTAACCAGAGTAGAGGTCATAAGACCAAGAGAGCCAAAACCTTGAGCAACAGTGTCTGATTGAACATCACCATCATAGTTTTTACAGGCCCAAACAAAGGCACCATTCCATTTAAGAGCGGCCGCAACCATATCGTCTATAAGTCTGTGCTCATAAGTGATCCCTAGAGCTTCAAATTTATTTTTATAATCATTTTCATAGATTTCTTGGAAGATGTCCTTAAATCGACCATCGTATTTTTTTAGGATGGTATTTTTAGTTGAAAGGTAAAGAGGCCATTTTTTCTGAAGGGCCATTTGCATACAGGAGTGGGCGAATCCTCTGATGGACTCGTCTGTATTGTACATGGCCATGGCGCAGCCATCATTTTCAAAGTCATAGACT
>JAURDE010000114.1 GCA_030828105.1 Bdellovibrionota bacterium | reverse complement strand
GGGCCTGGCATTTCTGAAACGAGTGCATTCTTACCATAAAATATGTAATTATCTGGAAAAACTAAGTTACCACTAGAATAATTTATATTACCTTGTGCAAGCTCAGCAGCAGATAGTCCTGTAGGTAGCTTGTAGATGATTGGGTCACCCGTACAATTTAGCCCTTCGTATGAAAGAATTTCAAAAGGCATCTCCATTGTTCCACCGGCTGGCATATTTATATTGGTTGTGAAAGAAGAAAGTTTATACAATCCCAAATCGGTTTGATAGCCTGATTCTGGATTACTTGAATCTATTTCTTTCTGGGTGTAGCATTCACCGAGAAGGTTTGTACCTAAGGCATTTGTAACCCCTGTATTATCAACACTTGGTAAACGTATTTTGTAAGATAGTCCGACACCAAAATCTAATTTATCTCCAATAGTACAAGAATCTTTAGTAGAACTATCAACACTAAAACAGGGATGAAGAATTAATCCAGGCTCTGTTATTAGAGGATCTTCTGTTAGGGGTGTCGGGAAAGTATATTTAGTGGAGTCGTAAAAATAAGGGTCGTTACATTTGGTGGTAGCGAAGTTTACAATGAGCTCAGACTCTAATTCACCACTAATGGTTAAGCTCTTGCGGTCGCAGCTAAGTGCTCCTGACATGGGTGAGGTGCCTTTCCAACCGATAACTGAAAATTCCCATTCTCCGTCGGGGATGTTCACCTCGACGTCTGTGTCTGCGTTGGGGACTACCATTTGAAAGCTGTTGGTGGCGCTTTTTCCCATGACCACAACACCGCCACCAAAACCACCTACGACTGCTGAACCGGCCTGAAATTTAAAACTCGTTTGAGTCGACTTTTCCTTTTTTCCACCACAGCTTATAAAAAGGAAGAAGATAAGAATATATGCTTTTTTCATAGTCCCTCATGAAAATGTTATGCCTATTTATCGTAATTTCAGAAAATAAATTTAAGTGACTGATAACTTAAATATAGGAAATCTTTTAACTGATCAGACTAGACCAGTTTTTATGACATCAATAAATTTTATTTAAATGGAAAGGATAAGTTTAAAAAGAAAGTGAGCAAATATTAAGGGAATGATATTACTGATACGATCTCTTAGTATAAGGGCCAACAAACCCCAAATGAAAGAAACAATCATATGTGCTGGCCCCATCCCCCAATAAGCAAGAGAATAAACAACTGATCCAAGAAGCATCATAATATTGGGGTTTAGTTTTTTTAATTTATAGGGGAAAAGACCTCGAAATAACATCTCTTCAGAACAGGCCACTAAAAATATTCCCATTGTTTGATCAAATCTTCTTATCGGTCCTGATAAAGAATAGGACGGAATATAGGCCTCTAGACCTATACGAGCAGTAAGATCTTTTACAAGGGGCCCATAGAGATAAACTCCAATAGGAACCATGATCAGAAGAAGTAAAAGAGCAAAGTCTGCTCTGATAAACTTAAAACCTAATTCTTTTTTGGGAAATAGCTTAAAAAGGGAAATAATGACAATGAGTCTAAGAGCATAATCAAAAAAGAGCGCCAGTTCAAATGAAGATAGCGCTATAAAAAGAAAGTCATTAATAAGAAAAATAAGAGTGAGAAGAATTAGGTGAATCATCACCTAATCTTCTCATATTTAATATTCTTCAGCGATGGGGAAATTTGCCCCCGCTTTTTTATTCTGAAAAATCGATCTTAATCTTTTTGGCCTGTTCCTTTTTGCTCTTTGGAATAACCACGTTAAGAATTCCTTTTTCAAGTTTAGCGGAAACTTTTTCCTTATCAATAATTCTAGGGAGTTTATAGATGGACTCAAATTCCCTTGCAAGGCCCTTGTCACCTTTACGGATGGCCTTAAGAATAAGTCTATCTTCTTTAATCTCTAGATCGACATCAGCTTGTTCCACTCCTGGAAGCTCAAACATGAGTTTAAACTCTTGTTCATTTTCACCTACATAGGAATTAATAGATGACCTTTTAGTTTCTTGAGATTCTGTACCCCAAAAAAGTGATGGTAAATCATATGCAAACATTGCAACCTCCTTCCATTATATTAATGGCCTCTATTAGAAAGGTGAGATCTTTTTGATAAGTGTCAAGGGTGAATTAACAGGACTTTTGGCAACGCTCAAGCTTTTTGGCCAAGTTGAGCATCTCCATTTTTCGAAGAACACCTTCATTATTAGTGCTGATAAGCTTTCCCTGCTCATCAAAGTCGTATTTTTTATCATTGGCCTTTACGAAAATATTGTATTCATCGATACATCTTTGCATGCAGCTCATGCGATCCTCTTGCCCGTACGCAAAAGAAGATAAAAATATAAGGCCAAAAAAAATAAAACTCTTCACATTAGTCCTTCTTATATTTTGTTCCCATGAGTATATCCATTAATGGATATACAATATTAAAATTATAGGACCCCATAAGCTTAGGGTCATGATGCGTCTTATGGTGGTTCCACATATATCTTACACCAGGAACGCGTAAAATGGGATGGGATTCAGGAAGGTGAGAACAAAAGTGCAAAATCTCATAAAGAAGAAAATATAAACTCCCCATCGACATGGCCAAATAAATTATATTGAGACTGAATAAATAAGGCCCTCCAAAATAAAGAAGAGGAAAGTAAGTAAGAACAAAGCCCAGAACAACCCAAGTTGGAAAAAAGAGGATGTAAAAATCCTTAGTTGTTTCAAAAACTAAAACTTTATCTGTGAAAAAAACATGGTGGTACTTTGAGTGGATCGTATAAGCAAATTTGAAAAGTTTCGATTGTCTATGAAGGGGGTATTTATGAATAAAAAAGACAACGGCATTTCCTAAAATTAAAACGACAGGAATAACCCATAACTCTATTGGTTTAAAATTCTTTATCTGGGTGAGAGGAAAAATAAAGGTCAATAAAAGAAGAGAGAAGTTAAATAAAAGGTGAAAAACACCAGAGTAAAGCTTAGGTATCTTTTGACGAAATTGCTCTCTAAATTTTAACGTATGATCAATACCCATAGGTGGTTTATACCACCTAGGGATTGAACTTAAAAATTAATTAATTACTAATTGAGCAAATTGAAGACTTCCCTGATCTTGACGCGCAAAGTCCTTTATGAGAACTTCCCATTGCCCAAAAGATTTTTTACCAATAAATGAAGACAACTCAGAAGATGTAAACTCCTGCTCTAACCCCGTACTTCTGGCCCCTTGACGGTTTCTTAGGACAATAACTTCCCCATCTGGATGTCTTAACCCTATGGCCAAGTCTCCTATGTAACTATGAGCGAGTTTAACTTTAAAAACAAGATCATCAACAAGAGCATTCTCATTGACTTCTAAAACTAGAGTTGTAAGTTCAAAATCTTTGATAGGTAAATCAACGTCTGATTTGATTACTTCAACTCTATCTTGATCCAAAGATAGCTCATCTTCGTAGTTAAGGCCTTTTAAAGAATCGGGCATTGTGATTCTTGTCACATCTTCACCACGGCATCCGTGCTCAGAGCAAACATTGACTACACGACACCCTCTTGCATAGTCTTGTTTATAATCAGTCTCTCCTCTTACTAGAATACCTTCAACGACACCAGTGCTTTCATTAAAAACGGCCGAACCAGAATTTCCTTGAAAAGTATCAACTGAGGCAACAAAAAATCTATAGTCACTATTGTCTCTCACAAAACCACCACCTGTTATTTTAGTAGGTAGTCCCGATGGATTACCTATAACAACAAGTCCTTCCTGACTTCCAACTTGACCACTAGTTCTAAACTTTAATGGTGCTCTTCCATTAACAGCTCTATCAAGTTCGATAACCGCAAAATCCGTGCCTCGTCCCCTATCAAGCTTTTGCTCAATAATGCGCGAACAAGAATAAACATTTGATGTGGCCACATTCGTAACCTTTCCATAAGGGTCCTGAGTTTGATAGTCAAAAACCCAGTGGCTATTAGAGCAGTCACTCATTTTCGTAATACAGTGGCCGGCCGTGACTAGGATTTTAGGTGCCACCAGAAATCCAGAACATCGTCCCGCGGCCGATTGTTGAGCAAACCTTTGCTCTGGGCAAAGATTGAGCTTCTGTCCTAATGTAGAAGATTCAAGTTCGTAATAGTTTCCTTTATTACTCATACTCGTCTTCGGTATTTGAACAGCAGTAGATTGGGCCAATCTTCGAAACCGGTTATCCGGAAATACAACAACATCCTCTCTTCCATCCTCACCGTAGATGACCTTACCATCTAGAAAACTTACGTTTTGTTTTCCTAAGTCTTGTTTACCACATCCAACAAAAGTCGAAGTGGCCAAAATAATAAATGCTATACCTTTCATGCTTCCCCCTAGCGTTTAAAAGGTCCAAAAAGATTCTATGAAAAAAAGGTATAAGGGGCCAAGGTCAAATACTAACAACTATTGACAGCAATGATAGATAATTTAATAAATTGGATTTGGATGGGAGCATTTTGGGACTTTCTTAGGCATCCAACTTATGCTCTTCACCTTCAGGGTTGATGACATCAGTTAATCTGATACCAAATTTCTCATTAATAACAACAACTTCACCTCTTGCGGCCAATTCTCCACCAAGGAAAAACTCCAAGGGCTCACCAGCAAGCTTGTTTAATTCCAGCGTAGATCCTTTTTGAAGCCTCAAAAGCTCACCAAGCTTTATATCAGTTTGGCCCAACTCCACGATAACCTTGAGGGGAATATTAGATAAATAGTCAAGGCCGACCCAACTACTTTTTTCATCACTATCAGAGTCTGAAAGCTCTTCATTGAGCTCAGTTTTGGTTTCTAGTTCTTTTTTAATTTCGTCTTGATCACTCATAAGGCTCTCCCACAAACAGAATCTTCGTGTTCATTATATCCTAGATTTATTTGATTAAGTTTTAGGCCTTTAAAAGGAAGAATTTACCTTCTTTTAAAAAGGCCTTCACCTGGCGGGGTGAAGGCCCAAAGGACGTAATGGCAAAAATAACATTAATCTTTGCACTTAGATGTTTTATTACATAAGCCTAGGAGCAATCAAGCGATGGAAAGAAAGTTCATGATGTAAAATCAGGTGTTTATATGGATTACTTTTAAAATAAAAACTTACAACTCCTAACCCTTTGAATTTTAATGAAAGTTTTACTGACTGACTTCTCGGTCTATTAGTAGTGGTGATATCTAAGACCCTATGAACCTACTTCCTTTTCAAAAGCTCCAGACCGACCGCTATGAAGGTCTTAGAAGCACTCTTCATGCTTACCTAGAGAAAAGTCCAAATGCTGATTTGTCCAAGGGTATTCTTGAACTCAAGCTACATAAACTCAATAGCCTTACTGATAAAGTCAGGTTTCTAGAAAAAGAGATTCGCCTAGCAGGCCTTAAAATTAGTGATCTTGCGCAAAAACAATCAGATAAAATTAACAATCTTCTCAATTTACATTAGAATTCATCTAAAAGAATTTTAAACCAAGGAAAGGTCATGAAAAGATTATTCATTTTAGGAACTATTTTATTGCTATCAGTTTCTTGTTCTCATCATTACAAAAAGAATTACTGGAATAAGATGGATGCCAACCAAGATGGTAAGGTCGATAAAGAAGAGTGGATGGCAAAATTTAACAGAAAAGACAAAAATGGTGATGGTGTCATTACTAGAGATGAAATGAAAAAAGGTAAATGCTGTAAAAAGAGTTGTGATTACAAAAGAAAGAAAAAGAATTAATTATTCTTGATCTTTTGGGAGTTGCTCTCTAACGCTTGAAGGGAGCAACTCTACTCCGATCTTTCTAGAGAGCTTAACGACTAACGGAATTGTTATGGGAGCAAAAGGTAAAACTAGAAAAACACCAAGTCCTGCACTTTTTAGAAGATCACGAAACTGCTGATTGGCCTTTTTCATTTCTTTTTTTCCGGCCTTTCCGGTAGTAAACTTAATATAAATCTCAAGCATATTTTTAGTTTCTTTACCTTCTTGAGCAAGGATATGTTTCAGTTTCGTTAAATGGTCATATAAATAGGCTTTTGTTTTATTGAACATAATTTTTTCTTATAAGGTAAACAATATTTTTATCTTTAATTACGTATTCTTTAAATGACTTGCCTGTCTTATCTTTGATTTCAATATTAGGTTTCTGGGAAATTAAAAAATGAACTCCTATTTTACATCTTCTATCAAAGGCCACCATCAATGGCGTCTTTCCATTATTATCTTGATGATTTTGATTAACTCCTAGTTTTATCAAAGTTTCCATACTTTCAAGGTTACATTTAAAAGCAGAAAGGTGAAGAGCATTATAGAGATCTTCCTCATGATTAAGATTTACATTACCAACCTTTTGAGCAACATAATTTATCATTTCTTGAACATCACTTTCAACTGCCAGTAAAAGAGGATTCATTTTGTGAAAATATTTATCTTTAGGGTAATTAACAATAAAGCTAGAATCGAAGTTCAATCCTTTTGTTTCAGCAAACTTTAATAGTTCTACATTACCGTATAAAACGAGAATTGATTGAAGATTCCACCCTTTTTCTATAATACTATTTAGATCATTCGTTCTACCAATGATTTCTTTGGCCTCATCCCATTTTTGTTCTTGAATGAGGTTATAAGTTTTATCACTAAACAAAATCTTTTTTTCTGTGATTTGGTAATAAGTAAATACTGACCCTAGGACTAAAAAGAAAATAAGCCCAAGGATGATTCCTTGCCTTTTCCAATAGAAGACACTTAACTCCTCTTTCATTGAAACCTTAATATTCTCCCAGTGAATAAAAACAGAAAAAATAATAAAAGAAATGATCATAAGGACTTTTGAGCTCCAATCAGGTAGATCATAAGTCTTCACAAAATTATCTAACATCCTAAAATAAAGAACTACTAACGAAATTTTAAATATACTCGAAATAAGAGTATAGATGTTTGAAATAAAGACTTCCCATTTATTAATAATAATCTCTCTTCTTGACTGATTGATCCACTGGCCTGTGAGATAAAGAGAGTAAATCCAAAATCCTCCTAAGGAATAAAGAAAGAAATAATACCTATTCGGATTTAAAAGAGAATGAGATGGGATAGTATAATAAAATATTTGTAAGGTAATAATTTGCGGTAATGAAAGGACAAGAAACTCTAATGAAATTAATAATAAATTCAAAGAGCGTGTCTCAGGTAAAGAGAGTTTATACTTAATAGACTGCTGTTTTTGTAAAACCTGGGCCTGAGTGTAATATATAAAAAAGGGAATCATAAGAGAGACATAAGTTAGGTTACCTAAAGAGTAGACCCCAACGATCAAGACACTCACAATAGTCACCATGGATAGTAATATCCAATTACTTAATGCAAATGAACTTACATGTTGCCAAATAAGTC
This sequence comes from Bdellovibrionota bacterium, assembly GCA_030828105.1. Classification (GTDB taxonomy): domain Bacteria; phylum Bdellovibrionota; class Bacteriovoracia; order Bacteriovoracales; family Bacteriovoracaceae; genus JAURDE01. The sequence goes on along the minus strand of JAURDE010000114.1, from coordinate 1,649 downwards.
TCATTTATCCCCCTCAAATAGCTCATTGAGGTTATCCCCTCCTCTCACCAAAATTTTTCCATCCGAAAGAAAGAAAACTTTATGCACACGCCCTTCTAAGTCCTCCGTAATATTAGTGGCCAAAAGAACAGATTTCCCTTGCTCTGAAGTAAGACTTCTTAACTCTTTAAAGAAAAGATATCTACTCTTAGGATCTAAAAAGGCGGTTATTTCATCTACAAGATAAAAGTCTGCATTGGTACTAAGGTTTGCAACGATTTGAACCTTTTTATTTTGCCCTGTTGAAAGGCCACCTATTTTTTGTTGCCCATTCAATTCAAAAATATTTAACAACCTCTTTTCTAATTCAAAATCATAATTTGGATAAAAATAGCTATGGTATCTCAATGTTTCTTCAAGAGAATAAAAAGAAGGCATTTTCACGTCCTGAGAAAGATAGGCCAACCTCTGAGCAGATTCTTTTGTGCGCACTTGAGGATTTTCACCAAAAACCTCTACTTGGCCAGAATCAATATCCCTAAAACCCATAAGGATATCCATCAAAGTAGTTTTGCCCGCACCATTTTTACCAAGAAGTCCGCAAAACTCTCCCTGGTTAATTTCCAAATTAACGCCATCTAAAATTGTTTTAAACTTGGGAACAGAATAAACCAGATCCCTTACCTTAATATATATAGCCATTTCAACGTACTTTTCGACACTTAGGTTAAGTTCCTTAAGACTCGTGTAAAAAAGTGATTCTAGGCTTTATTTCAAGGCCTTGGCCCTATATAAACAAGGTATGTCCAACAAGACTTATTTAGAAAAAGACGTTTGTATTTTAGGTGCGGGAGCAAGTGGTCTTCTCTGTGCCTCCCTTTTGGGAAAAGATACTCGAAGTCTTGTTCTTGAAAAAAACTCGGCCCCAGGAAGGAAAATTCTTATTTCTGGTGGTGGTAAGTGTAACTTCACCAACATAAATATTACACGTGAAGATTACGTAAGTGATAATAAAAACTTTCATGTTTCAGCACTCAAACGATACCCATCCTCAGATTTTATGAAATTAGTTCAAAATTATAAAATCGAATATTATGAAAAAGAATTAGGACAATTATTTTGTAAAAAAAGTGCTAAAAATATTTTAGGGATGCTTCTAAGCGAATGTCACAAAAATGGAGTTGAACAAAAATTTCAACAAACAATAGAGTCTGTTACTTCTAAAGACGATTATTTTGAAATTATAACCAATGACTCCATTATAAAAACAACTCATTGTATCGTTGCCACCGGAGGACGATCTTTTCCAAAAATAGGTGCCACTTCTTTTGGTTATGATTTGGCCAAAAAATTTGGCCATACCATCATACCAACATCGGCCGCTTTGGTAGGCCTTCATTTAGATGGTTATTCTGAGCTAGCGGGAATATCAGCTGATTGTGAAGTTAAAATTAATTCAAAAAAAATTACAGGACCTGTGCTGTTTAGTCACCGTGGTGTTACAGGCCCTGCTATTTTAAAAGCTTCCTTATACTGGTCTCCGGGCGATAGCGTTATGATTAATTGGCTTCCTCAAATTGATCTAAGAGAAAAATTAAAGCAAACCCCAGCAAACTCAACGCTAGAAACTATCTTGCATAAAAAACTACCCTCTCGCATGATTGACTCTT
>JAURDE010000211.1 GCA_030828105.1 Bdellovibrionota bacterium | reverse complement strand
TGACTTGAGCACCTGTCTCGGTGTCCAAACTTCCACTAGGTTCATCTGCAAGAATTAAATGAGGGTTCATTACGAGGGAGCGAGCGATGGCCACTCTTTGCTGCTCCCCTCCACTTAGTTGATATGGAAAGTGATCTGAACGATCCTCTAAACCAACCTTTTTTAAGATATCCAAGGCCCTGTCTTCGGGGTCTGGAATCTTATTTATCTCTAAGCTCAACGTAACATTTTCAAGGGCCGTAAGGTGAGACAAAAGGTGATATTGCTGAAAAATGATTCCTATTTTAGAGGCCCTTAGTTGAGTAAGCTCATCTTCATTCTTTTCTAATAAGGATTCACCAAGAAATTTAATTTCTCCTGTATCTGGCCCAACAAGACCACTTAGAATGGCCAAGAGGGTAGACTTTCCACTTCCACTTTTACCTAGGATTGCCAAACTTTTTCCATCACTAAGGCTAAAGTTAACATCCTTAAGGACGTTTATCTCTCTTTGTGCTTGGTGATATATTTTTTTTATATTTTTAACTTCTAGAATCATAGCAAAGGCCTTAGGTATTTGAGTACCGTTGTTTTCATTATTTCATGCCCTTTTTCATTGGGATGGATACCATCTTCTAAGTTATAGAGAGGCTCTGCCGCTACTTTATCAAGCAGAAAAGGGATGAGAACAACATTTTTTTCTTTGGCGATATTTTTAAATAATTTCTTAAAGTCATTTGTATATTCTTTACCATAATTAGGGGGAAGCATCATACCTGCTAATAGGACTTCAATATTATTCTCTTGTGCTAGTTCAATTATTTTTAAAAGGTTCTCTTTGGACTTTTCTAAAACAATTCCTCTTAGTCCATCATTTGCCCCTAAAGCGAGGACGAGTATATTTGGACTAGATTTAAGAAACCATCTTAACCTAGAGAGTCCACTTGCCGTAGTACTTCCACTAACGCTTCCATTGATAACTTTTATTTTGTCCCCAAATTCTTTTTGAATAAGAGATGGGTAGGCCTTATCGGGATCTATGTTGTAGCCCTCAGTAAGTGAATCGCCGATGAAAAGGACGGTTTTAGCTTGGATAGAAGTAACAACAAAAAGCGTTAAAAATAGAAATCTCATAGCGTCATAGTATAGGAATTTTAAGATAATTAGAAGAAATATAGTTTGATTTTAATCCTATAATTCTTTTAGATCAGTTTTATTTTTAAACTTATAATTATAGTTAATACCATTGGGTGTTATGGCCTTCAGATGTAAGCTATATTTAAGTCTTTCATGCAGAATTTTTCCCAAATCTAGATCAGCATTACTTAGACCATTTCTAAAAAAAGTCCAGCTATTGCCTTTTTTTATACCAATTTCAAGGGAAGGATGGGTATGAATTAAATGCAGTTCACTAATTGAGATGTTTTGGATTCTAGCAATAGCTTCTATATCTCTAATGGCCTTAATGATTTTAACAAGATGAGGTCCTTTCGTTGTTTTGGCATGTATAATCTTACTCTCTATGATGGTTCCGATGCTTGTTTCTACTTTTAATTTAAAAACTTCATGAGGGATAAACCCTAGCATTCCTTCTTTTAGAAGTTCTTGATCCTCTTTGTTGTTTTGCATAACATGTTGCAAGACATTTCTTCTAAAGTAGAGTTGTCCTTCTTTAAAAATAAAATTTGTTCCTCCAAAATAAAGTAGATCGAGATAATTAAGATGCTTGAATTCACCATCCATAAAAAGGTGAGATCTATTTTTAAGACAAAATAATTTCCACAAAGATTTATTAGGCTTAGGCCCTAACCATTTAAACTTGTTAATTGATGGGGTAATAAAAGGGATAAAATAAGACAACTCCAACATGATGCCTTATCGGCAGGAATATAATTTCGATAATAGCAACAGAAGAAAAGGAATTATTTACCTAGAAGTTTATTGATAATTTAAAAATATGTTGAATATTATCGATTTCATCACCACTTTCTTTACGCTTGTCAGATGAAGAAAATCGGTAAGTTGCAGAAAAGTTATCATACTTTTTAAAAACGTAACTAAAATCTAGGTTCCATATAATTTCCTTATTATAATTAATAGTCTCTGTTGTAGTGAAGGTTCCATACGAGAATGTTAAAAATGCACTTAGATTTTTAATAAAAACTAGATGATTTGAAGCGGAGAAAACTGTTTGTTTTGATTGTTCATCTGTACTGGGATCCTCATAAAGATTATATGATAAATTAAAGGTCGGTGTAATATAGGGGTTTTTCCAAAACGGATTAAAGTTAAAGTTTACTCCTTTTTTTGAAAGCGATAATGACTCCCCTTTCTTTATTTCGTAAGTTATTGGAACTTTGAGGCCAACAGTTCCTGAGTTTGTGCTCCAGACCAACTCTGGAGAAATTTCATGTAAATCACTATCTCTATTAAATCCTCCTTGCCGTGACTCTTTGTTAAATAGGCGGGTAAAGGAATAACTTGTTTTAAAAATAAGATGATGAACAGTCTCCCACTTTAAAGTACTCGCTAAAGTCAAAACTCTATTTTCTAGAGAATATTTTCTTTCGTCATTTACGGTCTGCTCTGTTGCATCGACAAAAAAGACATAGGAAAACCTTCCTTTCTTTTCAGAGCTATAGAAATAGTTAAAATTTTTAGTAAAAAACAGTGCATCCTCTGCTACATAGAACCCTCTCAATTCATCAAAATTCTCTCTATCTTCATCGCTCAATTGGTTTACATTATTGTCATAAGTGTAACCTAAACTTATCGTTACAATCTTATAGACTGTACTGAGAGCATCTAAATAAGAATTGGCATATTCTTTAAGAGAAGAAGAAACACCTGGACTTAAATAAAGACTTTTTAAAAAGATAGC
>JAURDE010000070.1 GCA_030828105.1 Bdellovibrionota bacterium | reverse complement strand
GCAGCACCCCTTCATTACGAAAATACTGTCCCCAAATGGTAAACGGAACATTGAAAATTTAAGACACAAAGCCTATTTTGCGTATGGTAATAATCTTGCGTAAAAAAGGATATAAATTATGTTAAAAGCTATAATCTTCCCCACCCTTTTGTTGATGAGTTTTGAAGCATTTTCAATGGGCTCTAAAAGAATGAAAGTCGATCCTCCCGATAGAGCTAGGGCCAAATATGTTTTTTATTTTGGTATAGATGGTCTAGGCGGTCACAACCTAGAGCATAAATCGCTTAAAGGAAAATTACCTAATATAACAGCACTTAGAGAAAACAGTGCCTGGTCACACAAGGCCTTTATTGACCTACATGCCCTGAGTGGTCCTAACTGGTCAGGAATGCAAACGGCCAATAGATCATCCAAACACGGTATCCATACAAATGAGTGTGAAAATGGTAATGGTTTAACAACTATATTTGATCAAATAAAAACCCATGCTCCCGAGTTAACCACTGGTATCGTTACCAATTGGCCAATGGTTCGTTGCTATAGCAAACCAGGTTCTATCGACTTCTATGAAGAGGGAGGTAAAGATATTGTCATTGCTCAAAAAGCTATAGAGCTTATAAAAGAAAAAAGGCCAAACTTTTTATTTACCTATTTTGGCGATGTAGATACAGCTGGTCACAGCTCTAAAGGAAATGCTCCTTTATATAATGAAGCGGTTATTAAAGCTGATAAGGCGCTTGGTATGGTCATGGAAACTATTAAAGAAGAAGGACTTCTTGAAGATTCCCTAATCATTTTAACATCAGATCATGGCCACGGTATTGTAGCAGGAGGACACTCTTGGGGACTAGCACCGGTACCGCTATATTTTAGTCATAAAGATATTAAAAAAGGAAAAATGCGTTGGAGAATGAGACCTTCAAAACAGATAAGAATACATCTTGTGGCACCGGTTTCGGCATACTTTCTTGGCCTACCTGATGCTCCTGAATGGCATTACTCCTCAAAAGCACTTCATCCCTATATTTTAAGATAATTTAAGGCCTCGTAAGAGGCCTTTTTTTTATAACTATTGATTATCTTTTAATGTATTTTTAACGATCTGGTAGCCATTATTTACATGGTGTCCGACAACTTTCGCCGTGGCCTTGGTAACCTTATAAATTTCTTTTTTTGTATTATTCGGTAAATAGATCTGGCCTAAACTCACCATAATCAACACAGAAAACGAAAAGAGAATTAATTTAATCATAATGAATGTCCTTTAATAAAATTATAAGGGGAATTAAGTACTGCAACCATTGGGTAAATGATTCGACACGTTATATTGTTGACAGAGTTAGTTCACTGAATGATTATGTGAAAAAATTTAAAAGGAACCCCTATGTCATACCCAAATAAAATAATGATTCTTGGATCTGGTGAACTTGGTCGTGAAGTTGTCATTTCACTAAAAAGACTTGGGAATTTTGTTATAGCTGTAGACAGATATGTTGATGCTCCAGCAATGCAACTTGCAGATACTTTTGAAGTCATAAACATGCTTGATGGAGACGCCCTTGAGAGCATAATAGAAAAGCATAAACCTGATTATATAGTCCCCGAAATTGAGGCCATTAGAACAGAAAAACTAATGGAGCTTGAAAAAAAGGGCCACAATATTATTCCAACTGCAGAAGCAACATATCTAACTATGAATAGAGTAGCTATTAGAGAAGTAGCTGCAAAAGAGCTTGGATTAAAAACAGCAAAGTATGCTTATGCTACAGACGTTAATGAGCTAAGAGATGCTATTCAAAATGATGTAGGCTTACCTTGTGTGGTTAAGCCTGTTATGTCCTCAAGTGGAAAAGGACAAAGTACTATTACAAATGAAGGCGACATAGAAAAGGCATGGCAATATGCTGAAGAAGGTATGCGAGGTGATGAGAAAAAAGTCATTGTTGAAGAGTTCATAAAGTTTGAATCTGAAATAACTCTCCTTACAGTTAAACAAAAAGTAGGTGAAACAATATACGTAAAGCCAGTTGGGCATAGGCAAGAAGATGGTGACTATAGGGAATCCTGGTTACCTGCTCAAATATCAGAAACAGCACTTAAGAAGTCCCAAGAGATGGCCAAGGCCATAACGGACCGTCTTGGTGGGGCCGGACTTTTTGGTGTGGAGTTTTTCATTAATGGAGACGATGTTATTTTTAGCGAACTATCTCCACGCCCACATGACACGGGTATGGTGACTCTTATATCCCAAGATCTAAGTGAATTTGACCTTCATGCCAGGGCCATCATGGGCCTACCTATCCCCAAAATTCAATATCACTCACAAGCTGCTGCTAGTGCAGTTATTCTCGCTGACAGAGTGGCCAGAGAAATTGAATATGAAGGTATTGAAGAGGCCATGAAATTGGAAAATACAGACCTTAGAATTTTTAGAAAACCAGACTCTAGACCTAATCGAAGAATGGGTGTTGCTTTATCAAGAGCAAATAATATTAAAGAAGCTATCACGTTAGCGAAAGAATGTGCTTCAAAGATTAAACTCACTTACAAAGAGTAATTATGTTTAAAGAATATGATCAATACGATGGTTTAGGTCTCAGTGAACTCATTAAAAGAAAAGAAGTTTCAACTAATGACGTTTTAGAGGCCGCTATTAATAAGGCCGAAGAAAATAAAGATCTCAATGCCATCATTAGACCTATGTACGACGAGGCCCGAAATGAGATGTCTAAACTTAATGGTGAAGGTATTTTTGAAGGAGTTCCCACTCTTTTAAAAGATTTAATTATTCATTATAAGGGTGTTCCAACAACTTCAGGATCTAAGGCCTTGAAAGATTTTATCCCTACTGAAGATTCATACTTTACCCAAAGAATGAAAAATGCTGGGATGCTCATTATTGGTAAATCAAATACTCCCGAATTTGGAATTAAGGGAACAACGGAGCCAGAGTATTTTGGTGCTACCAAAAACCCTTGGGATAAAACTAGAACTCCTGGTGGAAGCAGTGGTGGAAGTGCAAGTGCAGTTGCCGCAGGTATTGTTCCTTTTGCTCATGGAAATGACGGAGGTGGTTCAATTCGAATTCCTGCAAGTCACTGTGGTCTTTTTGGGTTAAAACCAACAAGGAAGAGAACCCCTCATGGCCCATTTTATGGTGAAATCGTTGATGGTGCCGTTTGTGATCATTTTATTACCAAATCAGTTAGAGACAGTGCCGCTTTATTAGATGTTGTTAGTGGAGATGATCCAACAGCTGTTTTTAATATTGAGTCCTACAAGGGTAGTTATCTTAAAGATATAAATGAACCACCGAAGAAGCTTAAAATTGGTTACCATTTAAACTCCCCTATAGGTGGAACGATATCTAGTGATTGTCAAAAAGCATTGGAGCAAACGATAACACTTTGTCGGGAACTGGGCCACGAAGTCCAAGAAGCTTCACCAAAATTTGATGGTCTAGAGTTGGCAAAATATTTTCTCATTCAATATAGTGCAAGTAACTCTTTTACTTATGAGCAGATTGTTCGTCAAAAAGGAGCATCCTTTGCCAGAAATAATACTGAATTAGAAACTCAAGTTCTTTGTTTAATCGGAAAGACTTTTACAGCTGAAGATTATGTCCGGGCCCAGGACTTTAAATTTAGACTTTGTAAAAGCTTTCATGAATTTCATAAAGATTATGATCTCCTCTTAACTCCTACGGTTGCTCATCCTGCAGGAAAATTGGGAACGCACCAAATCAGCTTTCTAGAGGAAATAGCTTCACAAATTGTTTTAAAATTAAAAGCAGGAAAACTCCTCATGGCCACAGGCTTGGTCGATAAAATTGCAAAAGAAAATATGAATAAGGTTCCCTACACACAAATGACAAACATCAATGGTTTTCCTTCCATGAGTGTACCTCTTTACTGGACCGAAAAAGGAATGCCTCTTGGCTCAATGTTTAGTGCAAGGTTTGGAGATGAAGTTACTCTTTTACAATTAGCGGCCCAACTAGAAAATGCTCAAGATTGGAAAAAGAGACGTCCTAATCTTTAATTGCCCTTAGGATTTGCTTTCTCTTAATAATATTTGAATCCAAGTCTTTATCGACATCGGGTGAGGAGTCAACCGATGAAAAACTTCTTTTACCTTTAAAATGAAGACTGGAATATTTGATTGTATTTGCAATTATTGACCTTTGCTGGGCCATTTCTTGTTGCTTTTGATTTACGATATGGGAAACGTTATTTTTACTACAAGAAACAAATACTAAAATGATCATAAATCTCATACAAGACTATCGGAGAAATGGGCAAATAAATAAAATTTAGTTCTTAGGTGCTTTAAATTCTTTTTTTAGATAATTGATTGTATAGTTTGCCTCTGGTGTGAAACTTCTATTTTCGACATAAGCTACTGAAATTGTATTTTTCATTGAAGGTTTAGGCCCCTCAATAATTTTTATCTTGTGTCCTCTTCTCTTAAGTTTTGCAACAACATGTAAGGGTAAAATTCCAGCTCCCATCCCCCTTACAATCATCCTAGACATACCATCTACATCCATGAGTGATGCCTTAATATTAAATTGGAGGTTAGAAAACTTAAAATGATGTTTAAACCATGATTTCAATACATAAGCATCAGCGAGGTAATCGATATAATCTAAGCTCTCAAAAAATTCTCTGTTAAGTTTATTAGGTATTTTAGTTACATAATCATTCGAAATCACCAACTCCAAAGTTTCATCATGTATTTTCTCTACCTTTATGGCCGGATCAAATGAGTATTCATCAACGTAGGCGAAATCAATTTCACCCTTAAGCAATAGTCTGTTCATTTCTTCAGAATGTCCGTAGCGAAGTCTAAAATTGAGTTTACTGTATTTTTTACCAAGCTCAACTAATATAGGTAAAATGAGATTGTTGCCAAATTCGATAGGAATACCGATAGATACTGTTCCACCTAATTCGGATTTTTTTCCCGTTATGTGTACGAGAGACTTCTCCAAGCTTAATAACGTGGCCTTGGCGTTTTCATATAAAATATCGGCCGCTTGGGTTGGTAGAGGCTTATGCTTAACACGATCAAAGAGTCTCACCTCTAGTAAATCTTCAAGGTTTTTAATATTTTGACTGACACCAGATTGAGTCATGGCCAATTCCTTGGCCGTTTTAGTCATAGAGCGAGTTCTATAAACCGAAATAAAGACTTTAAGAAAATTGAGGTTAATTTGATCAATCAACATAAATATAAGCTACACTTATGACTACCTATTATCAAATATAATTTTTACTAATGGCATATTTACAATATAAGCACAGTGCCAAATTAAATAAGGAGGCACTATGAAATTATTCATGTTGGGAATGCTTGTCAGTCTTAACCTTTTTGCTTCTGTGGCCTTTGAAGTTGAAGGTTTTTTACAACAAAATCAAGAGGTTATACTCCTTCCCCAAGGTGAGAGGATCAAAATCACTTATATCAATTCGGAAGCTGAAGCTTGTACAAAAGGTCGTTATTTAATTGTAAATAGCCTAACTGAACCTGAAAAATACGAATTATTAAAAGTCGTAAGATGTGATCATAGTTTTGTCTGTCCAAAAATCTTTGAACCTGTATGTGGTGAAATTGATGGCAAAACATGGACTTTTGGCAACGCCTGTGAGCTTTATGAGTCTAACGCTATTTTCGTCGATTATGGAGTTTGTAACACTATTGCTTCAGCTTCAAAGACAAAGTAAGTATAAACTTCGCCACTGGCTCATCACCTAATTTACTTGGTACAGTGGCGGTTATTTCCAAGGGAAAGTTTTTACGTTCACCACTTTTAATGACATCCTGTACAAAGCTTTTAATCTCTGCAGCTTGATTGCATGTAAAGACTGTATCTCCTTCGGCCCTCTTGAGATAATCGGCCTTCATATCCTTGAATAAAAGATGGACATTTCTTTTACTATTTATAATTTCCTTCATGGCCGCAAGGCCACCAGTCACATCAGCGGCCACAGTCATGGCCCCTATATATAAAACACCCAAATGGTTTTTATTCCTCCATGAAAGTGGTACCAGCAGTTGGCACCTCGAGTCTGACAGTTCAAGTACCTTAGGACGAACAAAGAAAATCATAGGAATTTTAAAAATACCAAAAAGTGTAACCATTAGGTTATTTCTCATTTTGACCGGTAGCTTATTCATTAGAGCAGATCCCATCAACATATTTATTCCTTTGATAATTCTAATGCCCTTTCATAGGCCTTATCCAATGCCTCGTTTATTATATCTTGCATCGATCGTTTTTCAAAAACTTTTAAGGCCTCATAAGTAACACCTTTAGGCGAAGTTACATTATTTCTCAGCTCTTTGGCCGTTTCTTGGGAATCAAGTAAGAGCTTAGATGCTCCAAGAAAAGTGTGTCCTATAATTTTTTTGGCCTTAGATGCGTCAATATTTTTATCACTCATTTTTTCTATCATTATTCTGGCCCATTCAAAAATATAGGCAGGCCCTGAACCAGTAAAACCAGTTAAAAAATCTATTTCATCGTCTCCTGCTACTTGATGTGTATAAGAAACACTCGAGAGTATTTCCATAGTCTTTTCTAGTTTTTCTTTTTCTATATTTTCACTTTTACACCATAATGTTACCCCTTCGCCGACTTGAGATGGAGTGTTAGGCATAGTTCTAATAATCTGTGTCGTTGAGAGTGCATTAGAGATTACTTCCATAGTGACCCCGGCCATAAGAGAAATAACAACACTTTTTGAGTTAAGAGAGAGTTTTTTGGAAAGATCTGGAAACTGTTGTGGTTTACATGCAATAAAAACTAAATCACAGACAGGAAGATCATCAATGCTTTTAATCGCCATAGCATTAATGATTTTCGCCAATTCATCTGCACGAGTAAAACTAGGCGTATATGTAAATATTTGATCTTGCCTTAATACATCTTTGGCGCCTGAAAAAAAGGCCCTGGCCATATTACCGCAACCTAAAATTGCTATTTTCATATTAATACTCCAAACTTAAAGGTGCACCATGCCTCATAGTATTAATAGCAAATGAACGAACATTAATAAAAAGAAGAAAATTAGATTCAAAGTCATCAACAGAAGGAGAATCAACTGGAGAAATTATTTTCTTTAAATTATTTTGTTTCCTTTGATTATTAAGAATATTTGGCAACCTTTCCTCAACTTTTTCAACATTTCCATCAATTAAAAATAATTTTACATCGTCTCTTTCGAAAATGAGGTCGAGAACTGAATTACTTGGAAAGAAAACATCTAATGACTTTTTTGAAATTCCATTCAATCTAAACATTGAAACAACTCTACTCCACCACTTTTCACTATTTTTATTACGGGCAAGAATTGTTACGCCCATTCCAAGAGTTAAGGCCGTTAAAAATTGAATTAATGTAGAAAAGTGTGCTCTCTTTTCATGTGCGATGATGACCAATTTATCTTCAGAAAATGAATAACTATCATAGCTCAACTGCCCAGGTATTACTCTATTAGAAATTGGATTTTGAATAAGCTTTTTATAATCTGAAATAAGCCAGCCTTTGAAGTCTTTGAGAATTTGCTTATTTTCACCATAAATTCCTGTGAAAAGGTTCTCAAAGTTATCTATTATCTGATCAACACCTTTATTAACTTTGATGACGTATTCTCTTTGTGTACCCTTCATTCTAGAGCATAAGTCCATCATGTACTCACTGCCTTTTTGGTCACTTAAAGAATCCTCAATGAGCTCTTTGTTCTGAGGTAGGTTTGTTGGGATATTGTGAAATGTAGGAATATAAAACTTTCCGCCGGCCTTAGGTCCTGTCCCTGATAGTTTAAAGCCTCCAAACGGCTCAATGGCGACCCTTGCACCTGTGATTGACCTATTTATGTAAATATTTCCACTAGCTAATTTTGTTGTTAGATAATCAATGTCATCTTGGGATTGACTAAATACCCCGCCTGTCAAAGCATAATTAGTTGAATTATAAAGTTCAATAGCCTGATCTAAATTTTTGAATCCTATAACATGTATTACTGGACCAAAAATTTCTTTACGACAAAAACTTCCTTTTTGAAAGGCCCTATCTGTTGGTAGTTCAATGATGGAGGGACCTACACAATAGCCTTGATCTAACTCTTTACTTCGATCTATATGAACTGTTCCGCCGTATTTAACCGCTTCTTCTGTTGCATCTAGGACAGTTTCTTGAATTCTTTCCATATCATGATGTGAAATAACAGGGTTCACAGTGGTAGATAAGTCATAAGCACAACCTACTTTAATATCTTTCGAAGCTTCTTTTAGTCTTTCGATTAAACGATCTTTAACTTGATTATCGACCAAAATCCTTGAGGCCGCAGAACATTTTTGTCCTGCATGTCCATAGGCAGAGTATAAAATGCCTGCCACCGTCTCATCGATTTCGGCATTTGCAGTAACTATGATGGCGTTTTTACCTCCCATCTCGGTAACAATTTTTACAGGCGCAGAATAATTAAAAACGTTATTATGATAAATCCTTTTACCAGCTTTTTCGGCAATCATTGTTCCGACTGATTTAGATCCTGTAAATACATAACTTGATACTCTTGGATCAGAGACTAGTGCATCTCCAACGTTTTCACCAAAACCAGGTATATGAATCAAAGCATCTTGAGGAACACCACATTCATGGAAAATATCAATTAATTTTTGAGCGATAAGTGGTGTTTGTTCAGCAGATTTAAGAATAACAGAATTCCCGGCGACCAACGGGCCACAAACCATGCCACATGGAATCGCCAACGGAAAGTTCCAAGGAGTTATTGCGACAACGACCCCTCGAGAATAAGAGTGAGGGTGTAATTTATTAAAGGCACCCTCTTCACGTCCATAAAAGTTTAGAAAATCGATCGCCTCGTCAACATCGGCCAAGGCCTCCGGAAAGGTTTTACCTGCTTCGTATACAATTAAAGCTGATAGCTCATTTCTTCTCATTAATAGTTTTTTGGCCACTTTGAACATAATTGAGGCCCTTTCAATCCAGCTAGAATGTGTCCACTCCCCTTCGTTATAATATTTGAGCGATCTCTCAACTACATGGATAGCATCCTCTCTATCTCCAAAAGCTATTTTACCAACAATAATACTTGGGTCAGAACTAGAATGGATATCAATCAATGGCTTATCTTTGGTTATATCATTTTCATAGACCTTTCCAAGTTCTTCCTTTTTAAATTTTTCATGGGCCTCTTTAAGCGGAATGAGCTCATCATCAAGGTAAGTTCGTAAAGGTGCAACATTTGAAAAGTCTTCACTTAACTGAGATACGGTAGAATCAAATACTAAGGCACTCTTTTTTTGTTGTTCAAGATGAACTTCTTCAGGACGTTTAAAAACTTTATCATCATTATGAGAGCGCATAATCGTTAGAACACCAACTTGTGAAGAGTTTTCCATAATTCGTCTCACAAGATACGCCATACCAACTAGTAAACTTCCCACTGGCACGTAATTCCTTGTAGGCCAACCCATTTTTGCCATCGCTATTGATAAGGCTTCGTAAGTCATATGGAGGCATTGGTGTTCAATGATAGGGGCCAATGGATATTTTTGCTCTCTTAGGGCCTCAGAAAAACTGTGATCCCCAAAGTTATGGGAAGCAATACAAAGCTGCAAATGTTCACCATTTTTTAAGATCTCTACAATTAACTGTCTAAAATATATATCTGTTTCCTCTTTGTTGAGAAATTGTGGAGCATTATTCCCATGGGCCTCTGCCTCTATAGTTTCAGCATCCCAATAAGCACCTTTTACCAATCGAATAGGCATATTTATTTTTCTTTTTTTTGCCAATTCAATTACATCTTTTAAATGCTCCAGACCATCTCTTAAGTAAGCTTGGACGACTATTCCCGTAGACTTAAAATCTTCTAATTCTTCATTATCCAATAAGACTTTACTATATATCTTTAAAACAACATCTCTATAGTGATAGTGTTCAGCATCTATATTGATAAAAACATCATGTTCTTTAGCGATCAGAAGAATTTCTTTAAGTCTAGGAGCGACTAAATTAAAGCTATAGTCAAAAGAATGAGGCTTAAAATCCGAGCAAAGGGCACTTACTTTAATGGAAACATGGGCCCTATTTATACCGGCCTTATTTTTGTCTCCTTTTTTTACATGTAATGAAAAACCTTTTATGAGTTTTATGACTTCATCGCGATAATTGTCAGCTTCTTTTTCACTTACAACGAGTTCCCCAAGCTGATCAAGTGTAGCATCTCTATTTGTACGGTAAAGTTCTTTGAGTCCGTCTTTAGCTTTTTCGATCGTCTCACCAGCAATAAACCTTTTTGCCATGGTTTTCACCATTGCCCTTACGATAAAGGCAAGAGTATTAGCAGGTAAAAAGTAGGCCACTAAATTGGCCAACTGAAATAAAAACGTTATGGATGTAGATAGAGGTGCCTGATCACCAGTTGCTTTGGCCTTCTTGGCCCGGTTATTATCATCTAATATTCTTCTCAAGGCTTCTAAAAGGACTCTTTTGACTTCATTTCCTTTATGATCGTAATCAAGTGAGGGAAGTATGGCCAAAAACTTTAGTAGGTGAATTCGCAATATTGCATAATTTGCCGTTAAGCTTAAACCATAATCAGAAAATTTTTCAAAAAGAGATGGGGAGTATTCCTTGATTCTATTTCGAAGCTTTTTCATTATTTCATTACTACGATCATAGACTTTTTGAAATTCGTCTAAATTATTTAAATCGGAAAGGTTTTTTGTAATGGTTAGTTTTTGGGTAACTGAAATTGATTCATGAGGAGAAAGCATCGCAATTTTGGTTACATGATTTTTAAAGGCAATAAACTTTGGGTCATCGGCGTGATCATAATGATGACATAGAAAAAGTTCTTGTCCTAGCTTCGTACCACTAATTCGAATTTCTTTGTCTTCGGTAAATACCGCAATTAAAAAGGGTATTGATCTAAAGACGACCTGTTCTCTAAAGCTACCTATTTTTTTAGAAAAGATAGTTTGAATATATTCTTGAAGCTCTAATATTGGCCCATTGTTGGGAAATAAAACTTCTGAAAAATCTTCATCGAAATAAATCTTTATAGAATTAAATATATTAGTTTTTATTTCGGGAATAGCGATAATTTCGTGGCGCATAAAAAAGACCTCAATAACATTATAATATTAAGGAATCTTATGTACCCCAAAGTGGTGAAACTGACTATAATAGAAGTCGCAATAATGCATCACATCAACTAGCTTTTGCTTTAGTTTTTTCTTTCGATTTTCTGGCCCTCGAATGCACTGAATGCGATTCATTCCACAAAAGCCCCAAGCTATTTCTGAATGTATCTCTAATATTATCTAAGATAACATCACTGCTAAAGAAACTATTCATTATATTAAGACCTATGGAAAGGATTATGCCCAAAATTGATGTATTCATGGAAAAAGCGATTTTAAGAAGAAATTCATCCATTGTCTTTTTGGTGGCCTCTAGATTAGAGAGGTCCATGCCTTGGAGTTCAGGTAATGCCAACATTATCCCTATAAAGGTTCCAAAGATACCAAGAACAACAAATATATTTGGTAAAACACTTAATACTTCAGAAATCGTTTCTAAGGGAAGTACACCATAAACTTTTTTAAATACGGGATTTGATTTAATAAGATAGGTGACAATTTCATTAAAGTCCGGTTTATTTTTACTGTCAGAGCAATATTTTGCATGATTGAGAGTATCGTCAATCATGCGCCGACTTCCTTCTTTTATCAAAAGGATACGATCAGAAAATGATGTAAGCCTATCTAACTTTCTTCTTTTAAACTTAGATTTATAAACAAAATGTTCTTCAAAAGACTGCCACAAAACATCTTTAACTGTTTCATAAAAATCATGTCCTGTTTTGCGTTTTTTTCCGGTCACTGTATCCATCGTATTAATTTCAAAATGATTAACAAACTCGTTAAGTAATTTAACCGTAATATAAGCGCCGAACCGAAAAAATATAGCACCAAGAAAAAGGATCAACATAAATGGTACTAGATTCTCACTTGAATAGAGTAAAATCCTGCTAAATATATCTTGAGAGACCATATCTTGCCCTCCTTTATTTAAGTTTAAAACTTATTTTAACAACTTGGTATTTAGTGCAATCAAATTTAAAGCAAAAGTCTGATGTCTCACCAAGTGACTCATAGGTTTCACCCTTAGGTAATGATCCTCTATGAAATCCCTCACCGCTTACTTTCAGCAAAGGATACATTTCGTCTTTATGCTCAAAGTTTACTTCCGGATTATTAAACAAATGATCAAAGATATTTTTGGCCCTTTTATAGCTTAGGTCAAGATTTAAACTCATTGCTTTTTTAATCGTCTTTTCGTCAGACAATATCATGTTAACAAATCTTCCTTTATATGTTGGAGAAGCACTTCCAATAATCTCAATTTCTTTAATCGTATTGGATAAATTTTTATCTCCCATCACGGCCTTGGCATACCTTGAAATGAATTCTTCTAAATCATCTTTCATTTCTGTCTTAAGATTATAGCTTCCAAAATCAAAATAGACTCGATCGAAATTAAATGTGATATCACCGTTTTTTCTATCTAATGATGTTCTTGAACCATTTCCTCCAAAGGCACTTTTAATACGATCAATAATTTTTTCCTTTACCTTTGCCTTTCGAGTTAGTTCTTCCTGATAACTGGCAAGATTACGCTCAATATTTAATTGATTGGCCAGCAAGCTAGATAAAACTTGGTTTTTGCCTTGAATTTTCTTATTTGCATAACTTAACTGATTTTCAAGACCACTGATTTTGTTTTCTAAACTTAATAGCTGATCTTCTGTTTTTCCTCGCTGATCAAGAGCTACCGTAAGTTGTGAGTTAAGAATTTGGGCCACTTTTTCTTGATCACCTTTCATATCACTTTGCTGCTGAGTTTGGGCCATTTTTCTCTTAATAGATTTTATCGTCTTACTCAAACTAGCATTTAAAATTTCTATGCGGTGTTTTTCATCATAAACATGATTCATCTCTTCTCTTATTTTTCTACTTCACTAATATTTCTTTTATTAATTTGTGCTATTTTATCCTCATATTGTTTTTGTAATTTTCTATTTTCTTTGACATTAGACTTTAACTTTTTAGAAATCTTTTCAACATATTCTTTTTGTGCCTCAAATGATTTACTCATATTTTTTATATTACTCTTCAAAGATGCCAGTATTTTCTCTTTATTTAAAACATCTTCATAGTAGGCTACTTCCTGATTTTTAAAATATTCCAGTTCTCTTTCTATGAGCTTTTTCTCAATCGCTTGACTGGCCAAATGATTTTGGAATAACATATTTGCTTTTTTAAGATCACGTTCTTTTATAACTTTCCTAGACAACTCATCCTTTAGGCCAAAGTGTGAATATAAAGAACTTTCTATTATTTCTCTATATTTTTTTAAATT
>JAURDE010000220.1 GCA_030828105.1 Bdellovibrionota bacterium | reverse complement strand
TTTTTAGTCACTCAAAAGAATGGTGCCCCGAGGCGGATTCGAACCACCGACACAAGGATTTTCAGTCCTTTGCTCTACCGACTGAGCTATCAGGGCACATCAAATGAGAGAATAAATTAAAATTTTGAGAGGACTTCGTCAATTTAAATATGGGTTTTAAAAGAAAATTTCGGTAATATCACGATAATGACATTAAGAATAAAAAAAATAGATATCACACGCGGTACTTGGAAAAGTCATGCGTTTATATTTCTTCCCTCTAAAGATACCGAGTTAAAAAACGCTATTGGAGTATTAACACACGGGTATACTTCCCATAAAGGCTCGATTCTTACATGGCCTACCCGTTTAGCGGAAGAGGGCATCGCATCAATACTGTTTGACCTACCTGGTCATTACCTTGGAAGCTTTAATGAAGTGAACTCCTTTGACGAGTTTAAAAATAAGTCTCATGAACTCTTTTATAGTGCCTATCAAGGTCTATCTTCAGAAATAGATACCAAAGATAAAAAACTTATCTTAGCTGGCCATTCCTTAGGAGGTCTTTTGGCCTGTAAGGCACTAGGTTTAAATGAATTTGATGGTATCGATAAGCTGGCCATCGCCGTAGGGCTTGGACTCGCCCCAGATAAAGGAACCCATCTCTTTGAAACTGACTTTTACAAAAGCACTCTTATCATTAGAGAACAACTCGTCTCACCTGAACTTAATCATGAAAATGTTTTTAATTGGCTTAAGGCCGAAAAAGAATCCCTTTCTATAACAGGTCACAGAGTGCACCTCATAACAGGAATGGATGATCTTGTTGTAGGAAAGTCTGGTTCTGAAAGATTAAAGCAACTCCTTGAAGATAAAGGAAATACTGTTTCATTGAATCGGCCAACGAAATTACCTCACCATCTGCCAGAAATGGGGGCGGCCTTTGTTAAAAAGTTTCTCAAGTCTGAAGGTATTATTTAAATAGTTTGATATTCTTTAAAAGACCTAAGCGGCCGGTTCTTTCTAAAGGTGTATCCTTAAAAACTTTTCGAAATCCCCTATTGGTCATTTCTTTTAACTTTTTTAAAATTTCATCGACAGGTGTTTTTAAGAAAAAGTCCTGTATTTGCGGATTAAGTGTCGTTTCTTCATTAATTTTTGATAAGGCCTTTATATTCCATGGACATACATCTTGGCATATATCACAACCAAATATCTCTCCTCCAGAATTGGGATAGCCTTGAGGAGGAGTCCCTTCTTTAAAAACTTCTATTGTATAGGTAGAGATACATTTTTGAGAAATAATAATACGATCTTCGATTGCATCTGTCGGACAAAGATCAATACACTTTGTACATTGTCCACAATGATCCGTATCTTCGCTCTGAACAGGCAGATCAAGTGTGTCGTTTAATAAAAGTGAGCCAATAATAAAAAAGCTTCCCTCTTTTTTATTGATAAACATCGAGTTTTTTCCAAACCAGCCCAGTCCTGCCCTATAAGCGAGATCTCGTTCTAAAATAGGTTGAGTATCAAGGCTTAATTTATAAGAAATACCTTCGGGAAGATAGGAAGCTAATGTTTCTAGTTTTTCCCTTAAAACCTTATGATAGTCCTTACCTCCAAAGCCAAAAACATAACTTCCAATTTTAAGCCCATTGGATTCACTTGATTGGTAAAAACGATCGAGCATTTTTTTTTCTTTTTGATAACTAAAGAGAAAAACGAGAGCAGATTTAAATTCAGGATAATAATCAGAGATCTTTTTACGTTTATCTTTTTTTTCTCCGGTAAGATAAGCTAAAGGGCCATGATGACCTTTTTCAATCCACTTCTCATAAATATTATAGGATTTGGCCTCATCACTATTGGTATAACCCCAGTCAAGGACCCCTAAATCTTTTAATGTACTCGGTTTGAAAAGTGATGATTTCACTTTACTGTATGATCTCCACGATTACGGAGTTAGAAGTTCCTCCTTGAAAGAACTTTCCCTCTCCCTTAGTTACCACGACTTTTTCACCTGAGTTAAGATTAAATTCTTTTTTTACCAGCTCTACGACCTGTTTTTGAAGGTCCAGATTATCTTCATCAAAGTTAGTTAGATGAAAAGGCACACAACCCCAGTAAAGACACATTCTTCTTACAACATGAACGGAGTTTGTCACACCAAGAATTGGTGTTTTTGGTCTAAAACGGGATAGTTTTATGCAGGAGTTTCCCTCAGTCGTCATACAAATTATATGCTGTGCTTTGATATTTTCAGCGATGAGTGAGGCCGCTATCATCATAGTAGAGCCTACATCATCAATGAGAAGATCACTTAATGAAATTCTTTTTTTGGGGTATTTTTCAGCTTCTAATATGATTGAAGACATCATTTTAACAGACTCAATAGGATATTTCCCTGAGGCCGACTCGGCCGATAACATCACAGCATCTGTGCCATCCCAAATGGCATTGGCAACATCGCTGGCCTCGGCCCTTGTTGGAGTTGAGAAACCTATCATGGATTCTAGCATTTGGGTCGCTGTTATGACTGGTATTCCTTTAAGGTTACATAAAGAAATCAATTTTTTCTGTACCACAGGAACAAGATGATCTCCCACCTCAACTCCCATATCACCTCTGG
>JAURDE010000097.1 GCA_030828105.1 Bdellovibrionota bacterium | reverse complement strand
TCATCCAATTCGGCCATTATGTCGTAAATAGATTTGTTTTTAGGCCACTTTTTTGTATCCACAAGTTTAACTATGCTTTCAAACATTCCAACTGGGGCAGGATCTATCGCAGATTCGGCCCGTCCAAGCTTTCCGACAACACTTTTAACTAAAGAGTGCTCTTTTATTTTACGGTCGGTATAGGCCAAAAGTTCCCTGGCCTTTGTGATTGAAACATCCGAGGTAGTGACAGGCATATAAAGAATCTCACCTTCGTTCAAAGAAGGCATAAATTCAGAACCAAGCTTGTTAAACGAATAGATTCCTAGAACTATGATGAAAAAAGGTAAAAACATAAACATCAAGCGATTGTTTAATACCCATTTAAGTGATGGTTTGTATAATTTAAGAATCCACCGTGCGATGGCATTTTCTTTAATGGGACGAAGATTACCCTTCAAAAAATAAGCGGACAAACTAGGTACTAAAAATATCGCTACGAGTGCCGAGCCGAGCATAGCTAAAGTTTTGGCCCAGGCCAAAGGATGAAAAAGCTTACCCTCACTTCCCTCAAGTCCGAAAACGGGTAAGAAAGTTATAATGATTGTCATTATGGCCATTAATATTGGTGGAGCAACCTCTTTTGCGGCAGAAAGAATAATTGCTAACCTCTCTTTTTTATCAACACCAGGTCTCTCACTAAGATGAGAGTAAATATTCTCGGTCATAATTATGCCCATATCAACCATAGAACCGATAGCAATGACAAGGCCTGACATGCTCATTACATTTGAATCTATATCAAAGAGTTTCATAAGAATGAAGCTTATACCAACACCAAAAGGAAGTGTTAAACTAACCAGAACAGAGGCCCGTATGTGGAGTAAAAAAACAAGAATAACAACAACAGTTATAACAATCTCTTCTTTCAAGGCTGTGTAAACAGTTCCTATCGTCTTTTGTATAATTTCAGTACGATCATAAAAAGAAATGAGTTCGACACCTTTGGGAAGACCTAATCTAACCTGTTGCAATTTCTCTTTTACATTATCGATTACTATTTGTGGGTTTTCTCCATACCTCATAGTAACAACACCACCAACTGCCTCTTTGCCATTCTTATCTAAAGCACCTCTTCTAAAGGCCGCCCCAAGACCGACTCTAGCTAAATCCTTGACTCTAACGGGTGTATTATTTTTTATCGCAACAACTACATTTTCAATATCTTCTAATGACTTAAAAAATCCTTTCCCACGAACGACAAGCTCTCTATCGCCTTCTTCAATAACTTCTGCTCCCACATCCATATTAGAGTTTTTAACTGCTTGAATGATTTGAGAAAAATGAATATCAAAGGCAAATAATTTTTTAGGATCAACATCGATTTGGTACTCTTTCAAAAAGCCACCGACCGAAGCAACTTCACTGACTCCTTCAACACTTTGAAGTAGAAAACTAACATAAAAGTCTTGAATAGTTCTGAGTTCCTGTAAACTTTTGGGATGGGGATTATCTTTAGAATTTTCAATTGTATACCAAAAAATTTGACCTAAACCAGTGGCATCGGGCCCCATTTTTGCTATGGCCCCTTCAGGTATTTTTTCTTTAGCAATTGATAGCTTTTCTAAAACTCTTGATCGAGACCAATAAAAATCGATATCATCTTTAAAAACAATGTAAATAATAGAAAAGCCAAAGGCAGAACTGCCCCTAATAGTTTTAACTCCTGGAATACCTTGAAGTAAAATACTTAAAGGATAAGTCACTTGTTCTTCTACATCTTTAGGTGACCTACCTGGCCAATCAGTAAAAACAATTTGCTGATTTTCACCTATATCGGGGATAGCATCAATTCTAGCTGTTTTTATGCTATAGATAGACCCAAGGCCTATAAGCATAAAAATTAAGATAATAAATACTCTAAACTTTAAAGTTAGCTGAAGTAAACGACTCATTTGTTAAAGTCCTCATATCCGCCGAAAAGTTGTGCTTGAGCATCTAATAGAAAATTGCCCTCAATCACGACCTCATCCCCCTCTTGGAGCCCCTCAATAATTTCTACATAACCCTGCGATTCAAAGCCTGTAACTATATTTTTAGCAAAGAAGGAATAATTATCTTTTTTCAGCCAAACGATCTTCCTTTTCCCAGTATCTACAATACCGGTTCTAGGAATAACGAGTGGTAAACCTTTGAGAGATACATTAATATATCCTTCACCCACCATTCCTGGCATTAATTTTCCTAGTTTATTGTTGATCGTAGTCCTTACCTTTAACGTTCTCGACCTTGAATCAAGGATAGGGTTAATAAAATCAATATTTCCTTCAAAGTAATGTCCTGGTAGGGCCGTGAACTCAAGCTTAACCTTTTGACCTATTTTAATTAGAGCACTATCTTGCTCATAAACATCCATTTCGACCCATACTTGCCTTAAATCGATGAGATCGAAAAAGTTTTGTCCTTCTTGAAAATATTTGCCTTTAAATGCATTTTTCTTTTGAACAATACCACTTGCATTTGAATATATTTTTATTTCATTAGGTACCTTACCCTGCTTAAACCAAAGCTCCATTTGTTCTTTCCTTACTCCCCATAACAGGAGCCTTTTTTCACTCTGACCTAGTAGTTCTTTAAATTCCCTAGTTCTTTTACTGATATAGGTTTTTCTAGCAAGGATATATTCTTCCCCTCCAGTTATTAGCTTAGGACTATAATAAGACAATACAGGATCATCTTTTTGAACATAACTACCTTCACTTTTTATAAAAACACGCTCCACCCTACCATCGACTCTCGCACTTATATTACTTTCTTTTTCTTCACTTTGAAGAACAGTACCTAAAAGGCGAATATTCTTAGACATTTTCATTTTTGTAACAGTAAAAACATCAGGATTGAAATGATTAATCTGGGCCTTTCGTAATTTAACTTGTCCAATAATACCGATATTGGGATTAACTTTAACCATATCAGTTCCATCAATAGGACAAACATCTTTTACCGTTGATGTTACATCAGTGTAATTTTCACAACGCCATAAAATACTGACCTTCTTATCATTAACCATTTTTCCACTGTCGATATTTTCTACCTCTACTTTAGTTAAATTCATATGACAGATGGGGCATTTACCTGGTTTTGGTTCTCTTATTTGAGGATGCATGGAACATGTATAATAAACTTCTATTTTATTTTTCACTGGATTATGATCATGCTTTACTTCCGTGCCATTTTGTTTTTGACAGGAAAAAACAAGTAACGATAGAGAAAGGATTAATAGTTTAATCATTTAATTTATCTCCTGAAATAAATTTCTTCTCGAGTCTTGTTGCCCTTAACATTGCCTCCAGTCCATTTCTTTGTATTTGAAGTGCCTGAAGCTTCAACTCTGAGTTAAGAACCTCTAAATAACTCGCCTTACCAACGCTGTAAGATTTAGCAGATATATCCCTACTATTTTGAGCAAACACTATTGTTTTTTCTTTAAGAATATCTAACTCTCTTTGGAGCTTTCTCACTCTATAATCCAATTCTTCTAATTTGGAGTCTCTTTTACTTTTGAAATTATAAAGACTTCTTATAGCACTTTCTTTTTCTATGATTGCATCCTTTAATGATGAATGCTTCACATCAGAAAAAGGGAGAGGAAATACAATAGATGCGCTTGCAAAATCACCACGATTATCTATATTACTTCTTTTGGTATAACCTACACTAAATGTGACATCTGGTATAAGATTCTTCTTTTTGGCCACCACCTGAAGTTCTTTTGCTCTTATTTTTTTCTCAAACGATAATTCTTTTGGTGTTTTTGATAGGTTATAGGAATCTAATAAATGCCAAGGAAACGTTTTATCGTTTAGAGTGCTGGATTTTAAATTAAGAAGGTAAGAGACTTTTGAATCAAGCTCTTTAATTTGATAGTCCTTTGCCTCGTATGAACTTTCTAATTCGCTTTTTCTGATTTGAAAATCAAAGAGGACTTGTTGGCTGATACGACCGTTTGAATAAAGTTTCTTAGAAATCTTAAGCAATTTTTTTACCCATTCGATATTGTCTTTTATAATATCTTTATCTTTTAAAAGCTGATCTTTGTTAATACCAAGTATCCACAACTCTTTAATAAGGATTCTTTTATACTCTTGTTTTTCTAAATTAATAGATTCGCTCATTAAATCAAACGCCCCTTTAATATTTGAGCTTTTATTGGTTAAGCTGATCTTTTGAGATAAACCAAACTCTATACCTGTCATTGGTGTTTGATCTGACTTTAAGGTATCAACGGGATAATTTTTGGCCGACACCTTTACCATCGGATCACCCCAGCTGGATTTTTCTAGCCCTAATTGCTTAATACTTTGTCTCTTGAATTCTAATATTTGAACCTCATCATGATTGTTAATAATCTCAATGGCCTTATTAAAATCTATGCCAAGCGTATTAAAAGAAAATAAAAGACTAAAAATGATAAGTTTCATTTTCTTAACTCCTTATTGAATGAATTGGCCTACCACTAACTATATAATTTTTAACAACCATTACCCGCCTTTTTCAGTCAATATATCTACCAGTGCCAATCTTTAGGAGATATGATCTCCAATAGCCTATACGATGGTGGAACTCTTAATGTGACATATAAATAATTTTAATGGATTAAATCTAGTTTTGATAACTAAAAAATGTCACAATTATAAACATTGTCTCGTAAAACGAAGTGAGGATGGGTGAATCCTTTTAAAAATTTAACTGATGAGAAGTTAATGATTCTTTATCAAGAAGATGAATTCCAGGCCTTCGAGGTTCTCTATGCCAGACATCGAGCTAGGGTATTTTCCTATTTAACAAAAAGACTACCCCATAGGGATGATATTGAAGAAGTCTTTCAAAATATTTTTGTTAAACTTCATAAAAGCCGGTCAAGGTATGATTCTAAATATAAATTTCTACAATGGTTATACACATTATCACGTAATGAGCTTCTCGATCACGTAAAAAAGAAAAATATTAATACAACTCAATTTAACGAAGAGTTTCATCCAGTTGAAGAAAGGGACATATCGGATGTTGATTTGGATGATCTACCTCTAGGCGAACAAGAGAAAAAGGTCTTAGACCTTAGAATAAATAAAGATTACGACTACAAAGAGATTTCACACCTTCTCAATATAGGGCCATCTAATGCTAGAAAAATCTTTTCACGGGCCATCGAAAAATTAAAAAGGAGTCTTTATGGATGAATTTAAAGACTTCTTAAACAATGAATCTGTCTCTCCTAATAAAAGTCTTGATGAAAAGGTCTTAAACCATGTCCAAAGAGACTTAAAAATTACGCCGACACAATTATTTTTAAAAATTTTTGGAATTCATACTATCGTTGGTTTATTAACGCTTCTTTTTTGCCCTCAATTTGAATTAAGTCTTACAAACAACCATGAGGTTTTTCATTTTTTCCATAGAACTTTTGGGCCCTATATTTGTATGATGATCTGTGGGGTTATTTTTGTAGGTACAGGATCTCTTCTAGTGGGAGGAATAATTAATTTTAGGGATTTAAGTATTATCCATAAGCATCCATTTTTATATTTTAGTGGCATAACGGGCTTTTTTATTTTGGGATTTATTATCTTTGGCGCCAAAATTTATCTAGAGTCCGTATTATTTTGGGCATTAGGCTCTATATTAAGTAGCGTAATATTTTTTGAGTGCATCAGACTAATAAGAAAACTTAATTTTCAAAAGTAATAATATGGATATGGCCCTTAATATTTTGTGTTACTTATTCCACGGGATATTTACTGTTTTTAATATTTTCGGATGGATATTCCCTAAAACGAGAAGACTTAATCTTATTACACTTTCTTTAACCTTTATAAGCTGGTTTGGATTAGGATATTTCTATGGATGGGGCTACTGTCCCCTTACTCAATGGCATTGGGAAATTAAGCATCGACTCTCTCAAGGGCCTCTCCCTGATTCCTATATCAAGCATATCGTTGATTCAGTCACCGGATTAGACGTCAATGCTGACTTAGTAGATAAAGTTACCGTCGCTACCTTTTTCATATCATTAATATTTTCGATTATACTTAACTTCAAAAAGAACAAGGTCTAATTATTTAGACTCAAAAGTAATTTTGTGAATTAACATTCCTAGAATCATGGATCCCACAAAAATTAACGCCCATAACTCTCCTGTAACAAGGTTAACGATTCCTGGTCCAGGACAAACACCCAAAACACCCCATCCAATACCAAAAATGGCCGAACCAACCACAAGCTTTTTATCTATATTTTTGGCCGTTGGCAGATAAAACTTATGTGAAAACCACGGTTTATTTTTCTTTTTAATGAGGTTAAAAAGGAAAAGATTTGTTATAACAGCACCTGCCATAACAAAAACAAGCGCCGCATTCCATTGTCCAAATACATCTAAAAAACCCGTGACAACTTTTGGATTAGTCATCCCTGAGATGACCAGACCTACGGAGAAAACGACACCAACAATAAAACTAAGTACTATCCCCATATCATTTTCCTTATAAAAACTGTTATGATTCCAAAACCGATAAAGGTTAGAGTTGCAACAAAGCTTCTTTCTGATAACCGAGGAAGACCGCAAACACCATGACCTGAAGTACATCCACTACCAAGTCGTGTTCCAAAACCGACCAAAAGCCCCGCTAAAACGACCTGAAACTTATTCACTTCTATCCCGTAATCAAATAGTGAAGGCCTATAAATAAAAAGACCTAGTCCACCAAAAAGCAAACCTAGTAAAAAGAAATACTGCCATAGATACTCTTTAGAGGGTTTTTTGAGGACATGGGAAAAAATCCCACTAATACCGGTAATACGGCCAATTCCTCCCAGCATTGTCGAAGAAGAAAGACCGATTAAAACTCCCCCAATCAGAGGATAAATAAAGTTTTCCATTATAGATCTCCAAATAAAGGTATTTTTAGATACCTTTTGCCATTATCTTCAGCATGAGGAAGTTTTCCTCCATCAATATTCACTTGGATGCTAGGAAACAACAATCTTGGCGCGTTTAGTTTTTTATCTCTGTCTGTTCTAAATTTAACAAACTCTTCTAAGCTGGTGCTTTGTTTTAATTGAATATTTGAGCTTTTTGAAACACCTATGGTCGTTTTATATCTCAGTTCCCTATTGTTGGGCTGATAATCATGCCCGACATAGACATTTGTATCATCTGGAAGATCATAAAGTTTTTCATGAACACTTACGTATAGGTCCTGAGCATCGCCTTTAGGAAAGTCGCACCGGCCTGTCCCAAAGTCCTCAATAAACAGGGCATCTCCCGTAAAAACATTATTCTCTATGAGATAGGATGAACAAGCAGGCGTGTGCCCAGGTGTGAAGATAGTTTTCACTATAATAGTGCCTGCAACGAGTTCTTCATTTTCATCTAAAAGAATATCAAATTGTGAACCTTCGACATCCAATTCCTTTAAGTTATAAATATCTTTAAAGGTTGACTGAACCAAAGTTATATTTTTGCCAATGCCGACTTTTGCACCAGGGAGTTTTACCTTTAAGTCTTGTGCGCCAGTAATATGATCAGCATGTGCGTGAGTTTCTAGAATGTAGTGGGTATTAAGATCATTTCCTTTAATAAAGTCGAGTACCTTATTTATAGAGGTACTTGTAATGGTTGATGATGCTATATCATAATCAAGTACGGGATCAATAATGATGGCATCCTTAGATTCTTGATCATAAACAATATAGGTTATAGTAAAAGTTGTTTTATCAAAAAACGCCTCTACGCTACATGTCATTAATTACTCCCCTTGATAATTGTAGGAACTTTACAAAGTTATGCTGACTTAAAAATAGCGTAATTATGGCCCAAAGCCTATTTCTTGAGAAGGATTTTATGATTTTGTTTTTAGATAATTAATAATTACCGGTTACAACACATCGAGTAGACAAAGAAGATTAATCAGTGATAACTGCTTCCTATGTTAAAACACCTGATTACATTTCTCATTCTATCTATTATTCCTGCATTTAAAGGCGAAGCAAAATTGAATCAGTTTTCCAAGCAAAAGATTATAGGGACAGAACTTCTCCACAGGCCCTACAATAAGTAGCATCATATTCATGCCCTTCTTTCATACATTTTGAACAAGTCCTAGTATTTGTTCCTCGGTTCGCATGAGTAATCTCTGCTGTCACAATTCCCGTTGGCACAGCAATAATCCCATACCCCATGATCATAATAAAAGAGGCCAAGGTACGCCCTAAATCAGTTTGAGGAGCAAGGTCACCATAACCAACCGTAGTCATCGTAACAATGGCCCAGTACATGCCTTTAGGAATACTGGTAAAACCATGTTCGCTGCCTTCAACTAGATACAAAAGTGCTCCAGAAAAAAGCGCTATTGATAAAACAGTAAAGAGGAAGATAATAATCTTATGGCGAGAGGCCCTTAGTGCTCTTTTTAAAACTTCTCCTTCGCCTACATACCTTGTTAACTTAAAAAGCCTGAATATCCTTATAAGACGAATAGATCTAATTACATGGAGTGATTGGGCCCCTGAATAAAAAGGCGCGATATAACTAGGCAGGATTGCGAGTAAATCGATAATTCCATAAAAGCTAAGAGCGTATGATAAAGGTCTTTGGACACTTAAAAGTCTTAATATATACTCTATTGTAAATCCAATAGTAAAAATCCACTCAATGTATAAAAAAGCTGTCCCAAATTGTACCTTTAAATTCTCGATACTTTCTAAACAAACTGTCAGGACACTAAGAATGATGGCAAAGAT
Organism: Bdellovibrionota bacterium; assembly: GCA_030828105.1. Taxonomy (GTDB): domain Bacteria; phylum Bdellovibrionota; class Bacteriovoracia; order Bacteriovoracales; family Bacteriovoracaceae; genus JAURDE01. The sequence goes on along the minus strand of JAURDE010000097.1, from coordinate 2,105 downwards.
AAGTAAAACATCAAAAAGCTTACCATTAGTAGTTTCTGCTTCAAAAATAATTTCATAAAGTTTACTACGCCATGGTGATTGACTCGATTCCTGCTTGGGCATATAAAAAATCCTTTATGTTTATTATAAACATAAAGCTTAACAGAAACAACGAGCGAATAAAACTTCTACGGTTTACAAAACCCCTCATCAACCACATCTAAAGTTGAATCCCATTGTTGTCCTGTTTTTTCGAGTCCATTTATTTCACTATAGTAACAACCGGAACTGGCGTTTCTGAGCTGAAAACTTACCCGTCCATTAGAGTCAGTTCTCCCCGTTGCGCTTCCAATAAAACCTGAGCTTTGATGAAACAGTCCCATACTAACGACTGCGCCATCGACAACAGTCTGTTGAGTGTCAATGACTTCGACAGTAACAACTAGGTTTTTATCCTGACTCTTTCCTCCGCTTAATGAGTAGGTAATATTACCCACATATATTTTATTAACCTCTGCATATGTCGTCTCAAAGTCTTTTGATTGGGAGTTACTTAATCCCCTACCATCTGTGACACTTATATTTATATTATGTACACCTTCCTGAAGAGGGTTTAGATCTAGGGAGCTTGTATAATGACCACTATCAGTTTCATTAAAGTTCAGTGTGATTGGTTCATTATCAAGAAGAACTCCAAAACTCTCATTAGATAATCCACTTATTGAATTTTGGTTTTCATCTTTGACATTGACACTAATTAAAGACTGCGTTTCTCCTTGTGAGAGATAGTATTTTGTTTTATCAAGTGAAAGATACATATTTACCGATGGTTCTGGTGGGGCCATAGGTGAGATTGCTTCAGCATTTAATAATGGCTCTGAAAAAGCATCTTTATCTCCACTAAAGCCATTATCAGAATCTTGCGCCCATGCCAAAGACTGAAGAGCTTGCTTAATATTTTCTACTTCTATTTCGTTATTTGCTCTACCATTTTTAGAGATATAAAGAGCTACTGCACCTGCAACATGCGGAGAGGCCATCGATGTACCTGATATCGAATTATAGCCACCGTTTATCCATGTTGAGTTTATATTTACTCCTGGTGCTGCTATATCGACGTCTTCACCAAAGTTAGAAAAATCTGCAAGGGTATCATCATCTCCTCTTGAATTACTTGGGCCAAGTCCTCCTGCTAATCCATCACTATCATTAAGAGCACTAACAGTTATAACTTCATCATAGGAGGCCGGAACATAATTTTTTGAATCATCATTATCATTTCCTGCAGCAACGACGTAGACAACACCTGCTTTTACAGAATTACAGATGGCCTCATGTTGTGGATCATTGTTTGTAAGGCCACAATTTCCGTCATCAGTACCACGCCCGCCTAGACTCATATTAACGACTTCAATTTGTGAAGCATTGGCCGTAACATAGTCAATTCCCGCAATTATATCTGATGTCCAACCTGAACCTCTATTATCTAGAACTCTAACGGCCCACAATCGCACACCTGGTGCTACACCAACGACCCCTTGGTTGTTATCCAGTGCACCTATACTTCCGGCAACGTGAGTACCATGGCCGTTACCATCATCAGCAGATTTACCTTTAGCGAAGTTAACAGAGCGGTAAACATTAAGATCTGGGTGATCTAAATCGATACCCGTATCAAGAACGGCCACATCTACATCGACTGAGCCGCCATCATTATTTATAGCAGCGATAGAATTTAATTGAGTTTTAATTCTTTGAACACCAGTTGGGATCTCTTGAGCAAAGGCCTTTACCGGTTTATCATTAACTATGTATTTAACACGTTTGTCGTTTTTAATTTGTTTAAATGCATTATCTGAAACACTGATCACAAAACCTTTTAAAGCCTTGGTAAAGACATGTCCTCTTTGACCATTATGCTTTCTTGCAAGCTCTCTCTGTATATTTTTAACACCGGTTACGTTTTTCTTTAATATAACGATTCTCTTTTTTGCTAATTTAATTGGAACAATATCACCTTTGGAATCAACAGAAGAAAAACTTCTTCCCTTTCGACCAGCACTAGCGCAAGAAAAAAGCATTAAAGATAGTACTAAGCATGTAGCAAGTTTCATAAAAACAACCTT
>JAURDE010000116.1 GCA_030828105.1 Bdellovibrionota bacterium | reverse complement strand
CAAGATATTATTGCTATTCTTGGTATGGATGAACTTTCTGAAGCAGATAAGCTTATTGTTGCTAGAGCAAGAAAGGTTCAGAAATTCTTATCTCAACCATTTTTCGTTGCTGAACAGTTTACAGGTCTTAAAGGTCAGTTTGTAAAAATGGAAGATACTATCGCAGGCTTTAAGGCCATCTTAAATGGTGAAGTTGATGATCTTCCTGAGCAAGCTTTCTACCTTGTTGGAAATCTTGAAATGGTTCACGAAAAGGCCAAAAAGATTAGAGAAGGAAATTAATAATTATGAACTATTACACAGTAGATGTTCTATCCCCTAACGAGATTATTGCTAAGGATATTCCTTGTGAGTCTCTGGTAATTCCTACCGTTAGAGGTCAGATAAATGTCTTACCTGAGCATACTCATATTATAACGGAATTAGATAACGGCCACATGATCGTTTTTGGTGGTGCAGATGACCCAACAAGATCATTTCTTATAACCGGGGGGATCTGTAAGGTTCTTAATGATAAAGTTACGATTCTTACGACTGCCGGAGAAGAAGATAGAGATATCGATCTTGAAAGGGCCAAGCTTGCTCTTGAGAACGCTCTTGAGCATCTTAGAAAAGGTGATCTTTCTCCAGATGAGTTTGAAAAATACGAGAGAAAAGTTGAAAGAGCTCGCTTGCGTATTCAAATTGCAGAGGAAGATATTGCCGGTAGATCCTAATCAAAAACTTCTAAATTGTTTTTTTATAAGGCCAGCATTTTTGTTGGCCTTTTTTTTGTCCTGACTATTCAAAAAATAATGATTACTCAACGTATGACTAACTAAAAAATAACTCATGGCAATTTGTACCTATTGAAATCAAATGCAGTTAATTGGAAAATTAACTTTAGAGATATGAAATATTTTTTAGCTTCCATTGCTTTGGCCATTTTAATTATGGGGAATTCCCTAAGTGATAAGTTATTTAGTCCTGTTCACCTCAAAATCTCTTTAACGCCTTATAAGCAAGTTTCTTTACTCGTAAAAAACTCAATTAATAATGATGTCAAAGCAAATGCAGTTCTTGATAAAATTTTGGCCTTAGAAATCAAACAAGAAACGAAAAAACTTAAAAAATTAAATGAAGATCCAATATTTGTAGAAATCAAAAAGAAAATTTCAGAGGTTAAGGATTTAGAACATTCTATAACAAATAATAAAGTGGTTATCTCCAATTTAGATATAACTACTAATTTTAATGAAATAGATAATAATGAGTTTATTACATTTGTCAGTTTTGAATCTGTGAAACTAGAAAAAACGGTAGTTTGGTCTGACTATTCATTTGAAGCTCCAGTGGAAAAAGTTGCAAAAGTAGAGGCCAAAGATGAAATAAAAACAATCCTTAGTGCGCCTGTAAAAAATGAACCAATGGATATTCAGGATAATATTTTTGTAGCTTCAAACCTTACACCCTTGCCACAAACAGTAAAGCTGGCCCTTAACAGGGAAATAACAAGACCCGACAGAATTACTCCAGAACCTGCTAACTTAAATAGTTTTAAATCTAACCCTACGTTAGAGGGAATTAAAGCTCTAATGGAAGCTGAAGAAAAAGACAATAAGACTTATCGGATAGTGGCCACTCACACTCAAATTGATCAAGGATTTGAAGGGGCCATAGAAAGTATGGATATGGTTATGGGGCATGATAAGTCCGAACTTCTTAATTCTAATCACGATGGTGAAATTGAAATAAATACAAACTTAAACTCAGACTTCGGTGTTGTACGTGGAACCATTCTTTCTAAAGGATATATGAGAACTAAGATGGATATCCAGGTAAGGCCGGAACAAGCTCACTTTACAAATATACCATTACTAGATGAGTACTCATTTTATAAGTTCATGGAAAAAGAAAATGTAAATACTTCAGGTGGTCACCTCTTAATCGAAATAAGTGAGAGAGTAAAAGATGCGGATGTTGATCAATCATATGGGGCAAAGATTTACTTGGATAAGGATTTCAAGGTTGTTGAAGGGGCCCCAGCTCCTTTTATATTATTTGTAGGGGTGCGTCCTGGTAATGCCTTACTCACAATAGATTTGGGTAAAAAGGTAGCTGAGAAAATCGTCCAAATCTCCGAAGAAGAGCTTCTTTATTCAGAGATTAATACCACAAGTGGTAGAAAAATGGACTTTGACCTTAATGAAATGAACCTTTTAGGAAAGGTGGATAGTCATTTGAGTATTCTTGCTAATGACTTTAGAGTGTTTAATTCGAAGATTTTTTCTGAAAAAACAGGCGTTAATAAATACTCCTTACATGTACCAGATAAAATTGAGGGGTTTAGAGATTATTTTGAGCTTACTCATTTAAGTGAATCTATATTTTTTGGAAGCTCAAAGTCCGGTAAAGTAACCTTACCAAGTAAAGGACTTTTTAATGAGATTTTAAATCACCTTCAGATCTCAGATTTAAATGGTGCTTGCTTGATACAAATTAATCTTAAAGATATTGCAGATAACTTTATAACAACAGGTGACACAGGAACAGGAGATCTTCCCTATCAACTCTTTTTCCTCGACAAAGATGGTGAGGTTGGAAGAGAAATTAATCCATCTACGAAGCATGCCTTTATTTATGGTGAGGGCCAAGGAATCTTTAATGTAAAGATTGGTTATTTAAATGGCCGTTACGATTCTCTTCAAACATACTGCTCACCTAGCATTCTTTTAGTAGAACAGCTTTAGCGAATACATTTTCCACTATATTTGAAATAATTTTTAGGATAAAGGTTTCTTAGCTTTTGACCTGCAATTCGTGAAAACCTTTTATTCGTTAGATTTATATCACTAATGATAATACTGCCTTTAGGAAGGTCGATTTCATTTTTGATAATATGATTATTAAAATACCTTAGATCTTCAGAACTCTTTTTTAAGATTTGAAAAAATCTTTTTGGATTTAAATCACAATGTGAGACATAGACATGGAGATTATTATAATCACCTCTAATAATAGATCTTGGGTATTTTAGTTTATATAGCTCATCTTGATAAGAAAGAGCGTGGACAAGGGCCAAAAATGAAGCATAAAAATTAGTACTGGCAAATCCTAAGTGTGGATGATCATAAGTCTTTAGAACCTGAGAAAGAGTTGGTTTTTTTACACCAAGCTTTCTTCTAGCTTTAAGAAGATGTTTTGTTCCTGAATTGTAGGCGGTAACGGCCAAGTCCCATCTGCCCAAAATTTTATAATTTTGTTTTAAAAGATGAAGTGCTCCAAGTGTTGATATAATAGGATTTAATCTCTCATCTTGAACTTTATTGATTCTCATGAAGTGCTTACCAATGAATCTTACGAACTGCCAAACACCGGTAGCTCCGACTTTTGATTTAGCATTGATATTAAAACTAGATTCTAAAAATGCTACGGCCCTTAATTCATATGGAGCATCAAAAGTTTTAAAAAATCTTTTAATTGGCTTTTTAAAAGCTTGGAAATTACGTAGTCCTTGTACAATATTATTTTTTTGTCCTGTTTGAGACCTTAAATTTTGAGCAAGACGAGTAAATAGACGCTTTCTTTTAATCTTATTTTTAGGAATACGAATATGATTTTTTTTCAAAATATTGAGGATACTTTTTTCTTGCTCATTATAGGAATGAGTTTTTTTAATAAGACGATGGAATACCGTTCTAAGCTCTGCGATCCTATCTTCTATGAGAGTAGCTTGGAGAGAATAAATAATATTTTTATTTTTAATAGCATGAGTGAGTTGTCTAAAGTCAATAACATCAAATACAAAAGAGAGGTTATCTTTATCATGTATAATGACATGATTAGTGTCATACTGGGTATAGATATCAAACCAAAACTTTGTATTACTTAAAAAGTATTTAGGAATTTTAAATTCTTTACCGATTCTCTTTTTAGAATCTTGAATAATTGAGTGAAATTTTTTGTTTGTCGGTAGCGGTTTGAATTTCAATTTTCTTAAAGGCTTGCTTAAAACAATTTTATTGATAAGAGTATAGTCATCCTGAAAAATATTATCCGGAGATAGCGCCATTGCTTGAAAAGAAAAAAGTATAGAGAGTACTAGTTTTCCCATTCGTGATTTCTAAATATTTCCATTGTGCGAGAATAGCCAGCACTAACGACTTCTGTATTAGTTTTAGGATCGAGAGAAAAAGAGTTTTTAAAAAATACTTTATAGTTTTCATGCTTGGGATATATGTCAATAAAATGAACATCCGATTTATAATTAAGCTTTCTTTCTAAAATAGATAAAATATTTCTTCTGTGACTTTCATCCATTCTATTTCTTTTCATAAAATCACTAACAGTTTCAATAATATCTTCTGCTGTTTTTCTTTTCGCTCTAGATTCAACAATCTTTTTTTGTATTGTGAGATGAATGGCCTGAAGAACGATGGCCGGTATACCATGATTAACGAGGGAGCCTATTTCATCATGATAATGATAAGGGGTATGAGTCCATGAACTTATTATGACTTTGCATCCATTATCAACTGCTACATGGGTTGAGAGCGTATCACGAATTTCACCGTCAATATAATAATCTACCTCTTTCGTTTTAGAATTCCATATAGGGTATGGACAGTAAAATGGAGGAATACTCATACTAGCAGCGACGCTCTCAGCTACGGGCATACCGACATAGTAAGTGGATGTTGAATCATGTCTAGGGTTTGGATATTTAAATTTGCTAAAAATAACCTTTCTCGAATGATCTAGCTGAGTTGCTATAATAAATAAATCAGCAGCATAATCCTCAAATGAATTTGAGATGAGCACATTTCTTTTAATATAATCATAAAGACCACTTGTAGAAAAAAAACCTGAAATATTTCGTAGTGGTCTCAATGCTTGTTTAAAGAAAAATGGAAGAGACTCAAAAGGATCGTAATATACTCCACGTGGTGGCTTACCCATTATTCTTTTGATGGTCATCATGTCTTTGTAGGTAATGGGAGGAAGTCTTTTATAATCTTTCTCAAGCATGGATTTGATGATGTCTTGTGGCCCAAAACCTGAGGCGAAAAAAAGCCCAACAAGTGATCCAGCAGAGGATCCAACATAAGTAGAAATTTCATGATCACCATTTGTCACAGAGCTATTGGATTTAAATGTAAAACCTAACTCTTCTAATGCTAGAGCAACGCCAATATGCCATGCCGCGGCTTTAACGACCCCACCAGATAGAACAAAAGCTGTTTTTTTGTTTTTGAAATTTTCTAAATCAACTCGTTGCATACTTCTATTATAAACCATAATTAATTAAAATCGTTAAAGATTGCACAAGATTACATAATTTCATATCATTGTTTGAAGATGGAAGAGATAGAAGGTCAATGGGTATCCATTATTGAGTATGCATCTGTTCGAAATATATCTATTTCAACAGTGCGTCGCTATATTAAGGCCAATAGGGTCAAGAATAAACTCGATCAGGGAAAGTATTTAATATATCTTCCTAGTGATTCCGTTAGTTTCATTAAAAAAAATAACCATCAGGAGCTCATGGCCAACGTAGAGGCCCTTAAAGAGCAAATAAGAATTCTTAAAGAGGAAAATAACGATCTTAAAATGTTGGTTGATCTTTATGAAAAAGATATGAGGGAGAAAACCAAGTAAATGAATCGATTTAGTTTAAAGAGCTTTTTTTTAATATTAGCTTTAACTTTCTCTTTTTCGGCCCATTCTAAATTTAGTCTTAGAAGATGTCTTCTTTTACCTATAACTGATGACGTTCAGGGAGCAGTAAGTTTTAAAGTATTTCAAAAACTTGAATATTATTTGAAAAATAGTAAGTGGTGTTATTATAAGTCAAACTCTGAAATCTTGAATATCCTTGGTGCTTATCAAAAAAACTTAAAAACTCATTTGGCCAATGCAGAAGTATTGAAAGTTATCTCCGATCGCACCAAAGCAGGCTCTCTTATAAAGGTCGATCTTATTCCTCATGTTAAGGGTATAGAAGTTGAGATTTGGGTTATAGCCGATAATGGCCGTGATTTATACTTTAAAGAAAAAACACTTCTAGAAACAAACGATATTGAGATTATTACAAGAACTATTATGAATTGGTTAGAGATTTATTCCAGAACCATTCCTTATGATGGACGTGTAATTGGAGTTTTAGGAAATCAGTTTACAATTGATATTGGTAAGGAGTTTGGAGTTTATCCTGAAAATAAAATTACAATCTATCGTCCAAAATATAAAAAGAAACACCCTTTATTAAAGGAAATTGTCGAATGGGAGAAGACTTCTATTGGAGATGGAAAGCTTTTTCATGTTACAAGTTCTCAGTCACACGGTAAGGTTTCAAACTTTCATTCTAAAGAAAAATTAAGAATAGGAGATTGGGTTCTAATAGGAAAAGATAATAAGAAAAAAGAAGAGATTTCAATTCCTTTCAAAGATATAAATAAGGATGCCTTTGGTAAGTTAGGCACATTAGGATTATTCTTAAATCTTGGAACAGGCTCTGCAACCTCAACCCAATCAAATACTGATGTTAGAAAAATTAATGGTCTTGTAGGTGGGATCGACTTAGAAGGTGAGTTATGGATAACAAGGGAATTTTGGAGTTCTCTTGAATTAGGTCAGCACTTTGGTACTTTCTCGGCAGATGAGGGTAATATCCAAACCAGAAGTGATAATTCAGTTAGTAATGGAATTTTTAAATGGAAATTTGGTTATAAATATCTTCCTATTGGATTTTTTTATGGGCCTCAAGTCGATGGATATTTTGGATATGCAAGAATGAATTATGGATTGGATACACAAACGAATGATGGCTTTGTGGAAACAACTTTTGCAGGCTTTCTATTAGGGGTTAGAGGGAATATGCCTATTCATAGACTGTTTAGAATTTTTCTAAATTTAGAATTTATGCCATCCCCAGGCTATACAGAAAAAGTTCAGGTCTATGGTAAGGCCGATGATACTTCTTATTACCAAATTCGTTTTGGTACTGAATATGTTTATGCAGAGAATATGGCAATTGAAGGCTCTTATAGCACCTCTTCATCCAGTGCAGAATTTGAAGGTACAAATAAAGAGGTAAAATATAAAGAGAGTTTCTTTCGCGTTGGTGCAAAATTCACATTCTAGGCCATCATGAGCAAATCAATTGAAAAAGACCTACAAAAGTTGATAAAACCCTTATCAAAAAAGGGAGAGGATCAATCTATGAGTCATTTAGAACAGGACTTAAAGGGAATAGATAATTTAAAAGGGCCCCAAAAGATTAAGCGTCTAGAAGGGTTAATTCTTAAATTTAAACATTTATATTATGCAGGACAGCAGACAATACCCGATGAAGTCTATGATGAACTAGAAAACCAACTTCAATCTTTAGAACCAAAAAGCCCAGTTCTTCAAATGGTTGGTACTCCAGTTAAAACAGGTAAAGTGGCCCATGATACAAAAATGCTTAGTCTTGGAAAGACATATAAGATGGAAGAGCTTGAGAGTTGGATGAATAAATATGATGTTGTATCGACATATAAATATGATGGTTCCAGCTGCTCCATTTTATATAAAAAAGGATTGCTCTATTTAGGTAAGACAAGGGGTGATGGAAGTTTTGGTGAAAATATAACTTCTAAAATTACATGGATTGAGGATATTCCGAGGATGCTTACGACTGAAGAAGATATAGAAGTTAGAGGTGAGCTTTATTGTAAGGAAGAAAACTTTTTACAATTGTCTCAGGAGATGGAGAGGCTTGGTTTAGAGAAACCTAATTCTCTTAGAAATATTGTTGCCGGTATCTTATCCAGAAAAGATTATTCTGATTTAGCAAGATTTATTAGTTTTAGTGCGTTTGACTGTATTAGAGATACTAACTTTAAAACAGAGTTGGATAAGCTAAAATTTTTACAGAAAGAAAATTTTATAGTGCCCGATTTTTTTCATCACATTAAAAAAAGTACTCTAAAGGAGTCGATTGAAGATGCGAAAGATTTTATGGGTAATGGTAATTATTTAATAGATGGACTCGTTTTTACCTATAACGATATAAATCTTCATGAAGAATTAGGTTCTACGGCCCATCATCCTCGTTTCAAAATGGCCTTTAAATTTCAGGGTATGGCCGCAGATACTAAAATTAATGAAATCATTTGGTCCGTAAGCCGTAATGGTATCTTAACTCCAGTTGCTGATGTTGTCCCCATAGAGTTAAGTGGGGCCAAAATATCAAGGGTTACCTTACACAACTACGGAATGGTTAATGAGTTCCAGCTAAAAAAAGATGTTGTTATTAAAATTATCAGAAGCGGTGAGGTTATTCCAAAATTTTTAGAAGTTGTAAAAGATAGTGCTTCAAAGTTTAGTGTTCCAACAGTTTGTCCAAGTTGTGGGGAGAAAGTATTTATAGAAGACATTCGATTAGTTTGTAAAAATAATCGTTGCCCAGATCAAATAAAAGAAGGAATTCTTAATTTTATCCAAAAAGTAGGGATAGATGATTTAAGTTCTAAAAGGCTTGAAGAGATGATTCGCAAGGGGCTAGTTTTAGAGATCCCAGATCTTTATAAATTAAAGATGGAGGAAATGCTTACTCTTGATAAAGTAAAAGAAAAGCTCGCTACTAAAATATTAGATAATATTAATAATTCAAAAAATAAT
>JAURDE010000251.1 GCA_030828105.1 Bdellovibrionota bacterium | reverse complement strand
TTTCATATTGTCTAAGACTTACGATGGCCCCACATTTGGTTTTGGAATCCATAGGATCGCCTACAGTAATTTGTTTTGCTCTATCTACTAAATCATTTTTAAATTTTTCATAAATTGATTCTTCTATAAAGATTCGAGAACCACAAAGACAAATCTGGCCTTGGTTAGCAAAACTTGAATGAACTGTTGTTTTTAATGCTTTTTCATACTCACAATCGGCAAAAATAATATTAGGGTTTTTCCCTCCCATCTCAAGGCTAACTTTTTTAAAAGACTTGGCACAGCTTTGGGCAATGGACTTACCAGTGAAGGTAGAGCCGGTAAAAGAAATAGCAGAAACATCAGGATGTTCACATAAAGGGGCGCCTACATCGGCTCCGTGCCCATGGACCATATTAAAAACACCATCAGGAACACCAGCATCCTTAATAATCTGGCAAAGAAGAGACGCCGTCATTGGTGTAATTTCACTTGGTTTTGCAACCATTGTATTTCCCATAGCAAGTGCCGGGGCCACTTTCCAAGTGAGAAGATAAAGAGGAAGGTTCCAAGGAGAAATCAGACCAACCACTCCAAGAGGAGAATGATAAGTCGTATTAAAGGTACGCTCATCCGTTTGGTAAGCACGCTCTCCAAATTGAGAGAGGCAATGAGCATAAAAATCAAAGTTTTCAACAGCTCTTGGAATATCAACCGAAGTAGAAAGCTTTAAAGGTTTCCCATTATCAATTGTCTCTGCCTTGGCAAGCTCATCTAGGTTATTGTGAATAAGTTTAGAAATTTTTTGAAGATATTGAACTCGCTCTTTAGGAGAAGTTTTTTTCCAATCAGAAAAAGTTGATTTGGCCGCTGCAACGGCAAGATCAACATCATCTTTAGTAGAAAAGGCCACTTGAGAATAAGCCTCACCAATAGCAGGGTTGATATTTTCTACATATTGGCCCTTAATGGGATCTACATATTTTCCATTTATAAAATTTTGAATTTTGTGCATTTATTTCTCCTTAAGGAGGACGGCCCTAACAGGAGAGGCGTCAGCATTTTTTATACGAAGGGGAAATGCCATTAGGGTGTATATTCCTTCCTGAACTTTTTCAAGGAAAATCCCCTCTAATATGGCCATATTATGCTTGTAAATCGCCTTATGTGAAGTCAGATCTTTTGCATTGGCCGGATCAACCGACGGAGTATCAATACCTATTAAACAAACTCCTTTTTGGGCTAGAAAATCGATGAGCTCAGGAGATAGTGAATTAAAATCATCCCTCCAAGTATTAGGATCAGGGAAGGAGTTTGTTTTAAATAGGACTCTTTCACTATTAATAGTGTGATGTTGAATATGTTCAGGAAGAATTCGAAGGTCAGGTTCTAATTGAACTTCGATAACTTGGCAGGGCCCGTAGTAATAGGAGAGATCTCTTGAGTCGATAGATTGCCCATCAGTATGATAGTGAGATGGTGCGTCAGCATGGGCACCGATATGAACTGTCGTGGTTATAGAAGAGAGCTCTAAATGGTCTCCTTTATCAAAATTCATCGACTCTGCTCTCTGAAAAGGAGTATCACCAGGAAAAATGGCCGTTTCTGAAGAAATAAGAGGAGAAATATCTATTAATTTCATAATATTACGCTTTGTGTAAGTTGAAAAATAACACAAAAGACCATATCATGCATTCCTCAAAAGGAGAATTTTTGCAAAAAGAACAAATTATCCAAATTGCCAAAGAACTACATAATGCTCGTATGGAAACTAGCCCTGTTGAGCAATACAGTAAAAATATTCAAGATTTTAAAATTCCGGATGCCTACTCAATTCAAGAATTAGGCATAAAGATGAGAGAAGAATCAGGGGAAAAAATTATAGGTTACAAGATGGGTCTCACTTCTAAGGCCAAAAGAGATCAAATGAACCTAAAAGAGCCTTGTTATGGTGTATTGACGGATAAAATGGAAATAGCTGATCAGGGAATCTTCTCTATGGCCAATTCTATTCACCCAAAAATTGAGCCTGAAATATTTTTTAAAATTTCCAGAGATCTAGAA
>JAURDE010000012.1 GCA_030828105.1 Bdellovibrionota bacterium | reverse complement strand
TGGCCCCTTTTTTATTTTGAAACTTCATTATGAATTTAAATTGAAATTACCTTCAGCTTAAGTTATTAAACATTTAGATCTTTAAGTGGAAGTGTGGCCGAGTGGTCGAAGGCAGCACCTTGCTAAGGTGTCGTACCGCTTGCGGTACCGGAGGTTCGAATCCTCTCACTTCCGCCATTTTTAAATCCCCATCCAAATACGGTATTACTATGGCTAAGCGATGTTTTTGGGCGAAGTTAAATAACTCTTTAATGGTTGAGTATCACGATAAAGAGTGGGGCGTTCCGGCCCATAATGATAAGTACCTATTTGAAAAACTTCTTCTTGATAGTGCTCAGGCAGGTCTTAGCTGGGAGTGTATCCTTAATAAAAGAGAAAACTATCGTAAGGCCTATTCCAATTTTAATTATAAAAAAGTTGCTAAATACACGGAGAAAGATATTCAAAGGCTTCTTAATGACCCTGGGATCGTTAGAAATAAACTGAAGATAAGATCTTCTATTGAAAATGCTAAATTCTTTATAGAGATCCAAAAAGAATTTAGTAGTTTTGATCAGTACCTATGGAGCTTTGTTAATCATAGAACAATTCAAAATAAAATTAAGGAACATAGATTGCTTCCAGCTTTTTCTGAAGAGTCGACGAGATTAAGTAAAGACCTCAAAAAAAGAGGATTTAAGTTTGTTGGCCCAACAATAGTTTATGCCTTTATGCAAGCAGTAGGCTTGGTGAATGACCATACAACGGATTGTTTTAGATATAAGGAAATCAAGAGGTTATCCTCTTGATGTTGACAAAAACGATTATAAAACCTAAAAATTCTATTCATGCACCCGTAGCTCAGTTGGATTAGAGTACAACACTACGAATGTTGGGGTCGCAGGTTCGAGCCCTGCCGGGTGCGCCACTTATTTAGAGGTAATGGCCTCTCTGACTTTTGTTGATAAGCTGGTCAGGTCGAGAGGCTTAATAAGAATAAAGATCTTTTCAAACTTTCCTTCAACTTCTGAAGCTTGTTCAGGATTGGCCGTTATAAATAGAATAGGTGTGTTTTTATTAATTGAGTCCCCTTCACGTAACTCTTTTACAAATTGATCGCCATTCATTGATGGCATTCTGAAGTCCAGAAGAATGAGCTTAAACTCTTCATTTTTAATAAGCTCTAGTGCTGCCTTAGCATCAGGTTGTTTAACGACCTGAAAAAGTTGATCTTCAGTAAGTATTTCCTCTAGTAACTCTAAAATAAGTATTTCATCATCAACGGCGAGTAGTTTTGGTATCATAAAGTTGTCCTCAATAATATTCTATGTATTTTTTAAAATAATCATAGCAGGTTAAAAATTACCGCATAGTAAATAAGTCAATAAATTTTAAGATAAAATAAGTTTACTATGGTAAAAAAACTACTTGAGTCGAAGTTAAAGGATGAAAAACAGCTTCTGGTTTTTTTATTTCTTTTTCTAGTCTTAGTCACATTCATTATACAAATTAAATCTTATATAGATATTTACAACTTATTATTTCGATTAATTATTACAACCCTATTTTTCTCTCTTTATTACAAATCATTTAAAAGTATGCTCTATTCTTTTTGGTCATTTACAATACTTTTAATCATATATTTCATCAGTAATTTAACTTTTACATGGTGGAGTTGGGTTGGAATGATATCTTCTATTACAATGACCTACTTTATTTCCTCTCCCTTGTTTTATCCTAGAATAAGATGGTGGGAATATGATTCAAGGTATAGAGAAGATTTAAAGGTAAAAATCTGTAAAGATGATCAAGAAAGAGAAGGTCGCTTAACAGATCTAAGAAGAAATGCCGGTGTGATCATTCTTTTTAAGGATCTAGAGGTTGGAGAGCTTTTAGATATTAAAGTTCCTTTTCATGATGAGAGTTTTTTATTTAAAGTTCAGATATTTTCAAAGAAAGAATACCTTATTGGTAGAGGTATTTCTTACGGAATTAAGTTCACTGAGGTCTCTCAACTTACTGATTATCAAAATCTAAAACTATCTTGGCAACAAGAGCTGAAAGAGAAAAAACGCTTAAAAAAACTTGATGAATTTCTTATCTTTGACTAATTCCCATTTATTTGGGATAACGCAGCGGATGAATAACTCTAATGACATTTGGTATATGAATCGCGCTCTAGATCAGGCCATAAAGGCACAGCATCTTGATGAAGTGCCAATCGGTGCTGTGGTGGTAGATTCTCAAGGTAAGGTTATCTCAGAGGGCCATAACCTTAAAGAGTCGAAAAATAACCCTTGTGGACATGCAGAAATATTGGCCTTAGAAAAAGCTGGTGTGGCCCTAAATAATTGGCGGTTATTGGATTGTACTGTGTACGTTACTCTGGAGCCATGTCCTATGTGTATGATGGCGTTAGTGCATTCTAGAGTGTCTCGTGTTGTATTTGGTGCCTATGATATTAAGGGCGGCTCTATTAGCCTAGGTTTTAATTTTAATCATAATCCTAGGCTAAATCATAAGTTTAAGATTTGTGGTGGAGTAAACCATTTTGAATGTTCGAAAATCTTATCTGATTTTTTTAGGGTCAAAAGATCATATTATAAAAAATGAAGTAAAGTTCAATGGGTTGCGCGTAGCAGCTCTCTTTAGTCTGGACCTCTCTATCCTCATGTGTTAAATCAAGATTTCCAATCTGTGGAGAGTTGGCCGAGTGGTCGAAGGCGCACGCTTGGAAAGCGTGTAAGGGGCAACCCTTCGGGAGTTCGAATCTCCTGCTCTCCGCCATCAAATTTTGGCGTATGATTATTTCAAAGCTGAACGGGATGTAATTTTTAGCTCTTAAAGAGATGTCATTATTACCACCTATAAACTTAATTTGTTGCTTTTCAGATAATTTTGAAAGTCTAGTAGACTAGGCCAATACATAAACGAGAGGGTAACTTATGAGAGTATTAAAATTAACTTTGTTATTTATGGTTGTTTATTCCCAGGTCTCTTTTGGTGGTCAAGGAGACAGAGAAAGGGCCGAGCAGATACAGAAGACCAAAACTCATATGGGAAGATTTGATGCTGGCTTGTATAGTGATTGTCAGCAAGGAATGAGAGCGGGGCAAAGAATGGGAAAAACACCAATGGGTAAAATCGCTGGTGCGACCGCGGGGATTATGGCAGGAGCTGCGAAAAATTATGCGGGAAATTTTACTATGGAGAAATGCAAGGGTTTTTTTAAGGGAAAATAAAATCCTTATTAAGACTTTAGATAAATACTAGCATCCGTGAGTTGTCATAAAAAAGTGATGGTTGCTGTTTTTGCTAAATCCCAAACTTTGATTTGAGGGTTTCTTTAAGATCACTATCTTTTAGAGCTTCATCAAAAGCATTTTGAAAGACTTTTAATTGTTCATCGGAAAAAGTTTTGTTGACTGAGTACCAAAGCTCACCTTCTTTAATATCATATACTTTACTATATTCATCTAAGTTAAGATTATTCTTTTTTATTTCCCAGCTAATAACATTATTTTCATAGGCAAGAAAATCTACTTTCTTTTTCTTTTCACCTCTATCCATTACTAGTTTTAACATTTGTAAAGTACTATCAACTCTAAGAAGATTTTCTTCTTTTACACCCAATTCTTTTAGCGTTAGTTCGGCAATATCATTTTTTATAACGCAGTATTGGTAGTTATTAATATCTTCCTTATCAAATTTAAAGTCTTTATCAATTTTATGTCCCCAAATACTAACAATAGTTTTTGATATGGGCCCAAACCACTTGAATAGATTTTCTCTTTCTTTTGTTCTTGTTGTGGAAAAAAGGACGTTATATTGACCTTCTCTTTGGGCCTGAGAATAGCCTCTTGGCCAAGGTTTAACGTTTATTTTATCATTAGCTCTTTTCATGATTTTAAGAACTTTGTTTAGGATTTCGATACTTATACCTTGAGGCTCATCATTGCCATCAGCATAGTTATACGGGGGATAGTTTTCTGTTATCCACTCTATCTTTTCAGGAAGCTCTGCAGAAATTAATAAGGTAGGTAAAGTAAGGGCCATAAATAATAGTTTTTTCATATATAAAGGATATCTAAATAATATTTTAGATAAAGATGCCTCGCGTAAAGAGTATTGTCATAATCGACTTAAGTCTATATTATGCCGACGGTAGTCAGGTCACCGACAATATTGTGACTAGCGAACCCCGCCAGGCCCGGAAGGGAGCAACGGTAACTAGCTTGCTTTATGTGTTGAATGACCTGGCTGCCGCTTAACCTTTTCCTCAATGCAGTTTATTTTGACTAAAACGCAGGTTTTATATGATAGGATTCTCATTCGAAAGGGTATTTAATGCAATATCAAGTTTTAGCTAGGAAATGGCGTCCTAAGGTTTTTAATGAAGTTATTGGACAAAGTCATATTACCAGGTCTCTAAGCAATGCCTTATTAAATAAAAAAGTTGCCCATGCTTACTTATTCGCTGGCTCTAGAGGAACAGGAAAGACATCAGTAGCAAGAATTTTTGCCAAGACCTTACGTTGTACTGAACTTAAAAGTAACGGTGAAACTTGTAATGCTTGCCCTTCTTGCCTAGATTTTAATACTTCAAACCCCTTGAACGTACTTGAAATTGATGGGGCTTCAAATAATAGTGTTGAAAATGTTAGGGATCTGATTAATGAAGTAGATTACCTGCCTAGTGAAGGTAAGTATAAGGTATATATTATTGATGAAGTCCACATGTTAAGTACGAGTGCTTTTAATGCTTTATTAAAAACATTAGAAGAGCCACCGGCGCATGTTGTATTCATATTGGCCACGACAGAACCCCAGAAGTTACTCGATACGGTACTATCACGTTGCCAAAGATTTGATTTTAAACTCGTTCAAACTCAAGAACTCATTAATCATGTAAAAAATATTTCAAAGGAAGAAGGTATTCATTTTGAGAATGAGCGCCTTTTAAAAGAGTTATGTAAAAAGGCCCGAGGATCTGTTCGTGATACGCTATCACTATTAGATCAAGTTCTTTGTTTTACCGAAGATAAGAATATTACGGAAGAAATCCTTGTAATGTCTTTAGGGCTTGCCAGAGAGTCCGTTATTAATGAACTTCTTGAGAGTATTCTTTCTGGAAATATGGAAAAAGTGTCATCGACTTATCGTAGCCTTGTTCATGAAAATGTATCTATAAAGAATATCGTATCACCCCTCATCGAATCACTCTATGAGCTTATTCAAAGTCCAAATAAGGATCAATTAAGAGATATATCGTTATCAGAGCTTTTTTGGGTTTTTGAAACTCTTGCTAGAGACTCGAAATGGGCCTTAGAGTCTTTGGATCCAGATAAAGTTGTTGAAATCATACTTCAAAAAATTGCTGCAAGAAGAGATTTTTTTACCAAAAAGGCCGTCATAAAAACAGAAGTAGATAAGGTTGGTGTTCCGGTAAAAGAAGAAGCAAAAGTTTCTCAGGAAGATAGTCAGATCTTCGAGGAAGAAGAGCTTGATGAAAATTATGCTTACTCACCTCTAGATGCGATGGACTCAGAACAGAAGGTAAGTGTTTTTAGTGACCCGGCAAAACCAATAATAGAGGAAAAAAAAAGTCCAGAATCGACCAAAACATGGGATGAGTTCTTAAAATGGCTCGAAAAAACCTCTCCTTCTATTTCAAGTAATTTAGAGCAGGGAAATTTAATAGGTGAAGTGGACTTAAACTCTCAAAGGCTAGATATTATTTATGGCTTTTCCCCTGAGTCCAAAGTTTTTTATGATTTTTTAATTGAAGAAAAAATTAGAAAAAAGTTTATAGAATATTTAGGGTCTTTTTTTAGTAAAGAGGTTAGTAAAGTTGATATTCGTTTTGAAATTAAAAAGGACGAATCTTTTTTATCAAAAGCAGAAATTAGAAAGCAAAAAGAACAAAAGATTGAAGGTGAAAAAAAAGAGGAACTATTGTCTCACCAAATTTTAAAATATGCAGAGGATCTATTTAAAACTAAAATCGATAAGACAATTTTAAATTAGGAGTAAAAATGGCCAATATGAATCAACTAATGAAACAAGCTCAGCAAATGCAAACTAAGATGGCCACACTTCAAAAGGAATTAGAGGCCAGAGAGCTCGAGGTTTCTTCTGGAGGAGGAATGGTAAAAGTGAAGATAACTGGAAAGCAAGAAATTCTTGAAGTTAAGCTTGACCCAGAGTGCGTTGATCCCAATGATATTGAAATGCTTGAAGAGCTTATTAAAACTGGTGTTAACCAAGCGGTTAAAGAATCACAAGATATGGTTTCTAAGGCAATGTCTAAAGTAACAGGTGGTCTAAAAGTACCAGGTCTATTTTAAAATGAAGCTACCAGACTCCATTACGGAGGTGATGAGTTACCTTTCAAAACTGCCCGGTGTAGGTGAAAAATCTGCATTAAGATACACTCTTTTTTTAACTCGTTTAGAGAATGAAATGATAAAGGAGTTTTCTAATTCCATATCTTCATTAGCGGAAATAAAAAAGTGTGAGTCTTGTGGCTTTTTCTGTGAAGAGTATAAATGTTCTATATGTCTTGACGAAAATCGTGGAGAATTTAAAACTATTTGTGTTGTTGAAGGGATATCAGACTTAATGGCCATTGAAAAAAGTGGACATTATAGAGGACGTTATCATGTATTAGGAGGAGTCCTTAATCCATTACTTGGTATAGGTCCTCAAGAACTTCATATGGAAAAATTATTCCAAAGAATATCCAGTGAAAAAATTCAAGATTTAGTTTTGGCCATTAATCCATCCGTTGAAGGGGATGCGACCTGTAGTTATATAAGGGATCAAATTTCTCCAGATGTTAAGGCCGAGAGGATTGGTTTTGGTATGCCTATGGGAGGAAGTTTAGAGTATTTAGATAGCTTAACGATCTCAAAGGCCTTAGAAAATAGAACCTCCTTTTAATTTATTGTCATAATAAACTAAGGTTTATAATATATTCTTATATATAGATTTCAACGGAGTGAAATCAATTGTTTATGGAAGAAAACTTTATACCTCATTTCAAAAATATTTTTGAAAACTCTTATTGGCCAACTCATTATCAACTTTTTGTTTGTCGTAATGATGGTGTCATCCTATACCAAAATACAGATAGGGATAATAACTTAGATTCACACTCCATAGGGGCCTTAATTGGTGGAGTTTGGCAGGCAGCAAAAAGCCTTTCAGACTTTATACCTGGCCCAGATTTAAAAGATGGTTATCGATTAAGTTTTGATACAAGCTCTCAAGGTGTTTATATATTACCATTTAGTTTAAATGGTATTGAATATTATTTAGGGGCCATTTATAAGGATGAGAAAAACCCGGCCAAGATTAAAAACTTAATGAGGTCTAAGATATTCTCCTTAGAAAAGCATTTTTCAACAGAGCCTAATGCTAAGCAGCTAAGCGACAAAGAGCAGTATTTATTTAAAAATATTTCAGATCAGGAAATGGATGATATATTTAATATTTATTCATAAGGAAATTTAAGAATGTCTTTTGTTAATTACCATTCAAAGGAAGTTAACTGTAAAATTGTGTTTTACGGTCCAGGGCTAGGTGGAAAAACCACTAATATTCAATATGTTTATCAAAAAACTAGCGGTGATAATAAAGGAAAAATTATTTCTTTAAATACCGAAAATGAAAGAACTCTCTTTTTTGATTTTTTGCCCCTCGATCTTGGGGAAATAAGAGGTTTTAGAACGAGATTTCACCTTTATACAGTTCCTGGGCAAGTATTTTACGAAGCAAGTAGAAAACTTATTCTCCGTGGTGTTGATGGAATTGTCTTTGTGGCCGACTCTCAGTTAGAAAAAATGGAGTCCAATCTTGAGAGCCTAAAAAGTTTAGATAGGAATTTAAGAGAATTAGGTTATGATCCCGAAAGAATTCCATTAGTCTTTCAATGGAATAAAAGAGATTTACCAAACATCTCTCCAGTAGAGGACCTAGAGAAGCAGCTTAATTGTGAAGGAAAACCTAGCTTTTCCGCTGTCGCATGTGAAGGTACGGGAGTTTTTGAAACATTAAAGTCGGTAACAAAAATGGTATTGATGAATCTTAAAGGTGGACTTCAATCTCCTACAGCTAGTAGATGAGCTTCTTATAGCGTAAAAATATGATCAGTGACTCAATTAGTGCTTCTTGGCTATAAAAACTAGATCTCGTTCCAACAAGGTGATGTCCCTTAACAACGCCAAGGTTAATTCCTTTAAAATAATCAGGAAAAAGAGCACTATCACAAGTAACGACACCATCATTTTTCTGACCATTTTTAAATATGGCCTTTGTAAGCATCATCCAAAAATGACTTTCATACCACTGAGACTCTAATGCCAAGGCAGTATAAAAAAGTTTTGTAGGTAATCCTTTATGATTTTTTTTGAACCAGGCCCCTTGCACTTCTTGATCTAGAGATTGCATAAGATCTTTATAAAGAAAATTCTTCTTTAAATTAATTTTTTTAAATTTCCCACTTTCATTATAGGATTGTATATTTCTAATGATTCGAAGGATTTTATGCTCGAATTTTTCGGAGCCTAGTATAGGACAAGCTATAGTGGAAATTCCTAAAATATGGTCAGAAGCATAATGAGAATTTTCATAGGCGTAGTGCAGACTATCAATACCACCTTTGGAATAACCTATAATCCACAACTTCTCTTCCGGATGATTTTCAATATAGTTATTGATTTGTATTCTAAGAGAATTAGCATTTTCTGAGGTACATTTAAGGCCATCAATTTTAGGGATAAAGTATTTTATATTATACTTTTCACTGAGAGATTTAAGCGTTCTTTCAAACGTTGAAGTAGAAAATATTTCATTGAGAACTCCATCGACAAGAACAATTGTACTGTCAATTCTAGGATGATCAAGGATGGCCTTTTGTTCGGAATGAATATGATAAAATTGTCTCTCCATAAAGATGGCATTAAATATCTGTTGATCTGTAATAAAAGACTCTTTTATGGGTAAATTATCTCGTACGTTAGAAAGTATTTTTTGAGTTAAAGGATGCTCTAATCTTAAAAATTTATCATTTTTAAATTCAATAATAGAAAGGATAAAGCGTAAGGCCGCATGAGATACCCAAATACCAGAAGTTGTGCACTTTTTAACAAATTTTATAACGGATATGGGGCTTGGATATTTAACAACGGTTTCAACCATATCAAAAATTTCTTCTACAGCAGTCGACCTTGCTTCGCTGAGAAATCTTTTCGATCTTTTGTTACGGTTTAAATAATCTTCCCATGCTGCATTTTGTTGCATAATTTAAATTTAATGAAGAATCCTACTTAGTCAATGACCTGATAGGGGTTCATTGTTTTATCAATGAGATAGAGCATTGGTTTAAGATTCGCTTGATTCACTACGTCAATATACCGAGCCCCAGGATAAAAGCCCCCCTCGCCATAAGTTTTTGGAGAGAGCTCAAAAGTAAAACAGAAAATACCATGCTCGCCAAAGGCCCAATCGCAAGTATCTCCAGAAGCAATATATAAATCAGAAGAAGATTGGGGAGTATATCCATTCCATTTAGACATATCTTTGGCCATTTTTTTAAAAACTTCTTCTTCTCTTCCTCCAATAGGATCATTTTTATGTCCCCAAGGATAGAGAATTAATTCTGAATATGTATGAAAAGAAAGCATAACTCTTAAGTTACTTTTTGATTCTACAAAATCTTTTACTGCAATAGATTCTGGCTCTGAAAAGGGATGCTTTCCGTGGTAAACATCACTTCTTGGATTTGAGGATGAACCACCAGTATTCCATTCAAAACCATAGTTCCTATTGAGATCAACACCATATGTTCTTCTTTTAATTTTACGTCTATTTTTTCTCCACATTTTATAGGACCTACTTTTAATGTCATATAAAGCCCCATCGGGATTAATGATAGGAATAATATAAATATCTCTTGAGTCGACAAGCTTTCTAATATTTTCTGAAGCTTTGTAGTTTTCGACGAGGTACTTAGCAAGAAAGATAGGTACTTCTGTAGAAATATGTTCTCTAGCATGATGAGTTCCCAGAAAAAGGATTCCAGGAATAAAGTTTTTAGAAGAGCGGTTTTTTTTATGGGTGATACGGATACCGTTTATTTTGCGTTTCTCGTGAGTTTCTCCGATTGTGATAAATTCGGCAATGTCAGGATTAGCAGTAGTTAGGTCTTGGAGCACTTTATTTGCTTCAGCATAGGTATGAAATTTTTCTTCTCCTTTCGGAAATTCAAAAACTTCATCTCCAACTAGGGCCCTATTAGTTGAAATATTTTCTATCTTGTGGGATTCGATTAAAAGTTCAGGAGCATTAATCTTTAGGTTATTATAATCAAACTCATTAACGGTAGAATAAATTTTTCCATCAATGTATTGATCAATATGAATAATATTGGCCAGTTGATTTCTTTGTTGTTTTGTTTCTGCTTTTAGATGCACCCAGTAAATATCTTCTGCAAAAATGGTGGATGAATAAAAAGAAATTAGAATAAAGATTAATTTCATGGACCTTCCTTGGCTTATAATCGTTTCTATTATAATAACAAGGTATGTCAGCAAAGCGTAAAGGAGTAAGATAATGAAAGAACTTTCTAAAATTGGTGTTATTGGAGGCAGTGGTGTTTATAACTTAGGGAGTGTTAAAGTCATTGCAGAACATAAAGTAGATACTCCTTATGGAAACCCTTCTAGTGAGATTATAGAAGGAGAAATTGATGGACACCGAGTCCTTTTTCTTCCTCGTCATGGTAAGGGACATACGCTATTACCCAGTGAGGTTAATTATCGGGCAAACATTTATGCTCTTAAATCTTTAGGAGTTCAATATACTATTTCAATTTCTGCAGTAGGTTCTTTGAAAGAAGAGTATCCTCCAACAACATTTGTTCTTGTTGATCAGTTTATAGATTGGACAAAGGGGAAAAGAGAGAGAACATTTTTTGGAAATGGGATTGTCGGACATGTTTCAACAGCTTTACCTGTTGAGGTTTCCCTTCAAAAATTCTTAGCAAATTGTTGTAATGAGCTTGAGATAGCTCATAGTGTAGGTGGTAGTTATATCTGTATCGAGGGGCCTCAGTTTTCATCTAAGGCCGAGTCTAATATTTACAGATCTTTTGGTGCTGATGTGATTGGTATGACTAATGTTCCCGAGGCATACCTTGCAAAAGAAGCTGGGATGGCATTTGCAACAGTGGCCATGGTTACGGATTATGACTGTTGGAAAGAGGAACATTGTACTCTTGAAGAAATTATGGGCTATATGAAAAAAAATAATGAAGCTGCTAAAAAGCTTATAGAATATGCCATTCCAAAGCTTTCAAAGAACCTTCCTTCCTTCGTAAAAGAAAATACTAATGCTATAATGAGTTCTATGGACAATTTAAGTTCTGAACAAAAAATTATTATTTCTCAATTACTAAGGTAGTTTAATGACCTATACCTCTCATTATTCAGTTTTAAAAAAAGAGTGCTTAGACTCTTTGCTGGAAAAACATGACAAAAATGGTAAATGGGTATTTGCCGATCTTACCTTTGGAGGAGGTGGCCATACTATAGCTTTGGCCCAAGCTTTTCCCAACTCTATAATTTATTCAACAGATCAAGATCCCGAAGCACTTGAAAATGGCCATAATATTTTAAAGGAAAATGGTTTAGAAAAAAGGGTAACCCTAATAGATACCAATTTTGTCTTTTTTCCCAATTGGCTTGAAGAAAATGCACCTCATGTAAAGTTAGATGGAGTAATTGCGGACTTGGGCGTATCTTCACACCATTTCGACAAACATGAGAGAGGTTTTTCATTTTTAGGTGATGCAGTTCTAGATATGAGGATGAATACCGCTGACTCTACTATTAAAACTGCTAGAGAAATTGTTAACCTTTATTCTGAAAAAGATCTTGTGGATATCTTTAAAAATTATGGAGAAGAAAAACTAGCAAAAAAAATTGCTTCTAGGATCGTTGACTATAGAAAAAAGGCAGAAATAGATACGACTAAAGAATTGGAAAATATTATTTTTCATAGTTATCCACCAAAACAAAGACATGGTAGGATCCATCCGGCGACACGTGTATTTCAAGCTCTTCGAATTGAAGTTAATCAAGAATTAAAGGTTCTAGAAGAGTTAATTCCTCGGCTTTTGCCCGTATTGTCAATAGGAGGTAGGTTAAACTTTATAAGTTTTCACTCATTAGAAGATAGAATAATCAAACATAGTTTTAAATCCTTGTTAAAATCTGATCTTCCTTGTCAAATTATTACAAAAAAACCAATCCTTCCAACAGAGAAGGAAATATCTGAGAATTCAAGGTCAAGAAGTGCTAAAATGAGAGTATTAGAAAGGGTTAA
Source organism: Bdellovibrionota bacterium (assembly GCA_030828105.1). Classification (GTDB taxonomy): domain Bacteria; phylum Bdellovibrionota; class Bacteriovoracia; order Bacteriovoracales; family Bacteriovoracaceae; genus JAURDE01. The sequence goes on along the minus strand of JAURDE010000012.1, from coordinate 15,802 downwards.
GGATTGGCCCTCCAAAAATAAATATAAAAAGGATTTTATATGACTGTTACACGAAGAAGGGTGAGCATAAGAAAAAAACAGACTTTCTGGGATCAGGCAAAATCTGTAATATTTTCGACGAAAGGGTTTCCAATTGTCATGACATTGTCAATGATTGGTGTCTTGTTTATTCTTTTTAGAATGAAGGGTGTTGAACTAGATTATAAAATTACAGAACTCAATAAAAATATTAAGATAATTGAGACTGATGGTAAGGAGCTTAAAGCAAAAAAGGCAGATTTATTATCGGTTCAAAATTTGAGACTTTTGGCCAGTAAATACAATTTAAAACCACCAACATCAAAGCAAGTGATAGTTATACCCTAAAAATGCAAAATAATAGTCTTTCTAAAATGGAATTGAACGGGAATTATTCTAAAGAAAAAAAAAGAATTGTTTTTATTTTTATTTTATTCTTGTTCTTTTTTCTGATCGTTCTTTTCAAGGCTTTTTATATTCAAGTATTTAATAATGATAAACTGATTGAATATAGTAAAAAGCAAACGTTAAGATATTATAAAGTCTATCCTAATAGAGGTAATATTTACGATAGAAATGGCAATCCTTTAGCTATTAACACCCAAACGTATAGTATCTTTGCAATTCCAAAATATTTTGAAGATAAAAATCAAACCTTAGAAAAGTTTTCAAAAATAGTCCCTAAGTACAAGCTTTGGAAGCTTAAGAAAAAACTAAAAAATAGAGATAGGTACACATGGATAGCAAGAAAGATAGTTTTAAAGGATGATCAAGTAGAGGCCATCAAAAAACTTAGAGGTCTTTATATCGAAGCGGTACCTAAAAGGTTTTATCCGAATAAGGAACTTCTGGCACAGACTTTGGGGTTTGTTGGATTGGATAATGTTGGACTATCTGGAGTTGAGTATATTTTTGATAAAGAACTTCGTGGAGAGGAAAAAATTGTAAAATATTTAAGGGATGCTAAGGGGCGACCTATAAAAATTGAAGTTGAAAAGGATAAAAAAAGTAGTCAGGATGTCAATCTGTCAATAGATAAGGATTTACAGGCTATTTCAGAAAAAGCTTTAAGAGAAGCAGTCAATTTTTATAAAGCAGAAAAAGGTGGAGTAGGAGTCATTGATCCTCAGACAGGTGAGATTCTCGCTATAGCTAATTACCCTTCATTTGATCCTAATAACTTTCGTAAATCAAAGGCTAAAGATAGAAAGCTATCCTTCATAAGTGACCCTTTTGAGCCTGGTTCTGTATCAAAAATATTTACAGTTGCTTCTGCATTAGAATTTAAAATCGCGAAATCTGATACAAACTATTATTGCGAAAGAGGACAATTAAAAATAGGAAATCATATTATAAATGAAGCCGAAGCTAGTAAGAAAAATGAATGGTTGTCAGTAAGTGAAATAATTGAATATAGCTCAAATATTGGTACAACGAAAATTGCTTTTGACTTAACTTTTCCTCGGCTTAAAAAAACTCTTCTTGATTTCAACTTTGGTCAAAAAACAGGAATAGAAATTCCAGGAGAGTCGCGAGGTATTTTTGATGCTGATGAAAATGTTTCTCCATTGAAGCTTAGTAATATATCTTTTGGGCAAGGTATAGCAACGACAGGCCTCCAAGTCTTAGCTGCCTATGCGGCTATTGCTAATGGTGGAATATATTATCAACCAACTTTATTAAAAACCGATTCACCGAAAAAAGGTATCCGAGTACTTTCTCATGAGACAAGTGAAGAGTTAGTGAAGATGCTTGTTGGGGCAGTAGAAAATGGTACAGGAAAAAATGCTAAAATTCCTTATTTTAAAATTGCTGGTAAAACAAGTACAGCTCAAAAGCCGACAAAGGAAGGGGGGTACAAAGGTTATATACCAGGTTTTGTAGGATTTCCTGTTGGTAGTAATAAACATTTTGTCGTTTATGTTTATATTGATGGGCCTCAAGGTAGAGACTATTACGGCAATACCGTGGCAGCTCCTGTATTTAAAAAAATAGCAGAATATATTTTATATAAAGAAAAGGACCTACACCAATTATCCATACGTCCAGAAAATATTAGTAAAGGTAATATGGACCTAGTCAAAATAAAAGAATCTAGCACGAGGTTTTACTCCAGAGGTGAAGTTCCTAACTTCATAGGCTTAGATAAAGTATCAACTGCTCGGTTGGCCCAAAAATTGAAACTTAAAATAAATGAGCAGGGTATAGGAGTGGTAACAGGTCAAAATCCGCTACCTAAAACAAAATTAAATAATGACACTGTGGTAAATCTAATCTATTCTCCACCTAATTATGAATAGTACAGATCTATTATCCAAGTATAGTATTCCAAAAAATATTAGAGAGTTATCTTCGCTTTTACAAAATGCCGGTGAGAAAGATTTGGTGTTTTATCATCTAGAACCTGGCCATGAAGAGGTTTTTAAAAAAAGATATCAGACGAGTCATAAGCCATTTGTTGTTATTGATCAAGATCCAAAAGTAGAATTTAATGGTGTCGTTGTAAACCCAGAAGATTATGCTCTTTTAAAAAAAGCACTTATTGATAAATACTACCCTTTAGAACATTCATGTAAGCTTGCCGCAGTCACTGGAACCAATGGAAAGACCACAACAGTTTTTCTGGCCATGCAGATTGCAGAGTTAATAGGAAAAAGGGCCTTAAGTCTTGGAACTTATGGTCTTAGGAATATTGATGGAATGCTAGAGAGTAATGTTTTAACGACTCCTTCAGAAATAGAGTTTAGGAAATTTCTATATTTATATGGTCAAAAGTATGATGTTTTATTTTTTGAATTTAGTAGCCATGCGCTTGATCAACAAAGGCTAGGAAAAATTAAGTTAGATGCAGCAGCTTGGACTAATTTCACACAAGATCATCTTGATTATCATAAGACCATTGAGAGTTATTTTCAAAGTAAATTGAAATTAATTTCTTATGTTGAGGATTTAAAAATCTTTATTAATAAAACAGAAAGTGAGCTTATAAAAAAAGTAGGTCCTGATAATGTTGAACCAGTATCTTTTTCAACGTTAATAGAGTTGCCGCTATCTCTAAAGGCCGGATTTAATCAGCTCAACCTTAGCTTAGCAATTTCATTAAATCTTAAATTATGGCACTTTGATCCTTCTATAATTGATTTTAAAAAGTTGAAAGTTCCCGATGGCCGTTTTCAAGTTCTTGAACGTGATAATCAATACGTTGTTATTGATTATGCACATACCCCTGGAGCAATGGATAGCGTTTTAGAGTTTGGTAAGGATATCTTTCCAGGTTTTCAATTAAAGGTTCTTTTTGGTTGTGGTGGTGATCGCGATAAAAGTAAAAGACCATTAATGGGAAAATCTGCTGAGAAAGCTTCATATATATATTTAACCAGTGATAATCCAAGAAATGAAGACCCTCAGAAGATAGTCGATGAAATTGTAAAAGGTTTATCAAAGAAGAATTACAGTATTAACATAGATAGGAAAAGTATGATTGAATCTGCTCTTGAGTCCTTAAAGTCAAACGAAGTGTTGTTTATTTTAGGAAAAGGAGCAGAGGACTATCAAGAAATTAAGGGTGAGAGGCATCCATTCTCTGATTATCAAATTGTTCAAAACTTTTGGAGAAATTCTTGAACTTAGAATTATTAAGTCATCCTAAATCTCTTTATGTGTCTAAAACTGAATTTATAGGGGAAGCGATATTAGTTTCTGATACGAGGAAATTAAAACAAGGCGATATTTTTATAGGAATAAAGGGAGATCGTTTTGATGGAAACGACTTTTTTATAAAAGCTATAGAGCTTGGCGCTAAAGTATTAATTTTGCAGTCAGAAACATCAAGAGACGAAAAAGTAAAAGAATATATTAAAAACTATAAGGATATATCATTAATCCTTGTGGAAAACTCAATAAATTATTTGCAAGAGCTTTCAAAACTACATCTTAAAAAATGGAGAAATGGAAATAAGAAAGTTATTGCTATAACTGGAAGTAATGGAAAAACAACCACAAAAGAAATGATTGCTTACCTCCTTAGCAAAGTCTTGGGAGATAAACTTCATTTTACAAAAGGTAACCTCAACAATCATCTTGGTTTACCTTTTACTATTTTAGAGCTTAAAGATGAGCATGAATTGGCCTTGTTTGAAATAGGGACTAATCACTTTGGAGAAATAAAATCTCTTTGTGAAATTTGTGATCCAGACTATGGGATAATTACTAATATAGGTTCTTCCCATTTGGAATTTTTAGAGAATGAACAAGGTGTGTTTAAAGAAAAATCCGATCTTTTTCACTGGATTAAAAATAAGGGAGTAAAGAGTTCTTTTATTCTCAATATTGATGATCCATATCTTAAAACCTTAGAGCATGATCCTATATCGATAACCTCAGGGCAATCCTCTCAAGACTTTAACTGGAAATGCTTTGATGATCACCTTGAGGGATTTGCTAAAATCGAAAATCCAAACTTAATTGGTAAGCATAATTATAAAAACCTTTCTATGGCACTATCATTGTCGATGACTTTATTTCCAAAACATAAAAGTACCTTTATTGAAGCGGCTCATTCATTTATTCCCCAAAGCAATAGATCAAGTTGGCTTAATTATAAAAATAAAAAAGTATTTCTCGATGCCTACAATGCCAATCCTTCTTCCATGGAAGCTTCTTTAATTTCCTATTTAGCTTTCTTAATTAAGAATAAGATTGATCTAAATAAAGTTTTATTCGTGATAGGTGATATGTATGAACTAGGAGAAATAACTTCAAGCGCTCATAAAAATATTGGGCATCTACTTAAAGATCAAAAAGTCGTGAATGCTTTTTTTGTGGGTCAATTTTCCCAATACTATCTCGAAGGTTTTGGAAGTGCTGGTAAAACCTTTTCTAGCGTGGATGATATACTTAAGGATTGGCAAAATATGATAGATCAATATGAACATATCTATGTCAAGGCCAGTCGGGGTGTCGGATTAGAGAAGCTTTTCAAAAACGAGCAACCAGCTTTACAAGCTTAGTCATATATAGGTATAAATTTACTTTAATTCCTTAACGGATAGCTTATGCTTTACCATTTTCTTTATTCCTTTACTAAAGATGTTGCTCTGTTCAATATTTTTAAATATATCACTTTCCGAGCTTTCATGGCCTTTCTTTTAGGAGTTATAATTTCTATATTCTGGGGAAAGCGCTTCATACTTTTCATGAAGATGAAACAGTTTGGCCAAGTTATAAGGGATGATGGCCCACAATCTCATCTTAAAAAGGCAGGAACCCCTACCATGGGTGGCCTATTTTTATTAGGTTCAGTTTTCATTGCAATAGCATTTTGTGGGAATTTTTATTCAATACCCATTCAAATGTCCCTTTTGGTTACATTTAGCTATTTTCTTTTAGGTCTTGTTGATGACTATCTAAAGGTACTAAAAAAAGACACTGATGGAGTTTCTGCAAAAAATAAGCTTATTTGGCAATTCCTAACGGCCTTTGTAGTGGTATGGTATCTTGTTTATACAAATACAATTGATACGAATTTGTATATTCCATTTCTTAAAGATCCTCTTCTAAACTTATCATGGTGGTATATTCCTTTTGGTGCTTTGGTCATTGTTGGATCAAGTAACGCGGTTAATCTTACAGATGGACTAGATGGGTTAGCGATAGGTCCTATAATGACCAGCGCAGCAACTCTTGCTGTAATTTCATATGCTACGGGGCATAAAGAGATTGCTCAGTATTTATTTATACCTTATGTAGAAAATATAGGAGAACTTTCTGTATTGGCCGCCGCCATTATTGGTGCAGGCGCTGGCTTTTTGTGGTACAACACATATCCGGCTCAGATATTTATGGGAGACGTTGGTTCGCTGTCTTTGGGCGGCGCACTGGGAACGATTGCTGTAATATCTAGAAACGAAATTTTATTTGTATTAATTGGTGGTATTTTTGTTATTGAGGCATTGTCAGTCATTATTCAAGTTGCCTCATATAAATTAAGAAAGAAAAGAGTATTTAGGATGGCACCTATTCATCATCATTTTGAGTTGAAGGGGTGGCAAGAACCAAAAGTTATCGTTAGGTTTTGGATCATAAGTATATTTCTTGCGATTCTTTCTTTGGCCACCCTAAAAATGCGCTAAAGGAGTTTTATGGAAAGGTTTAGAGGAAAGAAAGTTCTAATTGTAGGAATTGGAAGAACTGGTTTTACCCTAATAAACTTTTTCAATCGGTTAGATTGCTCGATTCGAGTTACCGACATTAAACCCATCTTTGATCTTAACAAAGCAATTAAAAAATTAAAGAAAATTACTCCTACAGTTGAAATGACTTTTGGAGAGCATCGTGATGAAGATTTTCTCGATGCAGATGTTGTTGTTTATTCAAAGGCCGTAAACCCCGATCTCCCTCAACTCGAACTTGCGAGAAGAAATGGAAAAATGGTTTACAGTGAGTTTGGCCTAGGAAACTTATTGTGTAAAAAGCCTATAATTGCAGTCTGTGGGAGCTATGGCCGAACAACTGTAAGTCACATGATTGGATTCTGTCTTCAATTAGATGGGAAAAAAGTTTTTGTTGGTGGTACTAGCGAGAATCCTTTTATCGAAATGATTAATCAAAATAATGGGGAAGATTATGATTATGCTGTCGTTGAAGTCTCGGCAGTACAATTGAAACGACTTACAAACTTTCATCCTACAATGGTGGTATTTACAAATATTGGAGAAAAATACCCCATGACTCATTTTAACTCTATGGGTGAATACATTGAAACTAAGTTAGGAGTTATTAAGTCTCTATCTCCTAATGATGTTCTCATTGTAAATTTTGACCAGCTGGCCAATAACTCATTTATAAGAAATGCTAATTGCGCCAAATACTGGTACTCCAGAAGAAGTTTCGTCGATTTAGGGGTTATGGATGAGATTCAAGGAACTCATTTTCATAATAGAAGAATTAATAGCAATATAAATTATCATTCAGACTTCGTAGTCTCGAAGATGAGAATTGTAGGACAAAATAATAGAGAAAACCTTCTTGCCGCCGTGACGGCATGTAAGGCCATTAATGTGAGTGATAAATCGATTCAACTATTGATCGAAAAATTTCCAGGCATTCCTCACCGCTTAGAATTTTTGTTAGAAAAAAATGGTGTTGCCTTTTACAACGATTCTAAGGCCGAGACCATGGAAAACATGATTGAAAGTCTTAAGGCCTTTAAAAAGCCAATTATACTTATCGCAGGGGGTAAGGATAATGAGGAGCTTAATTTCGAGACTTATGCTGAAGATATGATTAACAATTCGAGGGTTTTAGTATTAGTAGGTGAGTGTAAAGAGAGACTAAATAGATCTTTAGGAGAGCATGGACAAACTTTTATTGTAGGTTCATTTGAAGAGTCTGTTCTTTTGGCCTATCAAAAGTCAAGAACTGGTGATGTTATCCTCTTGAGTCCAGGAAATCCATCAACTGATTTCTTTAGGGATTATGAAGAAAGAGGGAATTATTACAAGAAGCTTGTTTATCAACTATAAAAAATCATCAGATTGAAGTTCGCCATTTATTTGTTAAGATAAATGAGTGAACTTTCTACTTTGGGAACAAGATAAAAAACAAAAATACTTCCTTGGCTGCCTAGGAATGCTATGCCTTCTTGGCCTTCTTATGGTTTATTCAAGTAGTTATATCTATGCGAAAGAAACATTTGGAAGTTCTACGTACCTTTTCTTCAAGCAGTTTATTTTCTTAATCATTGGAGGCTGTGCTTTATTTGTTATCTCCAAGACAAAACTTCAAGTTTGGATAAAGTATGCACCTTATATAAATATATTTTTTAGTTTTTTATTGCTTTTGACATTTATTCCTGGTCTAGGAGTTAATATTAAAGGCGCTCATAGATGGATTGGGGTAATGGGACTTAAAGTCCAGCCTGGTGAATTTGTTAAGTATTCCATTCTCTTATGTTCTGTTTATTATTTCGAAAACTTCTACAGAATGAATATAAAAGAGAGAATTAAAAACTCTTTGATACTTTTAGCACCATTAATTCTACTTCTTTTTCAGCCTGATTATGGCTCATTTACTATATGTTTTTTGGTTATTAGTTTTGTCTGTTATATTGGGAACTTTTCGAGGAAATATTTTTATACATTTTTGATATCAGGCTCTATTGCCGGTATAGGTCTTCTATTTATGGCGCCTTATAGGGTTCAAAGGATTTTGGCATTTATGGATCCTTGGAAGAACCCTAAAACAAGTGGTTTTCAGATTATTCAAAGCTTTTTGGCATTTGCTAATGGGTCCTTATTTGGCAAAGGTCTTGGTAATAGTAATGAAAAGCTTTTTTACCTACCAGAGGCCCATAATGATTTTATTTTTAGTGTTTTGGCAGAAGAATTGGGTTTTGTTGGAGTTTTCATAGTAACACTAATTTATCTTTATCTGTTGGGGATAGGCTTTTCGATGGCCTTGAGTACAAAAAAACGCGTCGCATTAATAATGGTAGCCTCTGTTACTTTTGTCATTGGCCTACAGGCCTTACTTAATATGGCCGTTGTATTGGGGCTAATACCTACAAAAGGTTTAAACCTTCCTTTCATAAGTTATGGTGGCTCTTCTCTAGTGGCCAACCTCATTGGTATAGGGTTCTTGTTTTCCGCTCTTAGGTGTTGTAATGAGGAGGAAAGAATGGAAGAAGGTCCCTATGCACGATATTAAATGTAACCCTTTTGTTAAAATTCACTTTATTGGTATCGGTGGAATCGGTATGAGTGGTATTGCCGAAATTTTACTTAAAATGGGCTACAAGGTTACTGGTAGCGATATTTCTCATTCAGTAACAGTTGATAGGCTCACTGAACTAGGTGCTAATATTTTTATAGGACATCGAGAAGAAAATATAACAGATCAAACTACCGTAGTTTATAGCTCAGCTATAGTTGAAAATAATCCTGAGTTTAGAGTGGCCAGAGAAAAGAAAATTCCCATTATGAAAAGGGCCGAAATGCTGGCCGAGCTTATGAGGCTCAAAAAAGGTATAGCTGTTGCTGGTACTCATGGAAAGACGACAACCACAAGCTTTTTGGCCACAATTCTTCAAGGGGGAGGAGTTGATCCAACTTATGTGATAGGAGGAATCGTAGAAAATTTAAATGGTCATGCTAATATCGGTAAGGGTGAATATCTTGTCGCCGAAGCTGATGAAAGTGATGGATCATTTCTTCTTCTTAACCCTATCCTTTCAGTGATCACAAATATTGATCAAGATCACATGAATTTTTATAAAGATGAAAATAATCTACTCGAAGCTTTTGAAGACTTTGCTAATAAAATTCCTTTCTATGGCGTTTGTGCAATAAATGCACATGATAAAAGACTTCAAGAAATTCGAAAAAGAATGAAAAAGCCTTATGCCCTTTTTGGTCTTAAACAAGGATTTGAGGGCAAACTTGATTATGATGCAAGAAACTTGAAGTATTTTGAAAATAGTAGTTCTTTTGATCTTTATATAAACGATGAATTTCAAAAAAATATTCAAATTAATTTGCCTGGTGAACATAATGTTCTTAATGCTTTAGGAGCTATTACTGTTAGCCACAAACTAGGATTAGATATTGATACTATTTCTTTAAGTATTGCCGCTTTTAAAGGAGTTGGTAGAAGGTTTCAAACACTTTATAAGAACGAAAATCTAGAGATAATTGATGATTATGGTCATCATCCTACAGAAATAATGGCCACGATTAAGGCCGCAGTAGAAACAAGACCAGAAAATAAAATTAAAGTTATTTTTGAACCTCATAGATATTCAAGAACAAAAGAGTGTTGGAATGATTTTCTTCATTGCTTTAATCAAGCTCATGAAGTTTATCTTTGTCCAATTTATCCTGCTAGTGAGGACAGTATCCCTGGAATAAGCTCTTCTATACTGGCCAATGATATTAATAAGATTCATCCGGAGCTTGTAAAGAGTATAGAGGTTGATGAAATTTCTGATATTCTAAATACCGTAGAAGAGAAGAAGATGACTTTCCTTGTTTTAGGGGCAGGCACTATTGGTAAAAAAATTAGAGAAATTGTTCAGAATGAATTTAATTAATGAACTAAAAAATGTTGAATTTGTTGAAGTAGAGATAGATAAAGATCTCAGCAAAAGATCTACCCTCAATCTTAAGGCAAATGGTCACCTGATTACAGTTAAAAATATCGAAGCTTTAATAAAAGTACTCTCGCTTTTAAATCAGTATGAACTTAATTTTAGGATACTAGGCCTTGGGGCCAATCAGATATTACCCCAAAATAGTGATTTTCCTTATATAAGGCTTGATTTTGATTACGATAAAAAAATATTTGAAATGGTCAAACCAACCTATACTCTACCAGCATCTATACCTCTTAATATTCTTACATCTCAAGCGATTAAGTACGAATTAAAAGGTTGGGAGTCCTTTACGGGAATTCCGGCCACTTTGGGTGGTGCTATTTATATGAATGCAGGTACTCGTTTAGGAGAAATTGGGAACCTCATACAAAAAGTAAAGTATGTTGATCGTTACGGAAAGCTCCATGAAAGGGAGATCAAAAAAGAAGACTTTGCTTATCGGAGAAATAATTTTCTTAGAGATGGAGATGTTATTTATGAAGCTGAAATTACTCATCATGGAGTAACTCCTGGAATAGGAAAAGAGATTAAAGAATATTTAGCCTATAGGAATCAGACACAGCCATTAAAAGATAAAACTTGTGGATGTATGTTTAAGAATTATGAAGAAAGTGGAGAGAATAACTCTGGTTCTTGCCCTGCAGGAAAGTTTTTAGATATAATGGGTTTGAAGGGGTTCACAGTTGGTGGTGCACAGATCAGTCATGTGCATGCTAATTTTCTCATCAATAAAGGTGGGGCCACTAAAGAAGATGTGCAAAAGCTTTTAGAATTAGTTAAATCGGAGCTTTATCTTCAATTTGGAAAAGAATTTGAACTCGAAGTAAAACTATGAAACTATTTTTTTTCTTTTCTCTCATCTTTGCTCAAACACTTACGGCCAACATTCAACCCAAAAATAAAGAAAGTAAATATAGGACCTTTTTTGGCAATTGTCCTTCTCGTACAGCTGGGACACTAACGTTAAAATTAGTAAAAGAGTTTGAAAAAAATAGATCTCTTCATGATGTAAAGAAAATCATATTAAAAGAAGAGCTCAAAGATAAACATTTTATTGCAAGCTATAAAATTAATTATGATCCTTTAAAAGACCTTTTAAAGTTTAAGTTTAATTGTCCAAAACCATTAACAAAAGTTCAGGTATATAAGGACGGTGGACTTGACTCATACGAGGCCATACTTGTTGATGATGGTGAGCTTTATGATCCGACATATGAAGTTATTTTAAGAGAAGAAAAAAAGCTTACATCACCTCTTCCAAGTCTCGCTTTGCCTGTTAAGCTTATTGATAAAGAAAAAAGATTAGAAATTACAGACCTTATTCACGAAATGGGCCATGAATTACAATCAATGACCTCAGAAATAATTCTTGATAATTCTAATGAGCTTACGGTTATTCTTTCAATAAATGGATCGCCTACATCAACATTTTTTGGCGATAAACAGTGGAGCGAAAAGGTTAAGAAATTACAAAAGCTAATCGCTCATATGAAAAATAAAAAGAAAATCCCTTCAGTCATCAATATGACTAACCTCAAGAAAGTAGTTGTCAGGTTTAGTGACAAATTCTAAAATTTACTAGACGCATGTCTAAGAATGGAATGATTCCATTCAAAAATGAGAAAGGACTCTCATGAGTGACAAAAATATCATTGTTGGTCTTGATATAGGTACCACCAAGGTATGTACTATCGTAGGCTATCAAAAACCAAATTCAGAAATTGAAATCATCGGTATTGGAACTCACCCTAGCTATGGCCTTAAAAAAGGTCAGGTCGTTAATGTGGATAAAACGGTCCGGTCCATCAAGGCTTCTTTAGAAGAAGCTAGGTTAATGGCAGGTATGAAGTTAGATTCGGCCACAATAGGCATAGCGGGAAATCATATCTACAGTTTTAATAGCTCCGGTGTGGTTGCTATAAAGCATAAAGAGATAACTCATGATGATGTAGAGAGAGTTCTAGAAGCCGCTAAAGCAGTCGTTATACCTAGTGATCGAGAGATTCTTCATATAATTCCTCAAGAATACAAAGTAGATAATACAGCAGGAATAAAGAACCCTGAAGGTATGGTTGGTGTAAGGCTCGAATGTAATGTTCATGTAGTTACAGGGGAAATTAGTCTTATACAAAACCTTGTAAAATGTGTTGAGCATGCAGGTTTACATACGCAAAAAATTATACTTCAGCCCATAGCTAGCTCTGAAGCAGTTCTCACGCTTGAGGAAAAAGAGATGGGAGTGGTATTAATTGATATAGGTGGAGGAACTACTGATGTTGCTATTTGGCATGATGGAAGTCTCATTCACTCTCATATAATTCCTGTTGGTGGAAATCATTTTACAAATGATTTAGCTGTTGCCTTGAAAATATCTCATAATGAAGCAGAGAGAGTAAAAGTTAATCATGGCTCTGTTTTAAAAGAGAAACTTAATCAGATGACAAGTATTTCTGTTCAAGGTCTTAGTGGGACTAAACCTCGAGATGTTAGTCTTGGACAAATTAGTGAAGTGCTTGAAGCTAGAGCGGAAGAGTTATTTCATATAATTAAAAATATTATTAAAGAAAAAGAGTTAGACGAAAAAATAACTGGAGGCTATGTGATTACAGGCGGAGGCGGACTGATTAATGATCTTCCGGAACTTGCTGAATATATTTTAGAACGTCCAGTAAAGGTTGGTTACCCTCAAAGTTTTGGAGGGATGACAAATATAATGAGAAATCCGAAATTTTCAACTGTTTTAGGACTTTTGATTGAAGGTAGTAAGGGTAAATATCATTATGATCAAGAGATGCCTTCAGAGATGGTTAACCACGATATTTTAGGGCGTTTAAGTGATTCAATTAAGAGCGTTTTTAAGGAAATATTTTAAATTGGGAGGATTATATGAGCGGTATCTTTGAAATTGCAGAGAACAATCAAACAAATGGTTTAGGAGCTAAAATTAAGGTCGTAGGTATTGGAGGCGGTGGAGGGAATGCCGTTAATACAATGATTAAAGCTGGACTTACAGGAGTGGAGTATATTGTAGCAAATACTGATATCCAAGCTTTGCACGCTAACCTTGCTCCTACTAAAATTCAATTAGGACATGAAATTACTAAAGGACTAGGAGCAGGAGCTAATCCAGAGGTTGGAAGAAAAGCTGCTTTAGATGAATATGAAGGAATAAGTGAAATTCTTGAAGGCGCTGATATGGTCTTTATAACCGCTGGAATGGGAGGCGGTACAGGAACTGGTGGAGCTCCTGTTATAGCTAAACTTGCTAAAGAACTAGGATGTTTAACTGTTGGTGTTGTTACAAAACCATTTCTTTTTGAAGGAAAAAGAAGGTTTAGACAAGCAGGGGAAGGTATTAGAACATTGGAAGAAAGTGTAGACTCTCTTATTACAATTCCCAATCAGAGACTCCTTTATTTAGCAGGGGATAACCTTTCCTTGGTAGACACTTTCAAAAAAGCCGACGAAGTATTACTTAATGCTGTTAGAGGAATTTCAGACTTAATAAATAATACAGGTCATATTAACTGTGACTTTGCTGATGTTAGTACTGTCATGGCGAATAAAGGTCTATCTTTAATGGGAACAGGGATTTGTTCAGGGCCTGATCGTGCTGTTAAAGCTGCGACAGAGGCCATCAGCTCGCCACTTCTGGAGGATATCTCCATTGATGGAGCGACAGGTATCATCATTAATATAACGGGAAGTGAAACATTAAGTATGCACGAAACTCATGAGGCCGTGACTTTAATTATGGAAGCAGCTGATGATGATGCTGAAATTATTTTCGGAACTGTAATTGATAAAGAAATGGAAGATGATGTTCAAGTGACTGTCATAGCTACTGGATTGGGTGGTAAAGAACGAGTAAAAGTTTCTGATGTTCAACAGGATTTACCAAAAGAAAAAGCGCCTATTCAGGAAAAAGTAGAGGTTAGAAAGCCTATTGAAGAAAGGTATGAAGTTAAAGAACAAATAGTTGATGAAGAAAGACCGGCCGTTTCTAATCCAGAGAGAGAATTATCTTCTCTTGAAAGAACTATACAAGAAGCTTCTAAGAGTTATCAGCAAGAGATTCTCTCTACACCTAAACCTGTCAATCATGTAAGAGCTGAAGCACCTGCAGAAAGACCAGTTTCAAATCGAACTAAATCTATTGCTGAAAAACTAGGCTTTATTAATTTTGATGAGGATGAGTTAGATAGACCAAGTTATCTACGCCGTGAAGGACAGGATAATCAGGAACTCAATAGTTAAACTTTAAAATATTCCACATCACTTTCGAGACAAAAGAGAGTGATGTGGGACTCTATTAGATTTTTTATTTCATTAACTTTATACTCGGTCACAAGATAACTAGGTATCGATTTTCTTTCCCACAAATTTTCCTTTAGGTCATATATTTTAATTGCCTGCTCAGAGGATTCAGAGTCTGTTGTGGCCCTTTTTACTGCTACCCATTTATTATTTTCATAGAGGTTTGCATGAGCTGGACAAAAGTTTAAGTTTCCAAATGAATGTGAGCATTGGGAGCATAAAATTTCTTCGCAAATTTGACATTGATTTATGGCCTTTTTAAAAATGTGAAATTTGCAATGTCTAAATTTTTTAAAAAAGGAAAATAGGCTAGAGATCATGAATATATACTTCGGGCTTAATCCCAGTTATTCGACTAATTGATTTTCTTATGAGTATCCTAAGTTCTTCAAGGTTAAAGAACCGTGTTTTCTTTATATATTTTTCCACAATATGAAATATTTTTTTTTCTTCAATAATTTCTGGTAGTCCTTTTGTTGTAACTTTAAAGTTTCTTCTTTTTATATCTATCGACACTAATATGACACCTCCTTGTGCCATTTTCCTTCTTTCTTTGATCTTTTCCTTAGAAATAGTGATATCTTTTGTTTGTACTAAAATAGGACTCTTTTCTTCATTCTTTTTAACAGTCCATAAGTCACAATTAAGTTGATCGAAATTGAAAAGGAGGTGGCTTTTTGCTTCTTTGTTAGTTTTAGAAAAAAACTCTAAGTGTCTTTTAAGAAAATAACTCTCACCATGAATAGGTACAAAATGAGTAGGCCTATAGCTTTTATAAAGCATAGTAAGATCCTCTTTGCCAGCGTGACCAGAGACATGCACGAAATCGTCATCGCTTGTTACAATTTCTGCTCCTTCTTCTGTTATTTTATTTAAGATGGTTGAAATTTTATTTTCATTTCCAGGTATAGTTTTTGAAGAAAAGACAAATATATCTTCTTTTTTGAGTTGGAAGTACTTATCTTCCCTACTGGCAATTCTTCTCACTGCAGATTTAAAGTCACCCTGACAGCCTGAGACAAGTATAACAAGAGATTTATCTTCAGGGTCTATTTCATCTACATCATATGTTCCTGAGGTAGTGTCATCTAAAAACTCAGATTTTTTTGCAACTTCGAGGTAATTCTTCATCGAGGCACCATACGTAACTACTGTGCGCCTATTCTTTTTTGCAAGATTTAAGATTGTTCGTAATCGAAATGAATTCGAGGCAAAGAAAGTTATGAAAAGACGAGCATCTTTTTTAAAATAAGGATCAAGCGTTTCGTAAAGCTCATCTTCTTCTTTTGTTTTTAAGTTTTTAGAAAGAATATTTGT
>JAURDE010000206.1 GCA_030828105.1 Bdellovibrionota bacterium | reverse complement strand
ATTTCCGGTATCGTAAATCACTTCGAAAAAACTCTGATGGAAATCTTTGAAGAGGAAGTGATCAAACACTGGCCTTATGTTTTAGATAGTGCCACATATCAAAACGAGGATATGTATGACGGCTGCTTTATTAAAGAAGCTGATGACTACGTAAACATCAAAGAGAAAGAAGAGTGGGATGCTATGTCAAAAGAAGAGCAGGATAATCTTACTGCTCATGACAAAGAGTTAACGGCTCTTACTGATCGAGCCATCGAAGAAAAATGGTCGGATAAAAAATACGACGAAGAGATAACAGCAATCACTAAGCGTTATCTTGCTAAAGTAAAAGAACAAAGGGAGGGCGCATAAGCGCCTTCTCTCTGAGTGTCTATGGCATAGGAGGCCATTAAAATGAATACTGCAAAAACAATTGTTCACGTTAATCAGCACATGATTAAGTATAACCAAAAAAATAAAACTGAGTTTCCAGTTTTAACTGTGAAGCATCGAGGTAAGACTTACTATGCTCACGAAATAAATTATCACAGTCATTCAAAGACTGTTTACTCACCAAGCAAATCATTAAGTTGTGGTGCTGTTTGTTGGGTTGAGACTGAAGGTGATGTTACCTTATTTGACTGGACTGCGATCCACAAACAAACACATCCTTCTATCAAACAAAAGCGCAGAACAGTGCGCCACGTTGGTAGTAAAAAATGGATGGATATGGATATCCATTAAATAATTATAGGGAGGGAAATTTAATTTTTCCTCCCAGTGTCTGTAGCAATAGGAGGCTACATATTATGAGACCAATAACACCAAATACTATTAACGCTTATCTAGATTTACTAAACAATTACCAAAACATTGTGTTCAAAAAATCTGTACACAAAGAGAGAAAATCTGAAGTAATTGAGAAAGTAACTCTTAGATACAAATTAACTAAAGATGAAATAAAATCACTTGCTGAAGTTTTAGCAACTGTTCCTCAATCTTTATAAATAATTATAGGGAGGGAAAAAGTAATTTCCCTCCCAGTGTCTGTAGCAATAGGAGGCTACCAATATGGAAAAAAAATATATTTCAAATCATGGGCTAGGAGAGTTCGAAGCAGATGAACAAACAGTTCGAGTCTGTTGGACTTTGTATCGAAGCGAAAAAGACTGGAAAAATAAAAATGGACTAGTCTTTCATTCTTATAAAGAGTTAACAAAATTTATTAGACTTAGAAAAGAATGGTTCTCTTCAAAAACTGAACATGTTTATGTAGGTAAATATTATCCTACTTACTTAGGTTCTTTGTACGCTAATTATTTTGAGCGACACCCTAACCCTCATTATAAATCAAAATAAATACCTCCCGCGAGGCGCGGTCCTCCCACCGCGTCTTACTAAGTGTCTGTAGCAATAGGAGGCTACCAATATGAATAAAGTAATACACCAAGACAAGAACATGGTTATTTTTGACAAAGGTAATGAACTTTACGTTGAACATAATAATCATGATAACTCTTGTTATCTCTATATTACTAATAATGAGATCACAGGATTTAACGGAACGTCAGACCTGCACCTCGATATAATTAATTGGATTAATACTCACGAAAAATATTTTTTCGGTGATGAGTTAGATTTATATCAAGAATGAAACATTTGAAGCAGTATCAAAAAGACAAGCTAGCCAGTGAAATCTACGATTTCATTTTACAAGACATCGACGGCGGCTATCACATGTCGATCTGGTTTCAGCATAACATTGCTTATCTCAAGCCAGAAAAACTTATCGAGATGCATAAAGATATGCTCTCTAAAAAAGAAGACCGTAAGCAAGAAAAAATACGGGCAATTCACCAAGGCGCCTAGCGTGCCTTGGTTGTGTCTATGGCAAAAGGAGGCCATATAAAATGCAAATAACAAAACAATACGACCTTGAAATCTTGACACATGCGATGTCAAGATATGTCGACGGCATAAGAAGCGATCTCAATGCGGGGTATACCTCTGTTCCTGAGCAAACCTTGAAAGACGATCTAAAAATCTCAATGCAAATTTTAAAAAGATTGAGAAAAGAATTACAGTCCAGGGCTTCCTAGCCCTGGGTTGGTGTCTGTAGCAATAGGAGGCTACCAAAAATGTCAAACTTATATCACACAATGGATGATCATTTAGATCATTATCAAAGACTCGAGAGAGAAGAAGTTGAAAATCGTGAAGTGGTTGTTCAACTTAAAAGTGTATACGGGAACGACTTAATTTATCCTGTATGTGGAAATGCAAAAAAATTTTCAGCACTTGTTGGAAAGAAAACTTTTAGTCGAACCGAGATTGCTTGGATTAAAGACTTAGGTTTTAAAGTAAGAGTGGAGGCTCAACAAATATGAAATATAAACTTGTACAAACAAATATCGATGAGTTTAGTATTTTCGATAACTATGGTTACTCCGGAAGCGATGATCTTTACGGTTCTTTAATCAGAAAATTTTACAGTAAAGAGAACGCCCTGGAGTGGTTAGCCAATAATCAAAAAGGTGAAGACTGTGATTGTTGGGGTAAAGGATATAAAAAAGTAAAATATCAAGAAACTTTTTTTATCTCGCACTGTTCGACTTGTGGTTTTTATGAAAACGATGAGCAGGCTTATCAAGAGGCCTGTCGATATGACTGGGACATTTACATGCAAGAGCAAAACCGATGTGCCAAAGGATTTACAATTGTTCCTTACGCTCTTCAACGTGGTGTCAAAAAAATAAATATACTTTAATAAAGTGGGGGGCCCGACTACCATTCGGGCCCCTTTAGTCAATAAAAGGAGGAAATGTTAACTGCGTTAACACTAATAATATAGTGGATTTAAAAATATTTTCTCTAAAAAAAGGATAGTGTCTATAGCATATTGTATGTTATAAATAATATAAATTATTAGAAAGGAAAGAATAATGAGCACTGAACAAATGTGGATAGACAAGCATGCCAAAAGAAAACTAGAAATAGTTTCTCAGCTAGAAAAATATATGAAAGTGAGAAACAAATCTAAGATAGAGATCGTTAATGAAAAAATTAATTATCAAATTAAAAAACTTCAAGACGAACT
>JAURDE010000128.1 GCA_030828105.1 Bdellovibrionota bacterium | reverse complement strand
CTTCTTTTTTGTGGCCTTCTTTTTGGCGACTTTCTTCTTTTTTGTGGTCTTCTTTTTAGTTGGTCCTGTCTTTATTTCATTAATTTTACTTTGTATTTTGGCCAGCTCTTTTTTCTGCTTTTTTACAAATTCCTTGGCCCTTTTAATTTCAACTTTAATGATCTTATCAACCATTTTTTCAATATCTTTTTTCTCATCATGGATTCTTTTCTTTAAACCATTAATGTCTTTTTCGATGAATTTGTTAACGTTCTTTAAATCTTTTTGTGCGACAGAAAGGAATTTTTTTGCTGTCTTTTTTAGCTCATTGATATTTTTATCTTCCACAAAGTTATTGATCTCTTCTCTTATCAACTTCCAGTTCTCTAGTATTGCTTTAAATTGTTTTTTTTCGGACATATATACTCCTTTTTAAATATAATCTCTTATAGCCTTGCAAATGGGAACTCTATAACCAAACCCAAAACTTTTTGCTTTGAGTTTAATTATAGGACAAAATTGATTCCTCTTGTACTCTGCTTTTTGATAAAGGTTAAATACCTTTTGAACCTCTTCTTTTGAAAACCCTAGATCGACAATATCCGATGGAGATAATCGGTAGCTGAGAAGGCCCTCTAGAATTGGATCTAATATTTCGTAGGGAGGAAGTGACTGAGAGTCTGTTTGATCTAGTCTGAGTTCCGCACTAGGTGGTCTATCGATAATCCTATTTGGGATTAAATGACCATAGTTATGGTTGATATATTGGGCAAGTTGAAAAACCTCAGACTTGTAAAGGTCTCCTAATACACTAATGGCCCCAACTGAATCTCCATAAAGAGTTGAGTATCCAACGGAAATTTCAGATTTATTCGAGGTATTTAAAACCATAGCACCAGTTTGGTTGGAACGTGCATAAAGTAATAATCCTCTGAGTCGGCTTTGTATATTCTCATCTGATAGGCCTTCTAAAGGAGCGCTTAAATGATCAATAAAGGCCGTTCTAAGGCTGCTATGAAGGAACTTGATTGGGAACTGTCGCAGCCTTACTCCTAAGTTTTGACAAAGCTCTTCAGAAAGCTCACGACTTTCAGTGCTTGAAAATGAGCTAGGCATAAAGATAGCTTCTAAATCTTGTCCTTCTTTAAGGGCCATGTGGACAATTGCCAAAACGAGTGAACTATCAATTCCACCACTTAGGGCAACAAGAAACTTTTTAAAACCACTTTTTCGAGCATATTCTTGAATCCCAAACTTTAATGCTTTTAAAGTTGATTCCAATTCCTCATCACTAAGCTTTTTTAGTCGAACAGTATCTTTTAAATGGTCAAATTGAGGGCTAAAAAGTGACTCCCATGTATTAACTGTTTTGGGTGTTTTAATTGGAGAAGGTTTTTTATTATTTTTATTTATCTCAATTGTAAAAGAGTCTTTTTGGAAGGGGTTTGCAATATTTTTAACTTCTTCATTTTCAATGTAGAAGCTTAATCCATCAAATAAGATTTCATCTTCTCCACCAGTTTTATTGACATAAATGAAAGGAGCAGAGAGTACCTCAGATATTTCTTTTGCTCGATCAATTCTTTTTCTAAGTTTTCCAATATGAAAAGGGGAGGCACTTAGGTTAACAATAAGATCAATACCTTCCTTTGCTTTAGTTCTAATCTCTTCGACAGGATCAAAAGTATAAAAATTGCTAGGCCACATATCTTCGCAAATGATAGGTGCTATTTTTAGACCATTAAATTCCCAAATTATATTTTCGGTACCTTCGGTAAAGTATTTTTCTTCATCGAAAATATCATAGTTTGGTAAAAGTCTTTTTGTATAAATAACTTCAAGCTCGTTTCCTGGGATAAGGCAGAAAATCGCATTTTGAATATGAAAGGGAAGGCCATTATCATCAAAATGATAATGGAGGCCACCCATTAAAATGGCCGTATTCTTTGCTTTCCATTCTTTTTTTGACCAATTATTAATAACTTCCATATTTAATAGGTAAGCGTCAATAAAGGGTTGTTGAAGGCAGAGGTCTTGGAGAGGGTAACCTGTAAGAAAAAGTTCAGGGAATAAATGAAGACCTTCTTTATCTGTATTATGTTGAAGAAGTTTTAATGCTTCGCGGAAGTCTCCGACGGTTAAATCTGTTTGATGAATGTGTATGTCTAAACTCATAAAATTATGTACAATGCGTTGTCACTTTTGTTAAGACAAGGATAACAAATCGATTGAATTATGGACAACATTAAAAATACAAAAGTACTTATTATCGGAGCAGGTCTAGCAGGGTCTGATGCTGCCTATTTTTTAGCTTCCCAAGGAATAGAAGTATTTCTCCTTGAAGGAAAAACAAAGACTCCAACTCCGGCCCAAACACTAAAAACTGCTGCAGAACTTGTATGCACTAACTCACTAAAGTCCTTTCGGCCAAACTCAGCTCATGGTCTTCTAAAAAGTGAGATGGAGAAGTTTGGGTCATTAGTTCTTGAAATGGCCTACAAATCAAAAGTTCCTGCAGGGGATGCTTTAAGTGTGGATCGTAACAAATTCTCTGAGCTTGTTCATAAATCTTTAAATGAACACCCTTTAATCAATTTTATTGAAGATAATGTTAGCGATCCTCAGACCAAGGCCAAAGAGCTTCATTGTGATCACATAATCATTGCAACAGGTCCTTTAACAACTGAAGGGCTCGAGAAATGGATCATTGAGAATATTTCTAAAGATGATTTTTATTTTTATGATGCAATTGCCCCTATCGTCGATGCAGACTCTTTAGATTTAAGTAAAATGTATTTTAAAGATAGATACAAAGAGCCTGAGCTAGGTGAAGCAGATTATCTTAATGTTCCATTAAATAAGCAAGAATATATTGATCTAGTAAACGATCTTAAAACAGCAGAGATTGTTCAGCCTAAAAATTTTGAAAAACCGAACTTCTTTGAGGCCTGTTTACCAGTAGATATTATGGCCAAAAGAGGTGAGGAAACTCTTCGCTTTTCTTGTATGAAACCTGTTGGCCTAGAAATGCCAGATGGGAAAAGACCATATGCAGTGATTCAGCTAAGAAGAGAAAACCTTCAAGGTGATGCCTATAATATGGTGGGATTTCAAAATAGGCTAACGTACAAAGAACAACTGAGAGTTTTTAGAAAATTACCTGGTTTTGAAAATGCTTCTTTCAACCATCTTGGTTCTGTTCATAGAAACAGTTTTCTCAACTCTAAAAATCTATTAAATTTTGACCTTAGCTCAAAAGAGTATCCTCATATCTATTTTGCGGGCCAGATTACTGGTGTTGAAGGCTACACTGAAAGTGCGAGCATGGGGCTATACGTTGGTTATCAAATTCTAAGAAAAATTAACGGATTAACTCCTAAAGAATTTCCTAAAGACACAGCTATAGGGGCACTCATTAATTATATTATGACGGCGACCCAACCAAGACCATCTAATATTAACTTTGGGCTTCTTCCCAAAGTCGATATTACAAAAAAGAAATTAAAAAGAAGTGAGCGTAAAACTCTAAAAAAAGATCTTGCGAGTCAAAGAGCACTTGAATCAATGGATAAGTTTTTATCCGAAAATTCTTTGAGGGGTTAAGTTCTGTTTTTTTCTTTGAAAGTCTTTTGTGTTACGCATTAATAGCTTCGCTGTAGCATAAGAAGTCTTTTTATTGTAAATTAAGTTTTCAAGGAAAGGAACACTATGGAAAACAATATGATTCAACTCCCTGAGTCCTTGGATGGAAAAACCATCCTTGTTGCTGGAGCAGCAGGCTTCATTCCCCACACACTATCAGAGTTTTATCTTAAGCTTGGTGCCAGTGTCATTGGAGTTGATAACTTCATAACAGGTAGTCGATCTAACCTTGATAAACTCTACCCCTATAAAAAATTTGAGTTTTTTGAGGCCAATATATACGAAGATCTACCTGATTTTAAAAATAGAAGCATTGATTATATTTTCTCACTTGCCTCTCCGGCCTCTCCCATTGATTTTGAAAAAATTCCTTTAGAAATAATGAGAGTTAATAGTGAAGGAACTCTAAACCTACTCAACCTTGCAAGAGAAAAAGGAGCAAGGTTTTTAGAAGCTTCAACTTCCGAGGTTTATGGGGATCCCGAAATACACCCTCAAACAGAAGATTACTTTGGACATGTTAACCCTATTGGACCTAGATCTTGTTATGATGAGGCCAAAAGATATGCTGAAGCTCTAACCATGAGCTATCATCGTAAATATGGCGTCGATACTAGAATCATAAGAATCTTTAATACCTATGGCCCTGGAATGAGACCAAATGATGGACGAGTCATTCCTAACTTTATAAATCAAGCCTTAACAGGACAAGATATAACAGTCTATGGAGATGGATCTCAAACAAGATCATTTTGTTATGTGACTGATTTAGTTAATGCGATTCATAATGTCATGTTTAGTGATGATCCAACTCCCTTTAATGTTGGTAATCCAGATGAATATACAATCAAAGAATGTGCCGAGGAGATCATTACCTTTCTTGGATCCACATCACGAATTAAATACCTTCCCATTGGAGAGGATGATCCAAAAAGAAGAAGACCTAGTCTAGGGAAGTTACAGTCAATTTCAAACTATAAACCGCAGGTTAGCTTTAGAGAAGGAATTCAAAAAACGGCGGCTTACTTTCGAGATCTTGCCCAAATTCAAGGCCGAAATGATTTTAAACAGCCAAACTTATGAAAATAGCAATTACATGTGATCACCTCATACAAAGAATGGAAGTGACCTCCTATGTAGAGGCCTTATTGGCCCTCTATCCTAAAGCAGAAATTTTTACATTTGTTCACAATGCTGGAAAGATTCTTGGAGATATAGAGCACCATAAGATTCATTCAACCTTTCTTACCCATAAGGTTAAAAGTATCGACTCCTTTAATGGGGCGAGGTATTTATTACCTTCAACTCAAAAAAATTTCGCTGTACCATGCAGTTTTGATTTGGTCTTTAACATCTCAACAGGTTTTTCACAATCTATTCAAAAATGTGAAGATACCAGGCAGATAACATATTTACTTCAATGGCCTTTTGAATTTGAAGAGCTGTCATGGAAACAAAAACTTTTTAAAAAGTATTTAGAAAGCTGGGCCTTAAAAGGACTGAATCAGGCCGATGAAATTTGGGTGGCCCGTCCATCTCTAGAAGATAAATGTAGAGCTTTGTTGCCGAATAAGAAAATCAAACAAGTCATGCCTTTTTTCAATTTAGATGATTATCCAATTATTCCTTCGTCTCATTGGAAACATGATGTTTTACTCATCTCTACAGAGGGAATAAATTCATCTTTTGCTTTAATTATTTATGACGCCTTAAAGTCCCAAAGAATTAAGTTTTTATTTGTTGGATTAGATAATCATTTAGAACAGGCCAAAAAAACCATCAACGACGACAAGTACTTTTTCGGCCAACGATGCGCAGGTGACTTGGCCCCACTTATGGCCTCTTGTCTTGGCGCCGTAGACTTTTCTCATTCTTTGCTTCCTGGGCTTGCCGTTAGATCTCTTGCTGCAGGACGTCCCGTAGCACTTATAAAAAATGGGGACTATGAAAAGCAATTGGATCAAAAACAAGTTTTTTGGTTAAAAGATAAATCTGCCGACTCTCTTTTATCTTTTATGGACGAACTTAAATCCAAAAATGTTGAACCCAAAGAATTAAGACGAAGTGTACTTAAGTTTAATCCGGCCAGTTTTAAAACGAAGGTTAAAAACAATTTAGCATCTCTAGAATCTGTTTTTAACTGATTTAGAGCATGGTTTGGTTTTTTAAAATAGAATATAAGAGGACTTGGAGGTTTATCTATGCAATTTAAAAATATAACTCTTGCTGTGGTTCCAGAAAACTTTTGTTTTGAAAGTTATAAAAAATTTTTTGCTGATAAGAATTTAGAAAATTCCACAGTAAATTTGGTCCATATTTTTGAAATCAGAAACTTTATTAATGAGTTTTCTGCTTACACGTATCCAGACGAGGAAATGATGCCCAAAATCAAGACACAGTTTCTTGAGATGCTAGATAGATTTGGTCAAGAACTGTTTGGTCAAAGTAAATCTTTAGATGTTAAATCGCACTGTTTATTCAATATAGACACTAAAAAGGCCATGGTAGACTTTCTTGATGAAAATAAAAGTGACCTTGTCATTATACCAACAGAAGGTAAACATGGTCTGTCAGGCTTTTTTCATAGCTCTTTTGCTCAACATCTTTGCCAGTTTTCACATTGCCCTGTTTTAGTATTAAAATAGGTGAATGGATATTCCCTTTTATGAAACCACAGGGGTACTTTGGCCGGTATATTTATTACTTGTCTTAGGGACCTCTATTCATGCTGTTCTATATAAAAGTAACTACAGATCAGTAGTGTTATGGATTGCCTTAATTTGGTTTTCTCCATTACTTGGGGCAATTTTTTATTCTATCTTTGGTGTGAACCGTATCACAAAAACGGCAAAGTCTCTCAAAAATATCCCTAAAGATCATCGACCTCACCCCTCACCAGTATGTGATGAAAATCATCTCGTAGAGGTTCCAGACCATCTTATTCGAATGGTTAATTTTGGGAGTCGGGTCAATCCTCATCCTTTGGTTCCAGGAAATAGAGTCGCAGTATATAATGGGGGAGATGAAGCCTATCCAGAAATGTTAGATTCGATACATAAGGCAAATTCAACAATCATATTATCCAGCTATATATTTAACAGAGATCAAATTGGTTTAAAATTTGTAGACGCCCTTTCTGAAGCCAAAAAAAGAGGAGTTGAAATTCGTGTTCTGGTAGATGCTACTGGGTCGAAATATTCATTTCCAACAATCTTTGGAAGTTTAAAAAAGGCCGGAATTATTTATGCCAAATTTCTCCCCCTCAAGTTTCCTTTTCTTCTTACCACAACAAATATGAGAAACCATCGAAAGATACTGGTTATTGATGGTAAGGTGGGGTTCACAGGAGGAATGAATATATCGGATAAAAAACTTAAAAAGATTTCGGAAGCATCTTTTCATAAAGATATTCATTTTAAGTTTGAAGGGCCTATTGTGAATCAATTTACCCAGGCCTTTAGTGAGGATTGGTTTTTCTCGGTTAAAGAAAAGCTAGGCCAAAAATGGTTTCCAAAGTTGACGCCTAAAGGTGAAATTCTTGGACGAAGTATTATTGATGGCCCAGATGCCTATTTTGAAAAAATACAGCTAACTCTTTTAGGGATTTTAAGCCAAGCAAAACATACTATTAAAATTGTCACTCCTTATTTTTTACCAGATGCAACTTTAAAGTCTGCGATTAAAGTAGCGGTATATAGGGGTGTGAGGGTTCAAATTATTTTACCGGGAGTTAATAATATTCCTTTAGTAAAATGGGCCTCCTATCCTGACCTTAGACAATTGATAAGAGAGGGAGTAGAGATTTTTGAATCAGATCCACCTTTTGATCATACAAAACTTATTGTGGTTGATGATATGTGGTCTCTAGTTGGTTCTACCAATTTAGATCCAAGAAGTTTAAGACTCAACTTCGAATTTAATGTTGAATGTTATGATAAAGAGCTTGCGATTAATTTAGACGATATCTTTGAAGATAAAAAAAGAAGCTCAAAAAAGTTAACCCTTAATTATATAGATTCACTTTCTGTTTTCCATAAG
>JAURDE010000153.1 GCA_030828105.1 Bdellovibrionota bacterium | reverse complement strand
TGTGGTTGAAACCCCTCTTTTAAGAGCTTTGGCTGATTCTGGAAAAGTTGCTATTCCTGCTGGAACAACTGCTGGTCAATCATTACCAACTCTTGATATCTACGCAAAAGGGGAAGGTAGAGCTGCTCTTCATTTAAACTATGAGCTTGAAGAAAATATGGGTAAGGGTCATTTAAATATCGGGGCCTTAGGACGGGCTGATTTAAAGAATAAAATTACATCTTCCGCAATTGCTGCTGGAGCTGATGTTGTAGACTTCGGTGAAGAGATGAATACAACGATTGGGCTCACTCTCGATTTTAGATATCAGTACGATTTGGATGATTGGAAAATCTCTGGTGAAGTTCAAGATCTAAAGATTGCGACGCTTTCTGATAATAAAGATAAAGGTGGTGAGCTGATCTATACAATCGATCCACTTATTCGATTACACGCCTCTTACCACATGGAGTTCGTAGGATTCTACCTTGATCCATTTGCTGGTGTTCATAAAAGAAGTCAGTACGACTTCGCTGATGGCGTTTATGCAGGAGCTGACCTTTCTTTCTTCGTTTGGGGAGATAGACTTGGAATTAGGGCCAGAGCAATGGTTGATCAAGAATACTTTACTCTAAGCCCCATGCTTAAACTTTGGGTTGCCCACCTCGATCTTGGGCTAAAAGCACCAATCAAATCTGAAAGTGATGGAATTAAACTTTCTAATATTTATCATGCAAATTTTAGACTTTTCTTCTAAGTTTTTTAAAGTGCCACCTCTTTTGGTGGCACTTCTTTTATTCATCGGAGGATGCAGCTGCTCCAAAGATGATGTCACCATTTCAAAAGAAAAAATGGTTGAAAAGTTTGTTCATTTTTTAAAAAAAGAGGCCAAAGAACGAGGAGAACCTCAAGAAAATATTGATGAAATTGGCATCTTCTACCTCCTCCAAAAAGAAATGCTAAGCGATGATCCTAAATGCGGAGGCTTTGGCGCTGTACCTGGACTCGTCCAATGTTATAAAATCAAAGTAAGACTCGTTGATTTTTTACTTATTGAGTTTGAATCTGAAGCTCAAGCAATGAATATGGCAAGACAAACAAAAAGCTATATCTTTCATAATTGGGTCTTTGATGATGTGGCAGGTGAACCCGTTCTCGAAGACTTTGTCCAAAAGGCCTTTAACGCCCAAAAAGTTGAGTAGAATTCAGAAATTTATTTTGAAAATGAAGAATCTTCTGTTCCCATAAAAGAAAAAAACTTTCGTGATCAGGATACTTTCCTTTATAGTTTTGTAAAACTTCTTTAAATAATACAACCCAACGTCCTAGCTCTCCCTTTTTAATCAATAGGTACTCATGCGCTGAAATAAGATTAAAACTCTCACTAGATTTGTGTCCTAACAATTGGGTTTTCCAGAACTCAACAATGCGAGGTATATGACCAGAGAAGGCCTCTAGGGGAGTTTCTAGAGGGTCTGTCGGTTTAAATTCAGCAATCTTTCTAAAGTGATGGCCAATCATAAAGTCATTTACGGCCTTTTGATAAAAATCTCTTACAACTTCCTCTACAATATTTTCCATTTAAATAATGTGCCACAATGGTTGGGTATAGGGAAGCTTTGAGTTTATCCCTAGAATTCCGATAAACTCATCATGAACAAAATAATCCTCTTTTTAATACTTTTAACTTACTCCAAGCTGATGGCCAGTTCAGTCATGTTCCAATCCCTGTCTTATCAGTCATGCCTCTACACTCTTAATAATGAAGAACTCTTATTGGCCTCCTTTAATGATGGAAAGGCCAGTCGTATCTCTCGTGGGCATATCGAGGAGCTCATTCAGTCTGCTGAGAAAATCTCCGGTATAGAAAATCTAGAACAAAAATCAGTTTATCTTCATTGTGGTGCCTATGGGTCCTCGCTCATCTTTAATCTTCAACAAGCGGATAGAGGACTGTGCCTATGGGTAGGCCACCAGAAGGGACAACTACACATAAAAGATATTGGGCCTATAAGCTCAGAACAAAGTGGATTTTGTGATGGATTTAAAGCTGGCTCTCTTCTTTTTATCTACTCTAAAATAATGAGTTTAGATGAAGTGAAAGTTGGGCTCGAGGAGAGTGGAGTCTCTGATAAGATTATAGAAATCGCACCATTATCTCAAAAGATATATAAAATAAAACTTAAAAAAGAGTATGCTTTTGACGTTCTTCTTCTGAAAAAGGATATTCAAATTGATGATATCCCTTATCTAAAAAGTATTGAAGCTGAAAACCTCTATCATCCGATAGGTGAATATCAGCTTCTTGATTGGCCCTAATTAATGTTCGTGTTAAAAGTTTGTCCTAATGATTTGGACTTTTTCCCAAATATAGAATTCTTCTCACCCAATTCAGACTCTTCTTTACAGCAGATACAAAGCTCAGCAGTAGGTCTGGCCTTTAGTCTCTCAAAGACAATTTCTTCATTACAATCTTGGCAAAGGCCATAGATACCTTGAGCAATTTTTGAAAGGCTTTTATCTAACTTTTTAAGGTAAAATACTTCTCTATTTCTAAAACGTAGTTCTTGTGACGTTTGTACATTAATAGAGGCCTCATCAACTGGGTCGGCGAGCTCGTTTTTATCTAGATAAAAAGCAGACTCGTCTCTTTTTTTATTGATGATAAGCTCTTTTTCAAAAAGTATTTTATCCAATAAGTAAAAGAGTTGTTCGTTTGAAAGGTATTTATTTTCCCTGCTATCAGAGATCCTGTTCTTAGAAATAAATTTAGCGACACGATCTTGTGAGTCAGTTTTTTCACATTTAACTAGATCTGCTAACATAATCACTTCCCTTTGATAAACAATTTTAGAAAGCCAATTTACAGAAGAGATAATTCGTTCGTAAATGTTTATAGGGTCATAAAACTCTTACAATATATTACAAACAAAGGAGTGCATTATTAATAATGCGCTTTATTGCCAATAATTTCTATGTTTTTAGGAAAGGAAGCTTCACAATAAGGACAGAAATGCCAAAATTGAAGGTCTAATTCTTTTTTGCAACTCCAACAGGTATAAAGAATCTCTAATTCAATAAAGTCTTCTCCTGCTAAAAAAATATCTTTTCGTACAGCGCGAATTGTAACAGGATGAGCTATATAGCCACCTGGTATTAAGGGATCAGGTTTAAAAAGAGCTCTGGCCATATCTTCTTTGGGACGAAGCTCTACTTTAACAGTTTCTTCAGGCAGTTCTCCAAAGATGGGTTTTCTTTCAGAGTTATCATAGGTGTAGTTGTAGTAGTTTTTAATTTTTTGATGAAGGTTATGTGGGTCAAAATCTTTTTTGTTCATCCTTGAACTCCTTAGCGCTAGATTTTTAATCCATAGGCCTGCCAATTTTTTATAATTACATTGATGATCTCACGCGATGCCTTTTTATGCGAATTAAAGACTCCCCATATAGAAGGCTTCGCTTTTAGAATATCATCTTTTAAAGAATAACTCATTGGGCCTAGGCCCTCAATAATTCTTAGGGCCCATTCGAGTACCTCGGGATTTTTATGTAATAGTAATTTTCGAAGTAGTGCAAACAGTGAAGAGGGGGGACGTTCACCTTCTTTGGAACAGCGATCAATGACTTGTTTTTGAATAGCACCTAGACAAAATATAAGACTCTCAGGGTCAACTTCTGTTTCCATATATTGATAAAGGAGATCATCAAATAATTTGCTGTAGGAGCCTACGGTTTCTAGAAGGAAGTGGACTTGATGTATGTGTTCTTTATTTTCTTGCTCCAGGGCCAGTGTATAGTATTGTTTGAGTTCTATGAATTGATCGCTTGAGAGCTTAAAATAAGGCCTTTTTCCGGCCTTAAGGCACTCCATCATCTCTAGGTATTTAGCTTTAAAGTCCATAACTATCCGATATTACATAGGTCGTAAGGTAAAAATCTACATTCTCTATACTCTTTCTTACGCTAAAACACCAACTTATGGTAGGTTGCTGGCAGAATCACATGAGGGAAACTTGGAGAATTTATTAATCAACTCTATCTATAGGGCGACAGAGGGTGAAGGTGTTCATATTGGAACTCCCCAAATCTTTGTTCGTTTTCAAGGGTGTCGAGTCGGATGTCTTAATTGCGACTCTATGGATACGTGGAGCTTTGATGAAGGTGAGTTCTGGTCTCTTGATAGTGTCCTCGAAGAAATAAAAAAATTTGGCCTTAAAAGAGTCTCTATAACCGGTGGAGATCCTCTTCATCCTAAAAACTTAGATGGTGTTATTTCTTTATCTAAAGCACTTAAACAAAGAGGTTATTACGTTAATATAGAGGCCTCAGGAACAAGAGTTGTTGATGAGCTATTTGATTTAATTGATTACATCTCATTTGATTATAAAACTCCGTCTACAGGGGTAAAAACTTCTATGGCCTTAGTAGAAAGGCTTGTGGCCCAATATCAGGGTAAATACCAGATTAAATCAGTCGTAGAATCTCATGAAGATTTTCTTGATTGTCTAGAAAAGAAAAGAGCTCTTGATTCTCAATACCCTGAAATTCAAATAATTTGGGTGCTGACACCGGCCTATAATTTTGCAGAAAACTTTCCCGAAAAAAGATTCCAAGAAGTTCTCAATTGGAACGAGCTTGAAAATGCTCCTTTTCGTGTTATTGGACAACAACACAAATGGATCTTTGGGCCTAAGAAAAAAAGAGTTTAAATATTTCCTATCTCCCTTTCCTTGCGGAGATAGTGTATAATGCCTAACAGGATGGTACTCTTCCAAAGGATTTGGAAATGGTTTCGAGACATTTTTTGGTGCTTTTTTTCTTAACAATCTTGATTATATCAAAGTTTGGTTTGGCCTCTGAAATAGGTGATCCATCTCTTGATCCAAGTCAGTTAGAACAACGGTCTTTAATTTCTGCCGAAGAAGCAGTTCAAAGAAGTAAAGAAGAGAGAAATAAAATCGAAGGACTTTCAAGAAGTACGGCCTCTGAAATGAAGCTTGATGATCTTGAACTTCAAAAACTTTTAGATGAATTTGAAATAGAAAAAGACTAGTTAATTTTTCTTTTAAGGTTGGCGAATTTGATAAATGCCACAAGCCAGCCTATCAAAAAACAAAGCCCACCAAGAGGAACAATAAGAGCGAACAGTTTTATCTCTGTAAGAGCGTAGATATAGCAGTTAAAACTAAAAAGAATAATACCTATCATGAAAAGGTAAATTGATAGGGCCAATCTCAGAACTTCTCCTAAGTGAAGTTGAATAACTCCTAAGATAAGAAGACCTAGAGCGTGATAAAATTGATAGGTGACACCAGTGGTATAGGTCTTTAACAATTTTTCACTAAGTCGAGATTCCAATCCATGAGCGCCAAAGGCGCCAATGGCAACAGCAAGAAACAGAAAGAGGGTTCCTGCTAAAAGAGCATGTAGGGTAGAGTGTCTTTGAGTTAATTTTTTCATAATGTTAAATTCTTTTTACTTAGGGGGTATAAATTAAAGGTACCTAATCCTTTGGCCACTGCTTCATTTGTTTGCGCATCTAAAATAAGAGCGCTTGCAACAACAATCTTGTTTCCCTTATAGTCCAAATCTGCTTTGGCCTTAAGGGTTTGGTTAAGTTTAACTTCTTTGAGCATATTAATTTTAAACTCCACAGTGGAGCAGAGTTGATCTACCGTAACACTATAGCTTAAGACCGTAAGTCCTAAAACAGTATCCATCATGGCCGCAAGGACACCTCCATGGCAGCTTTGGGGTGAGCTTAGATGGTGGTCTTTAATTTTGAGCAAAAAATCCACTTCTCCAGCATCATGGATATTAAACTCAAGGCCCAAATGCTTATCAAATTGAGAAATATTATGGAAAAGTGTATCTAAATCTTGAGGTGTCATAAAAAAAAGGCCTCGTAAGAGGCCATATTTTAAAAATTACTTTTTATAGAAGACCCTAAAAACCCTCTATTCATTCTTGCGATATTGGTTATTTTGATACCTTTAGGACACTGGGCCTCACACTCTTTAGTGTTTGTACAGTTACCAAAACCAAGCTCATCCATAGTATGAACCATACTCACCACCCTTTTATCCGCTTCAGGTTGGCCCTGTGGAAGAAGATCATATTGGCTAACTTTGGCAGAAACAAAAAGCATGGCAGAGGCATTTTTACAACTCGCTACACAAGCAGCACAGCCAATACAGGCAGCAGCATCCATGGCCAGGTCAGCATTTTCCTTGGAAATAGGAGTTGAGTTAGCGTCTTGAGCATTTCCCGTATTGACGTCTATAAATCCACCGGCCGCTTGAATCGTATCAAAAGCGGATCGATTGATCATAAGGTCTTTTAGAACCGGAAAG
>JAURDE010000147.1 GCA_030828105.1 Bdellovibrionota bacterium | reverse complement strand
GTTTCAAATTTTGACGTAGAAACTCAAGATTTAATAAGAAGCCAAGAAAGTTTTATTAATAAAATCATGCAAGGAATTGAAACAATAAAAAAGACAATTGATTCAATTAAATCTTAAAGCGGGCCACTAACGAATCGAGATTTTCTGACCATTTTCCAACATTTTCTGCTGAGCTCTGTGAGGTATTAATAGCAGAATCAGTTGTTTTGGCGGACTCTTTAACTAAAATAATACTTTCGTTAATTTCTTTAATAGAATCTGATGCACCTGAAACAACCTTACCCACTAAACCAGTATAAGAAGATTGTTGCACCATTGAATCTGATATTCTCTGTGTGTATGAAGTCATTGTCATAATTGAGTCACTAATCTGAGTTACTGCGCTTATCGCTTTTTTAGAGTCAGATTGAATATTTGTAATCATCTTTTCAACTTGTGATGTGGCATCAGCAGTTTGTTTAGATAGTTCTTTAACCTCATTGGCCACAACTCTAAAACCTTTTCCGGCCTCTCCGGCCCACATCGCCTCAATCTGAGCGTTGAGAGATAGTAAGTTCGTTTGATGAGCAATTCCTTCGATGAGTTTTATAACTTCCCCAATTTTTGAGCTCGATACATCTAGTTGAGTAATTGTTTCATTTGTACTTCTTGCTAGGTCACTCGTTTGATTAGCTAAATTGGATGCTTCTGTCGTAATCTCAGTTATATCCTTTATCGCCATGATCATATTTTGCATACTGCCTTCTACTTCACCCATACCATGCGTCACTTTATCACTGGCCTTGGTTGCTTGGTCGGTTTGATCAGTAGTTTCTGCAGAGTTAGTTTTCATAACGCGATTGTTTTCTTTAAGATTAAAACTTGCATTTTTTAAAGCAGATGAACAAGATTCAATCTCTTTAATATTATTTTTTAAGTTTTCAAAAAATTCATTTAGGCCATCACCAACCTGACCGATTGGATCAGATCCACTGACGGGTATTTTATTTCTTAGATCTCCTTCCGAGGCATATCTAACGACGTGGAGAATCTTACTTACCTTTCCTTTTAAAATTTCAACATCATCCTCGGCCTTATTTTTTAGCTTTATTATATCTTGTATCGCTTCATCGGCTTCTGCCCTGGCCTCAGCTCTAGCTTTATCGACCTTTTCATATGCCGACTCTAGCTCTGCTTTTGCCTGTTCAACCTCTTTTTTGGCCCTTTCAGCTTCATTTTTGGCAACTAAGGCTTCGTTATGGGCCTTTACAGCTTGATCTTTTGCCGTAAGGGCCTCTTCTGTCGCAATCTCTGCCTTCTCTCTTTCTGCCTCGGCCTTTTTAAGGGCCTCTTTAGTCATTACAACCTGCATATCAAGTTCTTGAGTCTTGTCTCTTATAATATCTTGTAACTCTGTCGATGCTCTGGCGACTTTTCCAAATTCATAGGCCATTTTCTTATAGGAGCTTTTAAGAACATCAATGTCCTCTGGAATATCAATATCAGATCCATCTAACCCAGGAATGACAAAACCTTGTTCTTTTTTTTCATCTCCTTTATCGTATTTCGACGAACTTTGAGAACCACCCTCTTGATCATTAGCAATTAAATCAAGGTAACAAGATGTTGTGTCAGATAAGGGTAATTCTTCAATTTGAATTTTATAGCGGGTGAGTTCGTTACGGGATTTAATAAATGGAGTTAAGAGAATTATAACTAGGTTATGTTCTTCGATATAGCGGGCCTCACCAGAAAGCTTTATTGGCGCCATTTTTCCATTAAACTTCAAAAGTTCTTTTGACGTTTTTAAACCTTCAAACTCTATATCGCTATTTTCTTCCTCTTCAAATTCAAGGAAGTTATCTAGTCCTTCGTTTTTTTCTAAATCATCAAGCACTTTAGGTAGCAATGAACCAAATTCCAAAATGGTTAGATATTCATCAACGACGATATAAAATGGAAAGATAGCATCAAGCCAATCCTTGGAGATTCCTAAATGTTTTTCAAAATCAATTTCAGTAATCATAGTATATTTACAAATACTTATCTGATATTTGAAAAATAAAATTAGGATTTATTAAGAGTTTTTTTCCAATAGTTCTAAGTATTTAATTGAAGGGTCTGATAAAGGAAGATCTTCCAACTTTATACCATAGCGTTTTAGTTGGTTAGTCTGCGTAATAAAGGGTCTTAAAAGAAATAGACAAGTTTTTGACTCGGAATAATACCTCACTTCTCCTCTCAATTTAAGAGGGGCCATCTTTCCAATGAGGTTAACTCTCGTCATTACCTTTTCTTTAATATTTTCGACAGTGATATCGACATCTCCCTCTTCTCCCTCTGGTAATTCATACTCAAAAACATTATCTATTGCTTCGTCGATATCAATATCATTTATGGCCTTCTGAAGTAATGGCCCAAATGAGATAACTCCTCCCCATTCATCAATGACAACATGGAAAGGAAAAAGCTCGTCTAACCATTTTTTCGAAATCCCAAAGACTTCATCATAATTTATTCTTTCTTCCATTGGTTTATTATATAATAAAAATTAACTCTTTGATTAGGAATTTCATGGAAAAAAAAGAAATCTTCTTTCTTATTGTAGATGACAGTGAAACAATAAGAGTATTAATAGAAAAGTTCCTTACTCTCAATGGTTTTACTCATTTTATTAAGGCAAAAGACGGACAAGATGCACTAGATCACATAAATGCCAACGATGGAAGGATAGATATTATTATTTGTGATCTCAATATGAGCCCCAAAAATGGTATCGATCTGCTTAAAAAAATTAAACGAAGTGATAATCCGAATATCAAAGACGCTAAGTTTTTAATTATGACTTGTGAATCAGAAATGGAGCAAGCTAAAGAGGCCATTGAATTAGGCGCTATAGATTATCTAATGAAGCCTTTATCAAAGGAATCTTTTTCAAAAAAAATTATGAACACTATATCAAAATTATGATTGAACATATTGTTTTACTTAAAATAAAAAATGAAACGACCATTGCTTCTATAATAAGTGAACTTAAAAGTCTTTCATCTAAGATTGCAGAAATTCAAGACTTATCTGTTGGTGAAAATTTCTGTGATAGAAATAAAGGTTACCAAATCGGCCTTAGAGTTACCTTTAATTCCGAAAGTGATTTAGATAAATATCAAATTCATCCCGAGCACCAAAGAGTCCTTAACGACTTCATAAAACCTAATTTAGAGGAAGTTATAGCTGTTGACTATCATTTCTAGTAAGTTAGCATAATACCGGCATTGAGATTCCAAAGGCCTGTATTAGGGACGTGGCCAATATTAATATTCACCTTCAAAAGGCTTAAATGAAACTGATGACCTAAGAACCATCTGACAAAGGCCTTTGTTGGTTTTCCCTCTTGGCCAATATCTAATTCGCCATCACCAGAAACTGTTCCATCACTATCATAGGTAATTGTAGAATTTAACTCAGCGATACTCGTTGCTTTACCAAAATTAAAATCCAAACCTAGACCAAAATGAGTAGACATAAATGTCAGCCAATCAAAATAAGTCGATATTTCCAATGGAAAACTATAGGTAGCGACTTTGGCACCTACAGTGGCGGTTCCAGAGGCGGTTAAAGTTCCCACTCCCGCTTCAGTTCTCGAGTAGTCTGTTGTTACACTTACTTTTAGGTTCGTAAGGCTTTGCTCATATCCAAAGTGAAAAAAAAGACCTCCAAAATTCAAAAGGCCGAGAGGAAGAAGTTCACTTTTTTCCATAAGCTGATAGCGCCCATGAATACCAAGGTTTTTCACAGTTCCTTTCACACTCGAGCTATAATTGCCTGGATTAACTGAACCATAATTTAAAAAAAGCTCCATTTTTGAAAAATCTATGGCACCAATTTTTCCCGCATTAAAAGCTGAAAGGTCTACACCTAGGTTAAAAGTTTGTTGTATATTAACACCTCGAACATTTTGTAGATCAACATCTCCCCCTATGAGATCAGAGACCCCAACGGCCCCTAAGTCGGTTCCAAGACCAACACTAAATCTAAGTCCAGTAAAGATAATTTCATTGTTATAATCAGAGCCCATGCCCTTAAGTCCCATCACAGAAGCATTGGCCATTCCTTTTAAGTAAGTGCTTTGATCTGCATCGGGTAATTGTGAATTAACATCATTTTCAATTTGATCAAAAAGAGTGTTAATTTGTGACTCAAGTCCAGGGTTTGACCCTAAATTTCTATTAACTATTTGAAAAGGGCCAGCAATAGCAGAAAAAGGGATCAAGAATATTAAAATAACTTTCATGTTCTTCTCTCTAAGAACTGAATATTGATGATTTCTATTTCTGTTTTATAATGCTTCTTTTTACTTTCTTTATCTTCCCAAGAGCTTGTTTTTAATTTCCCTTCAATATGAACAAGACTTCCCTTTTTAAGGTTTTGATGACATACCTCTGCAAGATTTCCCCAAGCAATTATATTATGCCATTGCGTCTCTTCCCGATCCTGTCCCTTGTTTTTATCTTTGAAGTATTCATTCGTTGCTATTGTGAAATGACAAACTGGTATATCCCAATTTGGCGTTGTTTTAAAATCTGGATCTACTCCTAATCTTCCTATGAGAAATACTTTATTAAGTGAGGCCATCCTGCCCTCCTTTATCTATTTTTCGGGTGAATTTTATCTATATTTGAATAGATATCAAATAAGCGGAAGAAACTTCCTTAAACTAATTTTAAAGTCATGGTTAAGAGCATTTTTCCGATCATATTTAAGTATGAATGATAACCGAGGTAAATTTTTTTTAGGTGGTGTTTTTACGTTTATTATATCCTTCTGGGTATTTATTCATTATAGAAGAGGGTGTTTTTTTATTGAGGGCTCTCCATTAATGTGTTCAGCTACTATTGAGATTCTTTATTACGCCAACTTAGGTTTATTATTTCTTTCTATTGCTTTAATAAGCAGTGCTCTTTTTAGCTCTAGATCCTAGAGGAGATAAATATGAAAATTTTTAAATTAACCCTATTGCTCTTATCCTGCATAGTTTTCACCTCATGCGGTAGCATGGATGGAAAAACGGCCTATAAAGAATGCATTGGTGAGGTAGAAGATATATTTGGACTGGAAAGACTAAAGCATATGAATGATTGCTTTAGAGATCACCGTTATTAATCATTCTCGTTTCAAGAACATTATCGTGTATTTCTTTTAATCTTTCATAAGACTGATGGCCATCGGCCACTAAGAGGACTTCAACTCCCATTTCTTTGCCTACCTCTAAATCGTGGTCCGTATCCCCTACAAGCAGCGTCTCATTTTTGGGGATGTGGCTTTTTTCAATAAGCTCTAACCCTCTTTGTACCTTAGAGTCCGCAAGGTGATGATGGATACCAAAAATATTTTCAAAAAAGTGCCCAATTTCATGTTGCTTCAAAGCATAGTCTAGATGTTCTTGAAAAGAGGCAGACAGAATTGATTGAAGTTTTCCAATTGATTTCAATTCTTCTAATAGCTTTTTGGTACCATCAAAGAGCTCCGCAGTGTGAAAATGCTCAAAATACTCTTCAACAAACTCATCTGCTATTTTTTTAAAACAATTATTATCAAGGTCAAAACCAATCCTCTTATAATAGTCTTGAATTGGAAAACCAAAGTTTTGACGATGTTCATCTTTGGTGGGCATATCTAAATTAAATTTTTTGACCTGCGAGTGTATGGCCTTTAATGTAAGATCGAGATCGTTAAGAAGAGTTCCATTCCAATCCCAAATTATGTGTCTGTAAGGTGTTAATTTTTCAATCATTTAAACCTAAATTTATCCCTAAATTAAAATGATTTCAAGCACTAAGGTATTAATTTCATCATCCAAATAGTCGATAAGACTGTTACAGTTTAAAATCAAAAAAGGTAAATAATGGGTGCCAAAAAGATCTCTATAGATGATTTTAAAGGTCTATCAAAGGACACTTTACTCGGATTAACAGAAAAGTACTTCGATAAAGAGAGAATAGTAAAACATCTGGTTAAGGAGTTTGAGAACTCTCCAGAGGCGGATATAGTGCTTGAGGAGCTTCAAATTAAAAAGCAAAAGAGCGCTGATATTCTCACCCTCAATACGAACAAAAAAATTTTTGTTCCAGAATTAGCACGTCAATTTATCTCAGAGATTGAAAACTACCAAGAAAAGGTTGTTAATGATCAAAAAGTTGAGCAGGAGTTTGTGAGAGAAATAGAGCAGCTTCAGCAAAAACAATCTCAAATGGCAAAACTAGTAAACGAAATCATTGATGAGTTAGATAAAAGTGAGGATCAACTGTCCAAACAAATAGATACTCTTAACTCAGTCTCCAAACGAAACCTCAAACTCAACGATCTTTATAAAAGGTTAAAAGAATCAGAAAACTTAACCGAGGCCGATCAACTTCAAGAGCAATTTGAAAAGCTCATGCAGGAGCAACTCAATGAACTCAGCTTCTACACCGCTATAACAAGCCTCACCTAAAGACCACTACCTAACGTTGCACCTGGCTCAAGTGGAGTTAGATTTGGCCAACCAAATTCAGGATCTGTAAAACCATCCCCAATTCCTCTTGGACTAGGATACGGAATTCCCATTGAAAAAAAAGGATCTAATCCAGTAGGACTTAGTATGACAACACTACTAGTCGTTGTTGATAAGGATAAGGTTGTTGTACCTGGTTTTACAAGCTTAATAACATTCCCTAACGCTAAAGCCTGCACACCAGTATTAGCATTATTTATACTCGTTGCTAAACTACTTGCAAT
>JAURDE010000250.1 GCA_030828105.1 Bdellovibrionota bacterium | reverse complement strand
TCGTCGACTCTCACTCTTGAGAAAAGAGCTGTCGTGTTTAACGGTCCGCAAGTTTTTATATCAAACTTGATTCTTATTTTGTATAAGTTATTAACTTGTAACAAATTTATAGCTATTTAATATCACAGAAAGTGGTACGAGTAGCTATTACCTTAAGGTACAAACGAAGGCCAAGACAAATCACCTTCTAAAGCAATCGCCTTAAAAGTTTTTCCTTTAACCTTATAGTAAACACTTTCGGCCTTATTTGATCCCATCACATATTCTGAAATATTCGCTTTCTTATCTTCATTTGATAACTTTGCACTATTTGGATCAAAAGCTTCATTCGTCGCTTTTAATACCGATTTTCCATCCTTATAAGTAAAAGTAATTGAGTCACCTTTCATTAAGGCCTTCGAATCAACGGGAGTTTAAATACAAATCCCATCTCTATAATTAATAAATCGTTCTCTAAGCTTTAAGATCATCATAGTCTCAGCGATAAAAAACATGAGCACATAAAAAGAAGCCGCTAAAACCAGACATATCTTTTGCCATTTCTTAAGATTAAAACTCATAAAATTGCCTAACGCTTATAAACCTCAAGGTATTTCCTAGATTCTTTTGAGTCGCACTTCATTATAAAGGCCAAATTACTAAACTTTGAGGACCCAAACTCCCCTTTAAACTCTAGATTTAGATCCTTTCCACTGAAATGAATTTTAAAATCCTTATCAGTCTCATAAAAATAAGAAGTTATTCCTGTCTCATTATCTAAATTGGTAGTCCTAAGCCCCTCGCTTATAGGAGATTCTTCGCTAAAGCTTAAAGAGGCTACGCCCCCTTTTAGACAGCTAAAGTGAACCTTTTCTTTACCAAACTCATAACTGCAATCTTTTGGAACTGAAAAACAATAATTTTTATCAATTACAAACCTCATAGAGCGTAGTTTTGAAATTCTCCATAACTCACCTCCTAGCTTTGCTAGAGCGGCAAAAAGCAAAAGGGCCAATATGATCTTTAGTTCTAATTTCTTTATTTTCATATTATTTAACCTGTTCCTTAGATATTTTATCTAATACATCTATTACTTCTTCTCTAACACCTTCTTTTAAAAGATATTCTGCCAATTCTTTTGGCCCTGAAATTTCATCAGATCCTGGGATTTTAGACTTAATTATAACTGAGTATAGACTTTTATAATAATCTACAGAGCTATCTGCCAGATACTTTATATTCTTAAAAGCTAGATTTTCTAGCTTTCTAGATAATTCTATAGCATGCGGATTTGTATACTTTACCTTATCCAATTGCTTCATTATACCCTCAATTCTTTCCACAGATCTATTTACCTCTATGAGAGTATTAATCCATTTTAAAGTAGGATAAATGATTCCCGCTAAAACTGTTCCAATCCCGATTATACCTCCTGCTCCCATAGCTGGGGTCCTTAGCATTTCATATTTTCTTTTAAAGGCGCTTAGACTTTGAAGAATTTCATATTCATTAGCACTTCCATTAGCAAAATCTAAAAGAACACTTTGAAGAGAAGCGATATCATCAGTTAACATTTTTGCGTTTTCCTGATTCATATTCTTATTGGAAAGCTCTTTCAAAGCATCTAAATGATTTTGGGCCATCAAATTTAATATCGCTTTGTCTTCTTGCCTAAATTTTGAGTTTTCCTTAAATTCTTCGGACTTCAAAAATTCATTAAGCTCATGTGCTTTTGAAAAGACAATAGCAGACTCCCAATCAAAGGAATCTGAAGTCATATCACTAGGATCAGTAGGCTTTCTATCAACGATATTTCCTTCTCCATCTGTTAGATTTGTATTTCCGTTGCTATCCACGTTAACTCCACCACCAACAGTTACATTATCTGCTAGTGGTTCTGCGGCATCTTCAATACTTTCTCCCACTTTTCCTACTCCATCTAGACCTGTATTAAGTATATCATTTAATATACGTGAACCAACATCTGTTGTTTCGCTGGTATTGTGTCCAATTGTTTCTGTGGGATTTTTAATTGTTTTTTTAGGGTCTTTTATTAGGCTAATAACTCCAACAGTTGGTGCAATGGTG
>JAURDE010000161.1 GCA_030828105.1 Bdellovibrionota bacterium | reverse complement strand
TAAATGACAGTGGCGTTTCGCTTAATGAAATTCAATCACAATGTCGTAAAATCAAAACAGATGAAGGTCTTGGGCTTGTTGTTATTGACTACCTCCAACTTATGAAGGCCAATACCACCATAGCTTCTAGAGAACAACAAATCTCAGAAATTTCAAGAGGTTTAAAGCAAATGGCAAAAGAGCTCGCTTGTCCTGTTCTTTGTTTATCCCAGCTCAATCGAGGAGTTGAAACAAGACCAGGTAATAAAAGACCTAACGTATCTGACTTAAGAGAGTCTGGCGCCATTGAACAGGATGCTGATATAGTCATGATGATTTATAGAGATGAAGTTTACAACCCTGATACCAAAGATAAAGGTGTAGCAGAAATTATTGTTGGTAAAAACAGAGGTGGTGAGATTGGTACGGCCAAAGTGTCTTGGGTAGGGAAATACACTTCTTTCGAAAACCTTACCTATAAGCCAGATATTATATGATTTTATGAAAGATCCATTTTCTATCTTTCTCACACAGGACCCTCAATTTCCTTACATAAAATTTAGTCAACTTTTATCAGGTTATGCCTATTATAAAAACTATAGGCTAAACTTATTAACCCAACAAAGAGAAGATGTTTTTATTGATCACTTTTTAAAAGAGTGTGAAAAAATCAAGTTTAACAACCCCTTTGAGAAACCTAGGGTGATGCATCTTTTTTATGAACTTCAACATATTCTTTATAGTACAGACGTAAATGATGATTGCCTTTTGGCCATTGATCTTACATATACCGATGCAGAATATCTAAAGGAGCTAAAGGGAGGGGCCTGTCACATAAAAAATA
This sequence comes from Bdellovibrionota bacterium, assembly GCA_030828105.1. Lineage (GTDB taxonomy): Bacteria > Bdellovibrionota > Bacteriovoracia > Bacteriovoracales > Bacteriovoracaceae > JAURDE01. The sequence continues at coordinate 5,251 of JAURDE010000161.1, read as the reverse complement.
TTAGTGACGTTTGTTTTCATGATTATGAGAAAAAATTTAATAAAGGTTATAAAGAGCTTTTAGCGGGAAACTGCTATCAATTTAATTTAACGGAGAAATTTGAATTTAGTATTAACACAACAGATCCGTTAAGTATTATGGGTTCTCTATGGAAAACACCAAATGCAAGAGCACCATATGGGCATGCGAGCTTTATTCCTTCAATAAATAAGTTCTACTTAAGTAATTCACCAGAATCTTTATTTGAACTTAGTAAAAAGGGTCAACAATTTTGCATAAGAACAAGGCCTATTAAAGGAACAATTGCTAATGAAAATAATTCAAACCAAAATTGGAAGCGTTTATTAAAAAGTGAAAAAGATCGGGCCGAGCTATATATGATCACTGATCTTATGAGAAATGATTTGTCTCGAATACAAAAACCAAATGCTCGAGTGATTAAAAAAAGAAGTCGACTTTTTGTTCCAGGTCTTATTCACCAGTATTCATTAATTGAGGCCTTTTTAGACTCAACGATTAATTTATTTGAAATTATTAAATCATTATTCCCTGGTGGTAGTATTACTGGAGCACCTAAAAAAAGAGTTCTTGAGATTTTACAGAAATTAGAAAAGAGAGATAGAGGATTCTATTGTGGAAGCACGATTCTCTTATATAAAAAGATTATGGCCAGCTCGATAAATATTCGTTCTGCAGAAATAAATTTAAAAAACAATAAACTCTACTATTCTAGTGGAGGAGGAATAACTCTTTTGAGCACGGCCGAGCAAGAATATCAGGAAACGCTTAGAAAACTAGAAAGTTTTACTAAGCTTTTTGTCTAATAAATTCTTACAGTTTTATATTTTTATTGTTCTAAAATTGACATAAATCATATTGCCTCGATATGATTGTCACACCATGCATCAGTTATTAAAACTAGGAGTGTTTTATGGTTTCCAAGGATGGGCCCTATAAATCTCAAGATTCCCAAGTTGTTAGTCTCAAAAGTCTTGCAAAATTGTCTGGTATTTCTGAATCGTTAATCCAAGATGAGTTATCAATTAATGAAGAGGAGATAGCATTAGATGAACTAAGACTATCTATGATGAAACTTCTTGATAAAACTTTTAATAACGAAACAAATATATCCGACTAAAAGTATTTTGCAGGAAAAAATTTCTTAGAATCTCCACAACATCTAAATGCTAAATATTTATTTACTTTAGTCCGATTCAATCACTGAAACTAAAAGGAAGTTTAGTATGGATATTGGATCGGTCATTGGATTAGTTGTCGCTGTTGGGGCCATTCTTGGCGCGATTCTAAGTGCCGGCGACCTTGGGGCCTTTATTGATATTCCTTCTGTTATTGTTGTTGGTCTAGGGGTTATCGGTGTTACTTTAATTAAGTGGCCGTTAGAAGTAGTACTAGGACTAACGAAATTCGGTATAAAAGTATTTTTTGGAACGTCCTTAGACCCTAAGACTACAATTGATGAAGTTTGTTCTCTCGCAGAGACTGCAAGAAGAGAGTCAGTCTTTGCTCTAGAAAAGGCACCAATTGATGATATTTTTTTAAAGAAAGCTTGTACACTTGCTGCAGATAACAGACCACCAGAAGTGATTAGTGCTGTTCTTCAACTCGAAATTGATTCTATGGAAGAAAGACATAAACTAGGAATTGATGTCCTTGCAAATATGAAAGATGATGGGCCTGCTATGGGTATGATTGGAACACTTATCGGTCTGGTTATCATGCTAGGAAACCTTTCCGATCAAGCTGCTATTGGTCCTGCTATGGCGGTTGCACTTCTTACAACATTTTATGGTGCTATTATTGCCAACGTTTTTGCAGGGCCTTTTGCTAATAAATTAAAATTTAGATCAAATGAAGAATCTGTAAAAATGAATATTATTATAGCTGGTGTACTAGGTATTGTTGCTGGTGAAAACCCTAGATTAATTCGTGAAAAATTAAATTCTTTTCTTGCTCCTTCTCAAAGAAAAACTGATGAAGGTGAGGGAGGAGAATAATTAAATGTCAGAAGAGAATAACTGCCCAAAATGTCCTGAATGTCCTCCTCCCGGGCTCCCAGGGTGGATGGCAACATTTTCGGATCTTATTACCCTGCTACTAACTTTCTTTGTTCTTCTTCTTTCTTTTGCAAAGACGGAGTCTGCTAAATATGAAGCGGCCTTAGGATCAATACGAAATGCCTTTGGTGGGAATGTTTTAAAACAAGGTGAAGTTTTACAACCGGGTAAGTCACCAGATAATCAGCCTGTTATGATGGAAAGTGCAGAGATCATTAAGCCTTTTCCAATTGATTTTCTTACAATGGAAGGAATGTTTGATAAGCATGAAATTAATAGGGAAAGTGCTGAAGACTTAGATCAAATGAAAAGCGACCTTAAAGAATTTGATCTACAGGAAAACGTTACAATATATGAGATGCCAGAAGGTATAAAAGTTAGAATTAACGATAAGATATACTTCAAGAAAGGCTCTGTACAAATAGAAGATATATCTGTAGAGGTCTTCGAAAAAGTGGTGAAGCTATTATCTAATAAGGGGTGGACACTTTTTATAGAAGGACATGCAAGTAAGGGTGAAACATCATCAGACGGAAGTCGTGATGCATTTATCCTCTCATCTTTAAGGGCCGCAGCTGTAGCAAAAACAATTATTCGACGGGGAGTTCAGTCCTCGAGAGTGTCATCTGTTTTTTATGGAGACTCTAGACCAGAAAGAATTCCTGGTAAAAGCGAGTTAGAGAATCAAGAGTTAAGCCGAAGAGTTGATTTTATATTAAGAAAAACTGATTTAAGGGACGAGGGCCGAGCAGTTCCAGCACAGCCATGACAAAGGTTGCCCTTTTAAAAAATTACCCTAAAGTAGAAAATGCCATAATAGATATCCTAGGTGTATCAAAGAGCAGGTTGAAAAAAATAGGACTACCAAAGGCCCTTCTTTCAAAAGAAGCCAAAAAACATATGGTCCTTGATCTTCCGATAGACCTTGTTAATTCAAACAAGATCAACCCAGTTTATTTAGGCCCAGAAATCGAAATTCTTCATAATGATGATAACTTTGTTGTAATGGATAAACCTAACAAAGTTCATGGACATCCTCATTTTTATAGCGATAAAAATAACTGCCTAAGCTTTATACGACAAGAATTCTCAGAGGGTAGCATTCTAAAGGTGGGTATAGATAGTCCAGAAAAAGGACTACTATATCGTTTAGATTATGAAACCTCCGGCGTGTTAATTTATTGCAAAAATGAAACCTTGTTTTCATCATTAAGAAAAAACTTTGATAAAAGCTTTAAGAGTAAAGTTTATCAATTAATTGTAAAAGGAGATCTTGATTGTAGAGGTCTCTTAGAGAACTATCTTGCTCCATGTGGTAAAAAAGGGGCGCAAATGAAGGTTTTACCACATAACGATGGACAATTGGCCAGATTAGAAGTTTTAGAAAGTGAATATTTGGCATCCAAAGATGTGACTCTAGTAAGCGTGAAACTTATAACTGGTGTTAGACACCAAATAAGAGTTCAAATGTCACATTTAGGTCACCCAATAGTAGGGGACCCTATTTATGGTGAAGGCGGAGAAAGACTAATGCTTCATGCAAAGAGATATGAATTACAGTTTGACAATACCAAGATGAGTTTTGAATCTAAAGTAGATCTATTTAGCTTTTTCCTCTGATTTTTTTTCAATGATTTGAATCGTCCTTTCAAAGTGCTTTAAAATAAGGTCTTTATCCGTGAGAGTTTGCAATTTAACGAGGTCTTTCCCTTCCGTTATAGCAGAGATGACTCCTTTGGGTGCTTCGAGTATAAATTTAATTAAAAATGTTCTTTCTAAGTTATCACCAGGGGATTGCCTTGCCACTAATATAAGATTATTGGCCAATTCACCATAAATGAATTCGTTATATTTTTTTGGATCTTTTAGCTTTCCATTAAATAATTTTGATTGGGCCGATACGGTAAGGTTGTTATTGTCACACTTACTAAGCCAACCCTTAGGTAAATTCCTTGCAAGCTTCACATTAAGGGCCACACAACTGGTCGCCTTCAGAAGCTCTGCCCTTTTGGAGAAGTATCCCCTCGTATAAAGTTGGTGAATGAAAATATAGGCAAATAATAGGCCAATAGCGATTAAAGGTTTATTGAATAATTTTTTAGATAACATATACCTTTATTATTACATAATTCGAGGAGAAATTACTAAGGCCATGAAATAAAAACCCGATTAAAACAGTAGGAAATATAAAGGCTTGATAATTCATGTTAAAAAAGTCGCTTTTATTTGATAATAATTTTTGGGAAGTCATAGCTCTCATTTCTAGGGTCGATAATGACGAGAACTTAGATAAGTTATTTAAGGAAACTCCAATAGATGAAGTTGGCCTGAATCAAATCTTTGAGTTTATAAAGTACTTTAATTTTGATGTAAAAATTATAGAAAAAGATAATCAAAAATATATTTCTATACCGAACCCGAAAGAAAAAATTCAGTTTATATTCAGCTTTTCAGATTGGCTCTCTCTTCAATACGGTTTCTATGAAATGGATAAAGATGCTAATCACTATTTTCAGTATTATGTTCAAGATAAGGTTAACGAAATTAAATTAAGGTTTCCAGGCTATAACCTTTTTAATTTCCCTACGCTCCCTGAATCCAAAGCTAATTTCCCTAACCTAAAGTCTACTTTAGGTAATGATTTTATAGAAAAATTAGAGATGGCAATGTTGCAAGGAGAGAGTCTTTTTTTAGAATTAAAAGGTGGTTCAAAAATAGATGTTTTTCCCAGAAGAGTTTTGTTTATTGAAGAAAGTTTATCTCTTGTCGGAGAGGATATAAATGAAAAGTGTCTTTCCTATTTTCCTTTAGATGAAATTTTAAACTTCAATGTAGTTAAAAATAGAAATTATAAATCTATCTATACTAATTTAGAGGTTAATGACTTTATCTCTCAAATAAGAAAAATGAACGGCAATGAAAGTAGAATTATATTAAAAGTTGTTTCCGAAGATAATATAGAGTTTAACCCTCCTTTTCACTTGATGGAGAACCCTTGTCTTATTACCAATTATGAAGGTCAAAAAATTTATGCTGCTACCGTTGAGGTTAGTGATGAGTTTTTTAATTGGTATCATACTTACTCTGACTCATTTGAGATTTTAGAACCTGATGAGCTTAATGAAGGCTATAAGGATTTCTTAAAAAGAAAAATAAAGTCTCTAAAAAGTGCTGCT
>JAURDE010000029.1 GCA_030828105.1 Bdellovibrionota bacterium | reverse complement strand
TTGCCATTATTGGTATTTTATCAGCAGTTGCTATACCAAACTTTAAAAGTTACCAAGCTAAAGCAAAGACTTCAGAGGCTAAATTACAGCTAGCTTCGGTTTATCAAGCTGAAACATCACTTCAGGCAGATTATGATGCTTATGCCGTATGCTTAGATTTTGCAGGATATGCTGGCCCTACAGAGGCCAATTATTATGCTGTCGGTTTAACTGGAAATGGTGGAGCGCAAGTTGTTAGAGATAACGGTGGTGATGGTTGTAATGATGGTGGTGAAGCAGTTTCATGGTGGAAAGGAAATAAAACAGTCGGTGGTAAAAAAGCAGATACTGATGCTCCTCTTAAGGCCGTAGTAGTACCAGGTGGATATACAAATCCAGACGGTCTTAGTGCTTCTACTGTTGAGCCAAATGGTAATTCATTCATAGCTGCTGCTGCAGGTCCTATTAGCTCTGATAAGGCCAAGAATAATGAGTTTAGTGAGTGGATTATTAATGAAAATAAGAATTTAACAGAAGTTAAAAAGGGATATTAGTTTTTTCTGGGGGGCTATTTGCCCCCTTTATTTTTAGCTCGTCTACTTATTTCAAACTTCTTCCATTTCCTCTTAGCTTTAAATTTTCCATTCTCATTAATATAGGCCTCGCCGTAAAAATCATATTTATCGCAATTATTTTTTTGTAGGTTAAGGCATATTAGATCAATTTCTGTTTTTAAAGAATAAAGTGATTCTTGATAGCGAGCTTTTAACTCATCAATTTCTTCTTTTTCCCAAGCTCGATAAACAAGTAAATAGATATCTTTTAGATTTAATCCAAGTTCTCTTTTAAGTTTTGCTAGTAGGGATGGTAAAATAGGAAAGTATTTTTGGGCCTCTGGATAGCGACTTGCTTTTTCGTATAGTTCAGTCGCCTTTTTTAAATTACCTAGTTCAAAATAATTGTTAAAAGCGGAATTAATTAATAACCAAAAATCATGCTTATATATCCTTATACCTTTTTTATAAATATCTTCAGCTCCCAAGATATCGTCTTTTATTATTGATAAGTATTTTCCTCCAATAAAATAGTTTTCATAGAAAAATGGATCTAGCTTACTTATCGTCATGAAACGATAATAAAGCCAAGAGTTTTCATCCTGTCTATAATGCTTCTGTAAGTCACTTTCTAACATGGTCGATATCCAAACAAAAGAGCTCAGAAGCCTTTTTGGGAAAGGAATAAGTCCTAGATAAGTATCCTGCTTTAATAAAAATGCACTTTCTTGCTTTGTAATATTGAACTCAGGTTTTAAAATTGACCGATTTAAAAAATTGAATAAAGCAAAACTTAAGATTAGGCTTAAAATAATAAGAGTATTTTTTAAACGTGGCATTTTATAATTTTTTCATAGGGACTATAACATGCAAAGCATAATTGAAGTTAGTTGTTTGGAAAAGTCATTTAGGGCCGACTTTTGGAAAAAACCAATACAAGTTTTAAATGGCATGAATTTCACAATAGATGAGAATCAAATTTTAGGGCTTATTGGTGCCAATGGAAGTGGAAAGACAACCTTCTTAAAAATTTTGATGGGATTAATATCCCAGGATCGTGGTCATATAATTTTTAAAAAGCATAAAAACATTAATGAATTTAAAAAAGTAACTAGTTTTTTACCAGAAAGGCCATATTTTTACTCCTATTTAACTGGTATGGAGTTTATTTTATATCAGAGTAAACTACATGGGCTTGATAGAGGGCAAATTCTTAGTGCTAAAAAGAGATGGGCCGAAAGGTTAAAAATAGAACATGCCCTTGATAGAAAAATTAAAACATACTCAAAAGGAATGTTACAACGACTTGGCTTTTTATCTTTGCTTATTACAGACCCAGATATTTTAATTATGGATGAGCCTTTATCTGGACTTGATCCAATCGGTCGGAAGGATTTCAAAGATATAATTCGTGAAGTACATTCTCTAGGTAAAACATTCTTTTTTAGTAGCCACGTTTTGGCGGATATAGAGGAGGTTTGTCATAAAGTGTTAGTTTTAAATGATGGGAAAGTTCAATTTCAAGGCGCCCTTGAAGAAATATATGAAAAATACCCGCCAGAAAAGTATGAAATTCGTATCAAAGAAAAGCTAGGGGCCCTTGAGGATATATCGTTGTGTTCAAAGTTGGGAAATAGTTATCAATATGTAATTGATAATAAAAGATATGCTCAAGCAATAGAAGTAATCTCTTCAACAGATTCTGTAATTAATTATTTTGGTCCCCATAATTATAATCTAGAATCGATTATATATAATCTTAAAGGAGTATAAATGCGCGCATGTTTCACAATAGGGCATTTCACCTTTATTCAATTAATAAGATCAAAAGTTCTGATTAATACAGTTTTAATAGGGCTATTATTGGCACTTGTTAGTTTCATTAGTTATGAAATATCATATGGGGCCCGTTCTAAAATGGCCCTCGATATAGGCCTAGGATTAAACTTTCTATCAATGTTCGGAATATCCTTATTTTTAGGAGTAGGTTTGTTGGCCGAGGAAATTGAAAATAGAACGCTTTACATGGCAATAGTGAGTCCGATCAAACGATGGCAGTTTTTATTAGGAAAAATTCTTGGTATGTGTCTCACCCTTATTTTGAATGGCTCCATTTTAATGGTTATTATATTGTCGAGTTATTTGATAATGGGTGGTCAACTTAGCCCTTTGATTTTCTTCACAATATTATTTGATCTCTTAAGTTCCCTGATTATATTGAGTCTTGTTATTTTTTTCTCTCTTTTTACGAACAAAACTATCGCTGTACTTTTTACAGTTACGGTTGTTATAACAGGATCTGTTTTGCATGAGCTGGCACTGCTTAACTTTGTAATCCGTCAAGAGGTGCTGAGTCTGTTTGTTGATTTCTTAAGGTGGTTAATGCCTAACTTTAGTATTCTTGATATTAAAGATCTAACTCTCTATAACCACTCTTTACCAGCTAGCTACCTTTTTAAAACAATAACATATTCTCTGACCTATTTGTTTTTTATAAATATGCTTTCATGTATAGTTTTTGAGAAAAAAGAGCTTAATTAGGAGAACTTGTGAGTCTTATTTTTATCTTTATCTTAGGGAGTATGATCGGAAGCTTTCTTAATGTCATTATTTACAGAATGCCAAGAAACATTGATTTTATCTTTAAAAGCTCTCACTGTATTGAATGTAAGGAAAAGATTCCTTTTTATTTCAATATTCCAATTATAGGCTATTTAATATTAAGGGGAAGGTGTTCGAAATGTAAGAAACCATTTTCTATTAAATATCCATTTGTTGAATTATTAACAGGATTAGCATTTATATTGATTTCAGAAAGGTTCCCTATTTTTAGCATGCCATTAGAATTCATAATCTTTTCATCTGTTTTTTGCGTATTATTATGTATATTTTTTATTGATCTTGAGTTTTATATTATTCCTAATTCTCTTAATTTATACCTTCTTGCAGTTTTTATTTTAAAATCAATTCTCTACGAACCTTTAGAGTTCTGGCTATCAGGTGGTTTTATTGGCTTTTTCTTTCCTTTTCTTATTACATGGCTCTATTCAGTCATTAGAGGTCAAGTTGGGCTTGGTATGGGCGATGTTAAGCTATATGGAGTTTTGGGGATTTTTCTAGGCCCTCTAGGAATAACTCAAAATATCTTCTTAAGCTGCTTTTTAGGTGCTTTGATAGGTGGAAGCCTAATAGCTATTAAAAAATTAGATAGAAATACACCTATTCCTTTTGGCCCTTTTATTGTTTTAGTTGCTGTGTTTCAAATCTATTTTCCTCAGTTTTTCAAAAAGTATTTAGTGCTCTTTTGAGTCCATTTCTTAAGTGGTGCATTAATTACTTGTTATTAGTTCTGGCTTCTCGTTATAATATTAAAGATAAGGAACTTTATGGAGTTTATTGATCAAATTAAAGAACGTGTAGAATTTGTTAAGGATATTTTAAAAATAGGCCCTCGACATTTTGTAGGTATTGATATTGGTCAAAGCAGTATTCGTTTTGCAGAAGTAAAACATACAAAAAAAGGTCCCTATATTGTTAATTTTCACTACGAACCTTTACCTGAAGCTGCTCTTATAGATGATGAGATTCAAAAACCTGAAGAAATTGTTGAGGTTATTAAAAAGGGGCTTCAAGAATCAGGGATCAAAGCGAACTTTGCTATTATTGGACTCTTTGGACATAACGTTGTTAGCAAACGTTTACAATTGGCAGGTGGAACTAGCGAAGATATTGATGATCAAATAAATTGGGAAGGTGACCAGTATTTCCCTTTTAGTATGGATCAATGCAGTTATAGCTTTCATATATTTGGAGAAAATCAAGCAGGTGGTGTTGATGTCTTTGTCGGTGCATCTCGTACAGATATACTGAATAACTTTAGAGAACTTGTTGAAAAAGCGGGTTTAAAAGTAAAAATTATCGATTTAATTAATGTGGCATTTAGTAATGTTTTTGAAAAAGTTTACGAGGATGAGCTTAAAACATCTAAAGATACATATTTATTATTAGACCTTGGGGCGCAAAAGACAGGTTTTATTATTTATAAGAATGGTGGAATATCTTTTTCTAAAGAAATAAATATCGGTGGAGTTATCATAACCGAAGAGATCCAAAGAAGAATGGGTGTGAGTTATTTTGAAGCAGAAGATCTTAAAATGAATGGAGATGAAGAAGGGAATTTACCAGAAGAAGTTCTCGATATTATGGATGAAATAGTTGAGTCTTTTTTCAAAGAGATCAAAAAAACTGTTGATTTCTATATTTCATCCACAGGTGAAGAAGATCTCAATAAATGTATTATTACAGGTGGAAATACTTTAATCCCAAATTTAGCGGAAAGCTTATCAGAGCTTCTAGAGATGGAAGTAGACATACTAGATCCTCTTGAATACTTCCAATATGATGAAGATTTAGATGAAGAAGTTATTGATGAGATTCGCTATAGAGGGGTTGTGGCCCTGGGACTTGCACTGAGGACACCTAAAGAATGATTGAAATTAACTTAATCCAACAAAAGGCTCCCTTTAGATTACCTGTAATTGCTGGAATGGATTTGAACGATATATCGTTTAAAGGGTGTATCATAGTTTATATACTTTTCTTGGTGGGAGAATATGGGATTAATACCTATTACACAGAGCAAATTAGTAATACTAAACTAGAATTAGAAAAATTAAGAAAAGAGTCATCCAAATTAAGTAGAGAGCTTAAAGGAAACAAGGAAATTAAAGCTAAACTTGAGTCCTACAATAAGCAAATAGAGAAACTAAAAGAGAGATCTGCTCAAGTTCAGAAAATTTTAGATTTTAGGAAGAACCCCGGTAAAGTTTTGGAGCGAATGGGAAGAAGTGCTCCCGAAGATATTTGGATAAATAATCTTTCGATAGATGAAAACAATAATATAAAGTTTGATGGGGAATCAACAAATTATAAATCAATCGGTGAATTTATAACAAAGGCCAATGAGGCAGCTTATTTTGGCAGTACACTTAATTTGAAGGATTCAAAAACAGAAGATAAGACTTATGATTCACAACAAGTTCGGGTGGAAGTATTCAAGGTCGAAGGTAAAGTTAAGATTTTTGGGAGGTTTTAATGGCTAATTTAACCAAAAAGCTCCATATCATTCTTTTTCTTTTCTTCTCTTATAAGTTATTTACCCTCTATGATGAGTTTGATTCTGAGAAAAAAAATATAACATCTGAAATACCAGCACTTAGACAAGATATAGTAACGAAAAAGAAAAAAAGAAAAGATCTAAAAAAGTATTTTAAAGATATTGAGGGTACAAAAAAACGAATAGAAAAAGTGGCTTTAGAGGTTGAGAGCTTACAAAAAAAGTTTCCTGAGAAAATTTCTGATACCGAGAATCTTAGTCTTTTGAGAGAGATAGCGGAATCAATTAATATAAAGGATGTTTTTATATCTCCCAGCGGAGAAACCTTAAAAGGTTTTTATTATTCGCGAAAATATAGTTTTAAAGCAACAGGAACCTTTTTGCAGTTTCTTGTTTTCTTAGAGAAGGTTGCCGGTGCGGAAAGGATTCTAAATATCGAAAAAATAAATATAGTAAAAAGTGAACAAAAGCAAAAAGGACGATTTCAATTATTAAATGTTGAAATGGGGATTGAATCATATAGGTATAACCCAAAATATCGAGAAAATAGAGGTTTTGAACAAATTGAGGATGAGTTTAATAAAAAGAAAATAAAAACGAAATCTAAAAGAAAAAAGAAAGCTTAGATGATAAAAGTAATTTTTATACCATTTCTTGTTTTTTACGTAGCCTCAGCTCTAGGAGCTCAATATCCTTTTTTTAAGGACACTAAAACTTCGATAAAAAATCCCTTTGAAATGAGAGATCCTTTTAAGAGGAAAGTATTTAAAAGGCATGCAAAAAAAGTTTCAAAATCTAAAGTTCTCAAAGATGGTTCTTACAGTAACCTTCCAGAAATAGGTAAAACGCCACTCAATAAAATTAGGATTGTAGGAATACTTTTAGGAAATGAAAGAAGGGCCATGGCCAAGATTGATGGTGGAAAAGGCGGTTTAAAAGATATCTACATAATAAAGGAAGGTATGAAGATCGGCGTGGATGACGCAGAGGTCAAAGCTATCTTACCAGGCGGTATCGTTGTTGTTGAAAAAATAACCAATGTTTATGACCAAAATGAATATATAGAAACAATTATCCCTGTATCTGCTGAGTAATATTTGTTGATTATACCACTCTGAATTACATCAAAGTATTGAAAAAAATGAAACTGTGTTAAAATTAAGGTGGAATAAACTTTATGGATGAGGTTTTATGAAAAAAGGATTTTTTCTCTTACTTCTCTCTCTACCTTTTAATTTAAGCTTACAAGCCGCTGAATTAAAGTCGATCGAGTTTGAACAAAAAAGCGAGGTTTCAAAACTTATTTTCTCTCTTGATCGAGCGGATGTTAAGTCTACCCGCTACCATATCTCCGAAGATAAACAAATTATAATTGATTTTGTAGATACTATAGCAACTCAAAGAGTCCTAAGGGCGTTCGATACATCTGAGTTTTCTGGGTCGGTGGTTTTTGTTACTGGTTATAAAAAACCTAGTAGCAAAAATGATTTAAGGATTGCTATCCAGTTAAGAGATAATGTTCGGTCTTATACTGAAAGAAAAGATAATAAGGTTATCTTAAACATTGAAAACAGGTTTGGTGTATTTTCTAAAGCCGACATGGAACGTAATGTTAGTAGAGAGGATCTGCAACAAGAGGCCATAGCGACAAATATCAATGTCCCTAAATCAACTAGGCTAGAAGACATTTTAGAAAACCTAACGCTTTCCGGAAGAAAAAAATATGTTGGAAGAAAGGTTTCCTTTAATGTTAAGTCAGTCGCTGTAGCAGATATTTTAAAAATGATTGCTGATGCTTCAGGTTTCAATATAATTTTACATAAAGATATCAGTGAGCTTCCACCTCTTACACTTAACCTTACAAATGTGCCTTGGGATCAGGCCCTCGATACAATTATGGATCTCAATAAACTTGTAGCGATGAAGAACGGGATTATTTTGTCTATCAACACTCTAAAAAATGCTACAGAAGACGCTAAAAAAACCGAAGCATCTAGAAGAGCTGCGCTTAGACAAGAACGACTAGTAACTAAAGTATTTCCTCTAAGTTATTCAACCACAAAAGACTTAAAGAAGATTTTATCTGACTATATAACTAAAGATAGAGGAAAAATTTCTGAAGATGAAAGAACCAATTCTCTCATTGTTAAGGATACGCCAGAAGTTATAGAAAGAACCAAAAAGATCATAGAGGCATTAGATACTCAAACTCCTCAAGTCCTAATTCAATCTAAGATTGTCGAAGTTACAGAAATCTATGCTAAAGAAATAGGTCTTCAACAAGGTATAAGCTTTGGTTATGACCCAATAGGTGGCCTTGGAGGAGAACCATCACAAGGAATTGGTACACCTAATGAGCCAGGAACTGGAAAGACAAGTGATGGAGGACCAGGCTTTTCATTCTCAACAGCTCCTTCAATAGGTGATAACGCAAGATCGCTATTTGGATTAAGTATTTCTCGATTTAGTAGACTTTTTGATCTGAATTTTACTCTTCAGCTCATGGAAAGTGAGTCAAAAGGAAAAATTATTTCAAGTCCGAAGGTTATTACACAGAATAAAAAAGCTGCTGTAATAAGCACAAAAGATACAAAAAGTTTTCAAGTTACAAATGGTTCAGGTGATCAAGCACAAACCTCGTTTCAGGAGGTAGAGGCCAACTTAAAGCTAGAGGTTACTCCCCAGGTCACAAATGAAGGCTCTATCAACTTAGATATAAATCTTTCAAAAGAACAGTTTGGAGCAAGACCTTCTGATGCTGCACCTCCAGAAAAGCAATCTAGAGAAATTAAAACAAAGGTTTTAGTGGATAACGGTTCTACTATAGTTATTGGTGGAATTTATGCTTTCGAAAAAAGAGAATCTCATTCAGGAATCCCTTTTTTAAAAGATTTACCTCTAGTAGGTTGGTTATTCAGAACACTTCATAATCCTGCAACTTCTAAAAATGAAATGATAATTTTTCTAACGCCAAGAATTATAAATCAAGAAGAAGCTGGACTAACAGATAATACGTAGAATAAGGTTTTGAATATCTTATGCAAAAGCAATCAAGTTCATCACCCATTTTAATAAAATACCTTAAGGCCTATGAGCAAAACCCTCATTCTAGAGTTTTTGCACCATTAGCAGAAACTTATAGAAAGATGGGAATGAATGATAAGGCAATGAGAATCCTAAGAGACGGTATAAAGTCTAACCCTGATTACGTTCTGGGCTATCTTGGGTTGAGCTTTTGTTATTTTGATCAAGGTCAATTCCAGTTGGCCTACAATACTTTAAGACCTTTTGTTAACACTAATCGAGATAATCTTAGGCTTCAAAAGCTTTTTGCCCAAGTTTGTTACAGAATAGGACATTTAGAAGAGGCGCTAGAAACTTATAAATATATTCTTTTTATAAACCCTAGGGATGAAGAGGCAAAAGAGCGTGTAAGTGAATTAGAAGATAATTATGTTAAGACAGAAGTAGTAGATCAAATAGGTCCTGTGGTTGAAGATGAGGATAGTGATTACTTTGAGATAAAAGACTTATCTCCAAGACCTATGGGTATGGAAGAGATTAAGTGGGTTCAGAAAGATTTATCCGAGATTGAAACTAAAGATTCGGAACACAAAAGCGAAGAAAGCTCACCTGTTATCACTCATACCTTAGTTGATCTTTATTGCGCTCAAGGTCATTTCAAGAAAGCGCTTGAACTACTTAATAAACTTTTAACACTAGATCCTAAAGATCAAAGAACTCTTAATAAAATCGAGGAAGTAAAGGGTCTAGAAGGTCAAATAGAAGAAGATGAAGGCCATAGTGACCTTATGGCGGCCTTTGATAAAAGTGTTGGGCATGAGTACTTGGATCGTGTTCAGGCCAAATATGATGAATTTCTTGGAAAAGTTAAGAGCCGTGCAAAAAAACACTCCAGTTTACAACCTTAGTTGAAATTGCTATTTTGCGTCGACAATGAGAACGCAAAAGTTTTTAATTATTAATGGCCCAAATCTTAATATGCTTGGTAAAAGAGAGCCTCATATTTATGGGCACTTAACTCTCTCTCAAATCCAAGAAAAAACTCAACTTAAACTTAACGAGCTTTTCCCTTCCGTAGAGACCGAGTGGTTTCAGTCTAATATAGAGGGTGAGCTCATTGATAAGATTCAGCAAGTCATTAATGACGACTATGCTGCATTAATTATTAATCCAGGGGCGTATTCACATACAAGTATTGCCCTTTTGGATGCATTAAAGATAATAGATATCCCTATTATTGAAGTTCACCTAACGAATACTCATAATAGGGAAGAATTTAGGCAGGTTAAATTGACTGCCAAAGCAGTGGATATAATAATGGAGGGGCTCGGGCCAGAAGCATATTTTGTTGCCGTTTGCTCCCAGCTAAATAGGATTTAAGAATGTATCAGACAACAGAACTAAAAAAAGGTGTGAAGATTGAACTAGAAAGTAAAGTCTACCTCATTGTTAAGGCCGACTTTACAAACCCAGGAAAAGGTTCAGCTTTTGTTAAATGTAGGCTAAAAAATCTGGAAAGTGGTGCTGTAACCGAAAGAACTTTTAAATCTGGTGTTTCAACAGGAGCAACAGCTCCAAACCTTTCTGAAAGAAAGATGGAATATCTCTACAATGATGGTTCTAACTGGTTTTTTATGGATCAACAGAACTTTGAAACAATTGAAATACATAAAGATTATGTTGATGATGCCACTAATTACCTAGTAGAAGGAATTCATGTAGGATTAATGTTTTATAATGGAAAACCTATTTCCATTGAATTTCCAAACTTTGTAAACTTAACAGTACAGGAAACGGACCCAGGGTTGAAAGGAGATTCAGCTGCTGGTGGTATGAAAAAAGCAATTATGGAAACAGGTCTTCAGGTTAGTGTACCTCTTTTTATTAAAGAAGGGGAAAAGCTAAAGATTGATTCGAGAACTGGAGAATATGTAGAGCGAGTTAAAGAATAGGAAGTGGTTATGAATTTCGAAGATGTCGAAAAATTTATAAAGTTAGCTAAGGATGAAGGTGTAAGTGAACTTAAGTACGATGATGGTAAGAAAAAGTTCCATGTCGTTTTAGGCGGTACAAAGCATGAGTATTTTGCACCTGCCCCTCAGCATAAGGTTGAACACCATACAGTTGTAACTAAAAAACCAGCAGTAACAAAAGAAGAAGGCGTTGTAGAAATTACATCTCCATTTGTGGGTACTTTCTATGCTCAACCCAACCCGGATTCTTCTCCTTATGTTCAGGCTGGAGACAAAGTGAATAAAGGAAAGGTTCTCTGTATCGTAGAGGCCATGAAGATCATGAATGAGATCGAATCCGAAATTTCGGGTACGGTTGTTGAAGTTTGTGTTGAGAATGAAAATTACGTTGAATATGGCCAAGTCCTATTCAAAATCAAAGTCTAGTCTATGAGTTTTAATAAAATTCTCATCGCCAATCGTGGTGAAATTGCAGTTAGGATACTGAGAACTTGTAAAGAGCTTGGAATAGAAACTGTTTGTGTACACTCAGAAGCAGATGAAAGTTCTCTTCATGTTAAATTAGCAGATGAGTCCGTTTGTATTGGGCCCGCTAAGTCACCTTTAAGTTATCTTAATATACCAGCTATTTTATCCGCGGCGGAAATAACAGGAGCAGAAGCTATTCATCCTGGTTTTGGTTTTCTTTCTGAAAATCAAGAATTTGCTCAAATGTGTGAAAAGTGGGGCTTAACATTCATAGGTCCCAATACTGATTGTATCGATAAGATGGGTAACAAGATAAGGTCTAAAGAAATCGCTGTAGAAGCGGGTTGCCCAGTCCTTGAACCTATTAGGGTTAAAGATGTTTCTGAAGAAGAGATATTAAGTGCCGTCAATAAAATGGGATACCCTATACTTATTAAAGCTGCTGCCGGTGGTGGTGGTAGGGGTATGCAAAGAATTGATGAGCAGAAAAACTTATTTCCTGCCATTGAACGTTTGAAGCAAGAAGCAAAAATTGGTTTTGGAGATGATACTTTATTCATTGAAAAATTTATTAAAAACCCTAGACATGTGGAAGTTCAAATTCTTGCTGATAAGCATGGCAATGTGATCCATCTTGGCGAGAGAGATTGTACAATTCAAAGAAGATATCAAAAGGTAATAGAAGAGAGTCCATGTCCAGTTCTTGACGAAAGAGGAAGAAAAGAAATCTGTCAAGCAGCTACTGATCTGGCAAAATTTGTAGGCTATGATTCTGTTGGTACGGTAGAGTTTATATATGATCAGGATGAAAAAAAATTCTATTTCATGGAAATGAATACAAGAATACAAGTTGAGCACCCTGTAACTGAACAAAGAACAGGTATTGATTTAATTGCTCAACAAATTAGAGTGGCCGAAGGTAAAAAACTTGAAATCACCCAAGATAAGGTAAAATTTACCGGTCACGCTATAGAATGCCGTCTTAATGCAGAAGATCCAGTCACTTTTTTACCTTCTCCCGGCAAAATTATCCACTACCATCGACCTGGTGGAATAGGAATCCGAGTTGATGACTTCATTTATTCAGGTTACACGGTGAACCCATTCTATGATTCAATGATTGCAAAAATTATTGTTCAAGGACAATCAAGAGAAGAAGCAATTTCTAGAATGGATAGGGCCCTAAAAGAAGCGGTTATAGAGGGAATTAAAACAAATAGAGAGCTTCATTTAAGGATTATTAACCACCCTGATTTCATAGGAAATAATTACGCCACGAACTTCTTAGATGCCAAATTAAAGTAAAATTAACATAGGGAAAAACCTTATGATTTTAAAGGCTTAATGAGCATCTAGGGGCTACTTATGGATGAGTTGGCACTTCACCAGCTAAAAGATTTATTGATAGATCCGGAAGTTGAAAAAAATTTTAAAAGAAGAAAAATACTAAACTTTCTTAATGAAATCTACAAATCAAAAAATAAAAACGAAAACTTAGTTTTAATTAAAAATTTCTGTGAAGATCTTTTAGAAAATAATTACATTCAAGCAGTTCAATTAATTTTAAATTCCTTAAATACAACATTAATTGAAGGGCATAGAATCTCATTTAAGAGACTTGAGTACAAAGTATTGAAAGTCAAAGGAGATTTGCAAAAACAAAATAAACTTCTAATTGAGATATTAGAGTATTGTATATTAAGAAAATGCTATACGAAGGGACAAGAACTTCTAGAGTCTGAAGGCTATATTCTCTTTCCAGAGCAATACTACCTTTTAAAACTTATTTTTTCTTCTCAGAGTGGTGATTATGCCCAAATAGAAAAAAGTACTGATTTTGATTTTATCATGGAAAGGTATCTTTCCGAAAGTACACTAGGGTTTGAAAAATTAGATGTAATTTTAGAATCTCATTTGATATCTCAAAAAATTGATCTACTAAGCATTAAAGTTCCTAGAATTCTATTTGCCCTAAAAATTAAGTTTGTTTTAAACAAAATTGCTCTTAAGAAAAGACTTGATTCTAAACCACTAGATGAAATTGATATTGTAATTAATGCTTTATATAGACGTATAGTGAGTCATCCAAGTGACATTATTAATTATATCCTTTTGGCGTCGCTAGGAAATATATTAGAGCGTAAACAAATTCTTTTGGGCATCAAGGCCGTTATTTTAACCAACCCAGAAGTCTGTAGTGAAAATCCTTACTATGAAAATCTTTTAAACCTTTCTTTGAATAAAATAGCTTTAATGAAAGATAGTGCCATTGATTTAAAAAAACTAGATGAAAGATTGTTTGAACTAGTATCAAAAAAGAATTTATCAAAGAAAGATATCCCAAATGAGCTTAAATCGTATCAATTCCATTTTTCCCCGAAAGAACGTGATGAAAAAAACTTACTTCATCTAGTGAAAAGTTGTGAGTTTCTAAAAAAAGAAGATATAAAGGCATACTTCAAAGATCTTATTGTTTGTTTTATATTCCTTGAGGGACATGAAGTGGCCTTAAAGTTTATTGATAAATATTTATCCGAATATGATGATTCAGAAAGTAAACTAATAGAGCTTGATTATCTGAAGGTTGAGATATTGATATTGGCCGCAAGACTTGATGAAGCCGAAAAGCTTTGTGAAAAATGTACTGAACAATACCCTCTAACAGAAAATGAACAAATAATTTTTTTATATCTTTTAGGTAATATTAAATTTAAAAAAGGCTTGAAGATAGAGGCAATAGAAATATTTAATCATATTAAGCAAAAGAGGCCGAACTATAGATCGGTAAAGTGGAGAATCAAAGAAATTGAAAGCAGTAAATAAATACTCCTTCATATTTTTGACTTTAGTTGTTGTGTTGTTCTTTTCTGTTTGGAAGGTCATGGAGAGTACATATTTTTCAGACTTCATAAGTGATAAGTTTTTATCGCGACTCACTCAAAAACTTAATATTGATATTAGATTTGAAAAAATAAAAATAAGGTTAACTCCTCTTGCACTAGAGTTTGAGAACATCACTGTCAAAAAAGAAGATATCTATAAAAATGCTTTTGGTCGTTTTGATAGTCTTAGGTTAGATTTTGATGCTGTTGATTTATTAACAAAGAATAAAGTAAGTATAGAACATATTAAGTTAAAAAAAGGACTGTTTTCGTATCAGGATAAAAAGCGAAACACAAATAAAGAATTTAAAAACCTAGAAGATATTTTTAATGAAATTATTAAGCTTCAAGACACATATCCAACTTTTTCTTACAGTAAAAATAAAATATCTATTTATGCATTAAGCCTGGATGAAATTGATTTAATACACAATAAAAGCTTTGCAACAGTTCAAAAATCTAATCTATGGCGATCGAAAAGAGGTTGGCACCTTAATCTTATGGCAAGTGAGCTAAGTTCAAATCTCATAAAATACGACCTCGAAAAGATCGACTCAATTACAGGAAACTTTTCTTTAGTGAATAAAGAGGTCATTTTAAATAAAGTTACAATAATTAAAAAACTAGATGAATTAGAGCTTTCGGGTAAAGTTTCTTTGTTTGAATCTAGGCTCTCTACGGAAGCTAAGATTAAGTTTTATGGAGATGCTTTTAAGATTTTAAGAGATCATTTTCCAAAAGAAAAAGAGCTAGTCGGAGTTGAAGGTTTTACAAAGATAAATGCTTCGGTAAATATAAAAGACAAAAAATATAGTCTAAAGGGTAATGTAGAATTACAAGACTTTCTTTCAAAGTATGTAAATGGAGATAGTCTAAAAGTTAGTTTTACTCTTAATGATGAATTAATTTCTATTAGAGATTTTACTTATCAAAACGGAGAAGGGAAACTTAAAACGAACTCTTCCTTCAAGTTATTTGATATCACAAAAAATGAATTCGTTGTAGATGTTATCAATGTAAATACCAATAACCTTTCTCTTGAAGATGCCCTCTTTGTCGTGCCCGAGTTAAAGCCGCTTAAGGGTAATTTAAATGGAAATATTGATATCATTTTTTCTAATGAAAAGGTTTTATTTTACGGCCAAGATGGCCTTAGATTAAACGATTTTGCTTTAAAATTTGATTCTCCTACACCTGTATTAACAAACCCCGCATTAAATATACCGAAACTAGAAGTTTCAATATTTCCTAATTTTGATGTGGGACTTGATGTAGGAGTGGCCTTTCCGGGTTCCGATATAAAAGCAAAGGGAATAATCAGTAAAAATGTATCTATTAGCACATATAATTCTTTTTTAGATCTAGAAAGTCTTGGGCCAATTTCAGGAACTATTTTAAAAGGACGTGGTCCGATTAAATTAATGATAGAAGGCGATGAGGATGTTGAACTAAAGTTTAAATCTTCACCTGAAGGTTTTTCAGTGCTGGGGCTTAATTTTGGTAGAGCAATATCCAATTTTAGTTATAAGACAGGAGAAAATAAGTTATTGATTCCTTTCTTTGAGTCTAAGGTTGGAGGTAGTGAGATTAATGGAAAGGGAGATATAGATTTTGAAAATAAGTCTAAATTAAATCTTGATATTAAATTAAGTAAGGCCAATGTAAATGATACTGAAAATATATTAGAACGTTTTTTTAAAAAAAGGTCATTAATACCAAGGGCATTGTATATACAGTATGATTCAGTGTTTAAGGTTTTTGGAGAGGCTGAAAATAATGATGTTAAAGTAAAAGGTGTTTTAAATACTAATAATCTTAAATTAATGCAAGAAGAGTTGGATAGCTTTAGAACTGATTTTCTATTTGAGAAAGAAAGCCTTTATTTGAATAATTTTAAATTGAAAAAGAAAGACGGGTTACTTGAAGGTAAAATAAGTTATAACTTCAAGACAGATTATGTTGATTATGCTCTTGATTTGAGTAAAGCAGAGTTAATCGAGTTCAAATATTATACTGCTCTAAACCTTGGTCTTAATGGAATGCTTTATGGTTCCTTTACTGGTGAGGGTGTTTATCCAAATTTATCAGCATCTTCTATTTTAGAGCTAAAAGATTCAGTTGTTGGTGACGTCTCCTTACCGAGCTCAAAGATAGACCTTATCCTAAGAGATAAAAATTTATTTGGTAATTTTAGGTTGTTTGGAACAGTTGGACAAGGTCAACTTTCTTTAAACTTTGACAAGGAATTATCAAGAAGGTCGGAATTTAACTTCGATTTAAGTTCAAATGATTTAGGTATTTTGACTGGAGTTATTTCAGAAAGCAATCTTATAGGAAAAAATGTTAGTGGGAGAGTAAAACTGAATATGACAGGTGATTTCAACCTGTTTGATATGAGAGATATTAATGCTGAGGTTAACTTAGAGCGCTTCACCTTCAAAAAAAATAAACTTAATTATAAATTAAATCCTAATAGGAATAAGATCTTAATCGAAAAAGGTAACTTCTCTAAATGGGGAATTGAAGTTCTTGGTGATAAACAATATTTTACTAGTCAAGGGACTGGTAGTATGAATAGTGAGTTTAGAGTCGAAAATAAATTTATACTTGATGGAGAACTCCTAGAGATCATTGGGCCTAGCTTTAAAAAAGTGCGAGGTCTGATAAATGGAAAAATAAATTTCTTTGGCAATTATAAAAAAATAAATCCTGATATAGTTTTTAACGGCGAAGAAGTAAGTCTGAATTCATCATACGTTCCTGGCGTTTTTGCAGGTATTAATTTTAAGACGAGTCTTAATAAAAAAGAAATAATTATTCATAATATAAATGGGAAGTATAACGGAGGAGATTTTAAGTCAGATGGTGTTATACTTTTTCGATTTCCTTTTCCATTAATAAAACTTAACTTTTCTCTCAATAATACGAAGTTTGCCGTTATGAAAAAATCCAGTTTTGTTGTCTCTGGCACAGGTAAGATTGAAGGGGATAAGACACCATATGAACTTTATGGAAATCTCTATATACCCTTTGGTAAAATTAATGATTCGTTAAATGAATTGTTAAAGACAAGAGGTGTTACCGATGATTTTTCAATTTTTCTTCCAGGCAAAAGAGATTTAGAAAAGCTTGAGCTGCTTAAGTTAAATCTTAATATTGATATTACAAAGCCGGTTATAATAAGAAATAATATTTCAGAATTGAGTTTTCAGGGTAAGTTAAATGCTTACAATTATCCTTCGAACCCTCTAGTTAAGGGGAATTTAGAGTTTTCACCAAACGTGAGTAAGTTCATTTTTAAGGGAAATGAGTTTAAATTAACTGAAGGACGAATCAATTTTATTGAAAATGAGATTAAGTTAGACCCTGAGTTTACATTTGTGGGCGTATCTAAAATTAATGAATATGATATACGTATTTCCGCCAAAGGAAGAGGAAGAGACTTAGATTTCAAGCTCAGTTCCGAGCCTTCGCTGAGTCAAGAAGATATACTATCTTTGCTAACAATAGGTGTGACTACTCAAACTTCTAAAAGTTTACAGGCCAAGGACAGGGAATCCTTGACCTCTATTGGGATTGGTAGTCTTATAATGGATCAATTCCAAATCAACGAAGGCCTTAGTTCAACTCTAGGTTTGAGATTAAGTCTAACACCAGAGTTTTCAGATGAGACGGAGATTGATCCTTTATCAAGTCGTACTTCAAGCACTGGAGGTGCAACTTCGAAAGTTCGATCTGCAACGAGAATTAAAATTAAAAAGAAAATAACTGATAAGCTAGACATGTCTTTATCTAGTACCGTGGGAGGCTCTATAGAGCAGAAACAAGAAATGAATGTCGATTATAACATTAATAAAAATATTCTGTTACAAGGTATTTATGAAGTTAAGTCAACAAATGAGCAAGAATCATCTGAAGATCCAACTTCCCTTGGAGCAGATATTAGGTTTAGGTGGTTTTTTAAGTGATTAGGATTATATCAATCCTCATTTTGTTAATATTTATTCCTCTCACGAGTAGAGGTCAGGATTTTATTTTTTCAAAAGTTATAGTCAATTGTGAGAAAGAATATGGATGTTTAAAGTATCAGGAGCGATATGAAGAGTTTGTTAACACTAAACTAGAGCTTAGAACTCTTAAAGACTTCTTTAAGCTTTCATTAACAGATAATACTGTAAAGGAATTTCGCTATTTTATAAACAAAACGAATGAGGGATATGTACTGAATATAAATATTCATCAGAACCCTATTATTGATGATATTGATGTTAAGTCTAACGTAGATATAGAAGATAAAGAGATTAAAAAGTACATAACTTTTAAAAGTGGTGATTATTATAATAATAAAATGTTTGAGACTTCTGTGGAAAACATTAGAAAATATCTAACGGATAGAGGCTTCCAAGATTTAACAATTAAAATGGATACAGAAGAAGGTGAAGAGGGGATAAGAATAAAATTTATTATAAAAATTGGAAAAATACTGAGGGTCAAACGCGTAGAGGTTATTAATGAAGATGGCCAATTTATGTTCGATTTGGAAAAAAGATTTTTTAGTTTACATGGTCAGATATTAGATGAACTAAAGTTCTCTCTTCTTGTGGATAGATTAGGGTCTGATTTTTTTGAAGAAGGATATTATCTACATAAAATTGAAATACTTCCTCAATTGATAGAAGGAAACGACATTGTATTTAGAATAAAAGTAAACAAGGGAGGGCGCTCTCATTTTAGCTTCTATGGAAAGAGCATATTTAGTAGATTGGAGCTTATGACATTTATAAGAGAAGAGATTAAAAAGAATGTAGTGGTTTTATCATCAAATGAAATAATTGATGTTCTAAATGATAAATTTGAATCCAAAGGTATTTATAAAACTCATATAACGTCACGAGAGAAAAAAGGTCAAACTAAAACCGGTCAAAAATTTAAAAACACTTATTTCTATATTTATCAAGGCCATCGTATGTCTGTGGTCGATATAAAATTTAATGGTAATAATCTTTTTACGGATGATCAGTTACTTGATTTATATTACGAAAATTCATCAACTATAGCTTCAAGAAATATTCTAGATAAAAATTATATAAATGAATTTAAAAAGCTTATGAGAATTAAATATCTTGAGAAGGGCTATATTTTTGTCGATATTTCAGAGCCTAAAATAATAAAAAGCTTTCAAAAAAGGCAGGCATCTATTTTTTTTAGGATAAGAGAAAACGATCCTGCGTTTATTGATAAAGTCCTTTTACATAATGTTAATCCAGAAGTGGCCAATAAAATCAGGGGTAATATTGTTAACCAGCCTAATAGGCCGCTCAACGTAATAGCTTTGGATGATGATATAAATAAAATAGAAAATGATGTTAGAGAAAGTGGTTTTTATTATGCAAAAATTGTAAATAGTAACAAAAAAGATATTGTTAAATATTCAAAAAATTACCAAAAAGCTTCATTAGATATTAACTTTTATACAGGTAAAAAAGTTAAGTATAAAACAATCCTCATTACGGGTAATAAAAAAACAAGAAATAAGGTAATATTAAGAGAAATACAGCTTGATAGAGGTGAAATCATTACACCTTCTAAAATTTCTGCAATTAGAGATCGTCTCTCTTCATTAAACTTATTTTCTTCAATAGAGATTGAGCCAGTTATCATAAACGAATATTCAGATGATGAATATCATCATGCTAATCTCGTAGTATCAGTACGAGAAAAAGATTCAATATCCTTAGTTATCGCTCCCGGATATCGAACAGATTTAGGAATAAAGTTATCAACAGAATTAAACTTTAATAATTTTAATGGTATGGATAGAGAGCTTTCTTTAATTGCCAGGGCCAACCAAAGGTTGAATTTTAGTAACCTGGACATTAGAAGAAGAAGAGAAGAAAAAAGATTGGTTGAATACTCTCTCAAAACGTCTTTTCTTGAACCTTATCTCTTTGGGAAAAAACTAGAGTTTGAGACTTCTCTAACAGGGTCAAGAAGAAGATTTAGAGGCTTTGATGCTGACATTTTAGGTTTTTCTGCCTCTGTAGGAAAAACTTTCTGGGATTTCTTTACGGCAAGTGTTGAATATCAACTTGAGGTCATTGAACAATTTGATGCAACTGATGAAAAGGACAAAGGTAATTTTAGGATTGGAAGTATTACTCCTACTATTAGTATTGATTTTAGAAATAATAAAGTAAATCCAACAAGTGGATTATTTATGGCCTTATCATGGGAGTTTGCAAATCCTTATTTTTACTCTCAAGATAAAGAAGAGCTGACTATTAATTTTAATAGACTCGTTTCAAGGAATAAGTTTTATATTCCTCTTTCCTCAAAATGGTCTCTGGCCTTCTCTTTATCGGCCGGCGTAGAAAAAAACTTTGCTACAGATTTAAAGAATGATGGAAGTAATGAAACTATAGGGTTTATTCCTTCAGTTAAAGTCTTTCGTCTTGATGGTATTGATACGGTAAGAGGCTATAGAGATGTAGAGATAAATCGAGTAGAGTCTGGTGAAGATATTTCAGACTTTAGAATTGATGATATAGCCTATTTTGGAGTCTTTAAGTTTGAGCCTAGGTATTTTATTGATGAGACAATGATGGCCGCACTCTTTTTTGATGCTGGGCGTGTTTTTGTTAATAGCTTCAAGCCTCTAGATATGAGAACATCTGCAGGCCTTAGTTTTAAGCTACTTACACCTGTAGGTTCCTTAGATTTTGACTATGGCGTCAAGCTCAAGAGGAATTATGATGCTGGTGGAGGTAGGGAAACTTTTGGTAGATTCCACCTTTCAATAGGGTTTTTCTAGTAAATTCATATAGTTATCTTATTGGGCCTACCATCATTTTTAGTTGACTCTATCCTCAAATTTTTCTATAAGGTCTAGACTTTATTAGTGTTTCTTTTTGTATCTTTCAACTCAAAGAAGCACTGCTATGTTAGGAAGGTTGTAAATGTACACTGAAAAAAGCTTTGTTTTAAAACCAAAAGACGCCACTAAGAATTGGTACGTAGTAGATGCTACTGATGCTGTTGTAGGAAGACTAGCTACAAGAGTTGCTGATGTTCTTAGAGGTAAGAATAATCCTCAATACACTCCAAATACTGACTCAGGAGACTTCGTAGTCGTTATCAATGCAGATAAAGTGAAGTTCACTGGAAATAAACTTCTAGATAAGAAGTATTACAGAGTGTCTGGCTATATGGGTGGTCTAAAAACTAGATCAGCTAAAGAAATGCTAGAATTGGCTCCAGAAAAAGTTATTATGGAAGCTGTAAAAGGTATGCTACCGAAGACATCTTTGGGTAGAAAGCAGTTAACGAAGCTTAAAGTATATGCTGGTGAAAACCACGATCATGAAGCTCAAAAACCAGAAAAAATGGAAGTTTAATTATAAGGATCAAATAATATGGCCGCAAAAGAAATTAAAAAAGAAAACAAATACATGGCTCAAGAAATTGGTAGAAGAAAAAGCTCAGTAGCTAGGGTTTACCTTAAAGAAGGTTCTGGCAAAATCACTATCAACAAAAGAGATGTGAGAGACTATTTTCCTAAGGCCACAAATAGATATGTTGTTAATCAACCTCTTTCTCTTCTTAAAAAGAACGATCAATTTGACCTCAATGTTAATGTTGCAGGTGGAGGAACAACCGGACAAGCTGGTGCTATCAGACTTGGTATTGCAAGAGCTTTGGTAAGTGTTGATCCTGAACTTAGAGCTGAGCTTAAAAAAGCTGGCTTCTTAACCAGAGATCCAAGAAAAGTTGAAAGACAAAAATCTGGTATGAGAGGAGCAAGGGCCAAGTACCAATTCTCTAAAAGATAATTCTTTTCTAAGGTTGTATGGGTTTATATGGAAGAATCTAATCTTATTAAGATTAGGGGGGCCAAGACCCATAACCTTAAAAATCTAGACCTTGATTTAAAAATTAATAAAATTACATGCTTTGCCGGCCCGTCAGGTTCCGGCAAAACTTCTCTTGCTTTTCA
>JAURDE010000042.1 GCA_030828105.1 Bdellovibrionota bacterium | reverse complement strand
TGCGGGGCATTAATTAATGATTTTAAATCGAGATAGCCTTTCTTGTTTATTTACAATCTTCAAGAGCTCTTGTTTTCTTTCCATACAGGCTTCAACAAAGGCATTTTGCTTCACGAAAACCTTTGCCATAGGAGGAAGAATTTTTTGATGAACAACTTTTAAGTTTTCTTTCAATTGCTCATCAGTCATAAGTCCACTTTTGAGCTCCATTAAACATGAGATTATTTTATCTTTATGAGTCTCAAAACCCGATGAAAAATCCATCATAGCTCTCTCCTTTTTTATACTAAAATAAGCAAAATTTAGGCCAGAAAAAGCTATAATTATTAGTAGGTTAAAAGGGCCTGAGATATCACGATTAGTTCGTTGTCTAAGTTTTATACGGTTATTGCCCCATTTCGGCATCTACGATCTCTTCAGCACTGACATAGAGGCCATCAAGAAGTTGACTGAGCTTACTTACGGCCACGGCCCTAAAATTAAAAACCAAAAGGGCCACAACTGCTAGAAGCATGATATATTCAGTTGAAGTCTGTCCGTCTTCTTGTGTTAGGAGCTTTTCCATAAGCTTATTTTATCATATTTAAAGGGAAACTTTTATACCTGCACCTACACTTAAAATATTTCCGCCTATGGTGTAACCTGGAGATCCTAGCTTACTACCTGAACCACCGCTTTCAATACCTGCTGATTTAGTGACCTTTTTTTCTATAAGTTGCTGGTATTGGGCGCTTAAAGAAAGCTCTGTTTTTAGTCCTAAGATATTCCAATTTGAGTTAAGACCTGCCCCTAAAATCACAGAGTCAGTATCTATTGAATTTCCAGCGCCAGAAAAGTTACCCTCAAATGGTGTTGGCCTGTAAGCAAGGCCGAGCATTATGTTAGTATCATTAGTTGCATGAATGCTAAGACCTAGCTTAGGAATTGCAATGAGCCTTGTTTTTATAGACTCGTAATTTGAGCTAGGAAGAAGGTTTCCATTGATGACTTGAAGCCTGACCACAGGAGATTTATAGTTCTCCCAATATTGGGCCTCAATATTGGCGATATAGTCTATATGTGAAAACCTTCTTGTATAACCTATTCGAAAGGTCCAAGGGTCATAATACTGCATACTTTCTATAACGAGGTCATTAGGTAAAGGTAGGGGATCTCCTGTTTTAACAAAAGTTCTTAATTTAATATTATGTTTAATCTCTTGGACAAGAGTGAAAGCTAACTGGCTCTTAGAGGTATTTCTCATCAGTGAAATTTGACCACCAATATTAGGCTTAACTTGTATCTTTGAATTAGCAAAGGATCCAATTGATGAATCATTGTTTGTAAAATTCATGACAGTATCCATGTTACCACCAGTTTGCATACCCATGGTAACACCTAAACTAAACGCCCATGAGTAAAAAAACCTTTGAGCAAAGTTGAGATAGATCTGTGTTCTTTTATAACGGGATCGATGCATTACATACTCAGGCAGAAACGGATGCCCAGAGTTGGTCTCCATCATAAGGCCAATGGGAAAAAAACCAGAAAAACTCAACGCAGTCGTTCTTCTTATGGGTAGAGTGGCATGGATAATGGCCATGTTAACTGTGTCATAGTTTGTATTAGCACTACCTACTTCATCACTTGATGAGCCGGTTTCATCGTTGAGGTCGTTTAAGGTAAGGATATTATTTATTGGTTCAAAAGAGGGGGTTACAGAAATAATGGATGCAGACAAGTTTATATTCTGAGTATATGCGGCCATACTGGGAAAATAATAGGAGTTTGAAGGGTCTTCAATATCACCACTTGCTTGGCCGGCCAACCCACTTGTGTTCGGTGAGGCACCAAAAGTTTCTGGAAAATTTGAAAAAGAGCTCTGAGAAAAGAGAATAGAAAAAATAACGATTAATATTTTCATATACTTAAAAGGTAATAAATAAAATTGGTTTCGCCTATTAAAAATAAAGACCGCATAAAATGATCCAGTAAAAAGCCGATAAGTTTGCATGCGTAAACTGCTAATTTTTTTGATAATTTTGTTAAGTTGCTCAAAACAACAAGCACCTGAATTAGACTTTGATTATTCTTATGATCAGGCCTATATGGCCTCTTGTAACGAACTTAATATTAATAAAAATGTTCTTCAGCGAGATAAAACGCTTATTTTGTTTAAATGCTTAAGATGGGATAAAAAATTTCCTTCACTTTTTTCATCTATCGAAAAGATACCTACAGAAGACTGGAATTACTTTTTTTCAATTTTTGATAAGTTATTTCTTAATGATAAGGGAAAAAGGAATGATTTTCTCAAAGCGTTTTATAATCTCGATAAAAATGGGGGATTGGATGACTTGGGAGTAGTATTGGGCTCCTTAAGTGCCTCCAATTTTTTTGATGGAAGCTACCGTTTATTAAAATGTTCCAATGATAAGTATAACCCTATTTGTTTAAAGCAGAGGAAGTCTATTCTTTCGAGAGAAGAGATAATAAAACTTCTATCGATTTTAAAACCAGAAAAGGATACAGTTCGAGATATAATTATTTCCTTAAATGTAATACATAATAGATTAGGCCCTTTATCAAATGATTTCACTGATTCGTATAAGAAAATTCTTTCACATTTTGACTTTCATAAGTCGAGAGAATTATCTCTAAATGAAATATTTAAACTTCTAGGACATGGAAACATAACCAAATTTAAAAGTCTTTTAAGAAGAGTATTACTTAGCTCAGAAAAAGGAGCTGAGTCTGCATTTATGTTCGGTTGGCCTAGATATTATGCCACAACACCCGATAGCTTTATCCAATTTTTAACAATGGATAAATATAATCGGACGAATTTACCATTAGACTTTCAGGCCATCGATAAAATTCTAAAAAGAAAAAACCTAGAATGCTCAGGTAACCGGGATGGACGCAGCTTTAAACTAAAAATTAAAGAAGTATTTGATGAATATATGATGGCCATAAAATTAGGTGATAGGGATGATTACCTAAAAGAGTCTATAGAAAAAGCTGTTTTAATTCAATTAACATCCAGTACCTGCCCAATGCTTGCAAAGACTAACATTAAAGTGCAACGCCCCTTTAAAGGAATTTTTATAGAGACTGGATATGACTTTAACCTTCTTCACTTTATTGATGTGATGAATGAGGTCATAGGTGACCATTATGAAATTGTTAAATTCATTCTGACAGTATTAGATATTGAAAAGGAGAATAACCTTTTTGAGATATTAGCAAGCCCAGTTAGTATTTCCCTCTTAGATCTAGTGAAGAAAATAAATAAGACATCACCTTTGTTTCTAGAGACATTGTATAAGGGCATACTTCAATTTGAATACGAAGAATATTTACACTTAGTAAATATGGCGGAAAAGATCAATCCTGTTATAGGTCCGTTCATTTCAAAAGCCTGGCGATTCTTTAATGAAAGGGAAAAGAACTTTACCTTTCATTTCCTAGATTCCCACTTTTCTGAAAGTGTAGAATTTAAAATATTATCAGATTTCTATGTGAGATTAATTAGTGAAAACGAAGATGAATTAAATTCCTTGGTTTCCTATTTTTTTTCCCCACGTAATATTGAAAAAACACTAAATAGTTTTGAGAAAATTTCAGAATCCTTTAAAGGGCAATCTAACTTAAATGATTTTAGAAGTTTTTTTTCAAGAGAGCACTTACTAAAGGTACTTGAGATATTAATGGAGGGATTGCCAAAAGAAATAAAGTTAGAAAAATCTGCCCCACCTGTGATTGGCCTTAATAAGATGATCTATGATAATTTGATTGATTCGTTAGATAACTACAATCTTGATATAGTATTTAAAAAATCATCTTTGAAAAATATAGTCTTGTTAAGATGCCTAAAGAATATAACCGATCAAAAAGTTGATTTTTATGATTTTTCAAGTAGATTTCAGACATATTGTTCAGGTGTAAAATCTGAAAACTTTCTTTTCAAGATTGTTATATGGCTAGATACTGTTTCTCGAGATTTTAGAAATTTAAAAGGGCCTAGGATAGGTCTATATAGGGATAATTCAAATGAAGTTTTTAGGTATCCCAATGGTAAGCAAATAGGGCTTTTTGATGAGAAGGGGCTTCTATCTCCATCATTATTTCAGTCTTGGTTATCTTTATTTAGTGTTCTTGAAAGAGAATATGGAATGGATTCTCTTCTTGAAGGAATAAGTAAATTCATTTTTAGAGATGAGCCACTCTTGTTAGAAAACCTTAAAGAACTTATTGTGTTTATGAGTGAATTTGACGAATCGACAAATCAGAAGTTTCTTTCCCATAGAAATGAACTTTTACGAGAACTTTCGGACCCTGAAAACTTTTCAAGGATAAAAAGGTTTTTAAACAATATAGGCCAGTTATTTCAAGATTATGGAAAGTGGGTTGGTAGTTCTGATTATCATCAGGTTTTATCTTATATATATCCACAAGTTGAGAAGAGATTGGAATGTGAAAATTTTCTCGTAAATGATCATGGGCATAGGCCATGTGTCGATAAAGAAGAGGCAAAGAAAAGTATAAGTGAATTTATAAAACTTATATTAAAAAAATATGATTCAAAATCCGTATCCGCCTTAGAGTTTCTCATCAAAGGGGTATCCCCTGACTACAAAATTAAAATTCCAGTTTTAAATGACAAAGGACAAGAGTATCATTTTAGCATTAGGGATGTCTTCCGTACTTTTTACAATTTAACGGATCCTAGTTTTGATATAAACCAGCGTTATTATCCAATCATTCCACCTGATACACGTAATGCCTACAAATATTATAAATATTTTAAAAAGAAAAAAAATAAAAAGATCCCCAAAAGCTTTGTTAAAAAATTTAATTCTTTAGAAAGAGTAGAGCATATTCTAAGAAACTATGGATTTGATAATTATAATACACTAGTTAGTCTATCAAACGGCACAGCTCATAATATTATGGGCCATGATCACCTTGATAAAAACCTAAAAATGCTAGAGCTTTGTACAATTATGAGATATTGCGGGAAGTTCTTAAATAGCAATGAGAGGATAAAGTCATTTAATGCCTTAATGGTAAGTGATGTTTTTTATGACATCGAAGACTATGATAAGTTTAAAAGTGGTAAAACAATTGCAGCTATCGTTAGTTCATCCGTTGTTAGTTCATCTCAGTTGGCCCAAAAAGAAAGGCTTATATACTTTGACAAACATTTAAACCAACATAATGCTGAACTTCTTTGGAAGATGGGACAAATGAGTGTCGGATCCCATATAGCGCGTTTTATCCATGATAGAGTCGGTCGAACGAGGAAAGACTTTGAGGGATTTATAGAACGAAAAGATTTTAAATTATTAAACAATTACTTTTTGAAAGGTTTTCCTTTAGTAGAAACACAAAAGGCATTTACGGATATAACTTCAGAGCTTCTTAAACAGGATAGTAAAAACCGGAATTTATTAAATATTCTAATTGATGCTATTTCTGATACGTCTTATTCTGACTTAAGACTTTTTGAAGATACATTGGCCAACCTTTTGTCAGTATCTGGCCATCTAGGCCCTTTAAATCAAATGATTGAGTTTAAAGGTCTACACAAAGCAGAGTACGAAAAATTATATGAAAAAAATAACCTTTTCCCTATTTTGGAATCTGCTCCTAACTTATTGAGGTATTGGCCTATTTTATACGATTATTGGCCTAAGAATGTTAAGGGTATTGAGATTATAAAAAACTTAAATGCCTTTTTAAAATTTATTAAAAATAATTTATCTAATAATGATCATACCACCTACGAAGTTTTAAATGATCTATTTCTCATACTGAATAAAGTCTTATATGAAGAAAAAAATGGCCAAAAAGGTATAGATATCATTTTACCTATCCTTGATAACCAAAGGAGTATTGGGCAAGTTATGGGGTTTGTCGATTATTTTATAAACTTATTTAAACGCCTCAATTATAAATCAGGGGTCGTTACAGGTGAAAGGTTTGTCTCTTTAGGCAAGAAGATTACATTTTTAACAGAAAATAATGAAATTGATATGTCTCCATTACGTAAATATATAGAACTATCCACCCATAAAAATATATGTTTTGATAGCAATCAAGGCCATTGCATACTAAATTTCCATTATGATGGGCCATTTGGTCTTTTTGTTTATCTTGGAAAAAATAATAATCTTAAAAACCTCTTTAATACTCTTTTTAAGAGGGATATGTCAGCGTTGAGTAAGTTCTCAAAAAAGATATTGTCAAAGATATCTATCCGGAGAACTGATGAATAAAGAAATTATTCAACTTTTGGTCATTTTTTGGGGTCTAATTCTCATTACCGTGACATTGATAGTTAATTTTAAGGCGGCCTTAATTATAAGTATTATTATTACGGCGTTATTTTCTGTATTTGTCATCTTTCACAGGGAAAGAAAACTAAAGTCTCAGTCTTTTGAAATTAATAGTTCAAATAAAGATCCTAGGATTGGGCTTTTGGAGTACAACAATAGAATTGAATCTTTTTTGTTCTCATTAGGGTATTCAAAATACTTTATTAGGGGAAATCAGTATGTTTTTAGACCAAGGCCTTATCAGAGAATTATGGGTGGGGATATCTATTTACATTTTGATCCGCTTTATACGGAGGTTAAAGGGCCAAAAGGGATGGTTGAGATTCTATTAAAAATTATTGAGATTCCTTATATGGGTAAAAAATAGCCTATTATTTTACCAATTTATAAATATGATAAATTATATCTATGCCTATTAAATCAATTTTGACTCTTTTAGTCTTATTATTGTTGATAACTTTTGGTGGGGCCATTGGTTATATGTTTCTTGAGGGTTGGCCGTTTTTTGACTCTCTTTATATGACAATCATAACTTTAACAACGACTGGTTTTGGTGAGGTAAAGCCTTTATCTTCACTTGGCCGTGTATTTACAATGATTCTTCTTGTGATGGGTGTAGGGTTAGTAGCTTATTCGGCCACTACTTTTATCAATGTTTTTTTCTCTTATAACTGGGCGGAACGAAGGAAACGTAAAATGGACAAAAAGATTTTGGCATTAAGAGATCACACGATCATAATTGGTTTTGGAAGAATGGGTAAAATTATTTGTAAGGAACTACATGAAGCTGGTCATGAATTTGTTGTTATTGAAAAGCATGATCAGTTACATACTGATCTCCAAAATTCTCCCTATCTCTGGATGGCCGAAGATGCGGCACAGGATGAAAACCTTTGGAATGCAGGTATTGAAAATGCAAAAAACTTAGTTATTATGATTGATGACGATGCCGACGCTCTTTACATAACATTAGCAGCTCGCTCCTTAAATCGAGAAATAGAAATACTCGTTAGAGCAAATGCCGAATCTGCAAAAAAGAAGCTCAAGCTTGCAGGTGCTGACAAAGTGATTTTACCCTTTGTTATGAGTGGGCATAAAGTTGCGGAATCTATACTTAATCCTGCCGTAGAAGATTTGCTTAATATTTCTGGTGTGAAAGGTGGACAAGGCCAATTACAGATTGCAGATATTATCGTTTCTAAAAAGTCCTATCTTGTGAATATGACGCTGGGAAATTGCGGTATCTTACGTGAAGAGATGATCGTTGTGGGTATCAAAAAACCAGACCGCAGTTTCATCTTTGCACCTAAGGAAGATTATATCTTTGAAATAGGGGACTGTATCATTGCTCTTGGTAGCAAAGAAAACTATGAACGTATTCTTTTAGGAATGGAGAAGGCCGTCTAGTCGACCTTGCTCATTTTTTCAATTATTTCTTCCACGTTTAATTTAGAAAGTTGTCCTGGGTGTATCCTGTCTTTAGGAACATCTGCCAGCTCGCTTATTTTTTCATGGATGATTATGTTCTTATTTGCACTTACTTCATCAACCTTTCTCACTGGAGTAAAGTGAGGTGTTGTTTTCAATAAATGAGGGCCTTCATCTATAACATGTTTAATACCACTTACAATATCAATGAACCGATCAAGCTCTTTTTTTGTAAAACTCTCAGTCGGCTCTATCATAAGTCCATATTGTTCTGGGAATGCAACAGTTGGAGCATGAAGACCGAAATCTAGAAAAAGTTTTCCAATCTTAGCAATAATTTGAGGCTTCGGAGTTCCCGAATCCTCTATTTTCTTAAACTGCTCTTGAGAGAGGGTAAGAATAAATTCATGCATTCGTGGTTCTTCACATGCCCCAGCAGGAAGTGTTGGGAAGAGCTTTGATAGTTTTTCATAGAGATAGTTAGCTGATAAAACAGCAACAGCACTCATTTGACGAACTCCCTCGCTGCCTAAAGCTTTTATATAGGTATAACACCTTACTTTATGGGCGAAGTTTCCAAAATGTCTATGTATCGAGCCAATCGACTTTTTTGGTTTTTCTAACGTGTAGCCTTGATCTGTCTTAATAACTTGATGTCCTGGTAAAAAATCAAGAAGCTTTTCACTTACGGCGACGATAGCGTCCCCAGGTCCACCTCCACCGTGAGGAATAGTCCACGTTTTATGAAGATTGTTATGAACAGCATCAACACCAAGTTTTCCAAGATCAACCCAGCTAGCTATAGCATTCATGTTGGCACCATCCATATAAACAAGACCACCTGCTTTATGGATCAAATGACTCATGAGTTTGAAGTTTTTCTCAAAAACGCCACTGGTATTTGGGTTTGTTACCATTATACCAGCGATCTCATCTCCTTTCTGAGTAAGAATCTCTTTGAGATTTTCAATATCCATTTCACCATTAGGTAATGATTTTAGTGAGGTGATATTATAACCAGCTACCGTGGCAGTGGCAGGATTAGTTCCGTGAGCTGATTGAGGTATAATAATTAAATTTCTCTTATCATCCCCTCTATCACGATGATAGGCTTGAAATAGCTTTAGTCCGACTAGTTCTCCTTGAGCACCTGCTACTGGTTGAGTGGTTAGCCCTGGAAGTCCTGTTATCGCTTTAAATTGGTTTTGTGTTTCGTAAAGGATTTCTAGGCAGCCTTGAGCATCTTGTAATGGTGCTTGTGGATGCATATCAGTAAATCCAGGTAAAGATGCAGCATAATCATTAATATAAGGGTTGTACTTCATTGTACAAGAGCCTAGGGGGTAGATAGCGTCGTCTGGACTAACGTTTTGTTGTCCTAATTGAGTGTAGAAATCCTGTAATTGCTCTAACGTAAATTGGGGCAGACCTACAGCTTCTTTTCTTAATAAGTTTTCAGGAACAGACAATGAGCTAGTTGCGTTTTTCCCATTATTGAATTGGTCTTTAAAAAACTGAATAAGGTTATTAATATCTTCTTTAGTATGGATATCTGTAAAAGACAGTAAGAGTAAATTCTCATTTTCTGATACTCTTTTGCTTACATCTACACCGAGATGAATACCCTGTAAGCAAGCTTGTTCAATTAGTTCTGATGGTGATTTACTAACTCTCAAACAGACTTGGTTATAAAAGGCCGTATTAGCAAAGGCCAATTCTACACCTTGAAGAGTCGTTACTTTTTCTAAAAACTCTCTTGCTTGTGTATAGCCTGACTTACATGACTGTTTCATTCCTTCCTCTCCACGATTAAGTATCGAGGCGCCAACAAGAGTTGCGAGGAAAGATTGATTTGAACAGATGTTACTAGTGGCCTTTTCTCTACGGATATGTTGTTCACGAGTGGAAAGAATCATTGAAAAACAATCTCTTCCTTCGCTGTCTTTGGCCTTTCCAATGAAACGACCAGGAGTAGATCTGATGTTTGTTTTATTATGTTCATTAAAACGAATTCCAAAAATACCAACGCCAGGTCCACCAAAATTTGGGCCTATAGCGAGGTGCTGACCTTCACCAACAATTATATCGGCACCATTTTTACCAAATTTTGTTGGTGGTATAAGGCCCTCTGTTGCCAAAAGCATGGGGTCTACATCAGCGATGACAAGGGCAGACTCATTGTGTGCAAGGTCAGTGAGCTCGTGGACATTTTCAAGTAGCCCAAGATTATTGACTTGAGGAAAAGCAATAGCAGCAACATTATCTTTATGATCTTCAAATAGGTTTTTAAGTGCCTCGGTATCGATAAGTCCTGTTTTTGTATTAATTGGAATCCAAAGGTAGTTAAGGTCAGTATCTTGGGCCATAGTTTCTATGACTTCTTTATCTCCAGGATAAAAGTTCTCTGCAATGAGAACCATATTTTTCTTTTTCTTAATTCTTGTTGCCGTTTGAAGGGCCTCATAAAGGGCGGTAGATCTATCGTAGAGTGAGGCGTTTATGGCCTCAAAACCCGTAAGCATTGATAATGCACTAGAGTATAACCAAAGAGTATGGAGAGTTCCTTGGCTTCTTTCGGGCTGATAAGGCGTATAGGCAGTAGTTAAACCTCTTATACTTGATACAAAAGGGACGATGGGTTGGACTTTGTAGTTCATAAGACCATCGCCGATAAAGCTTATTTTTGGGGTATTTTTTTCAGCGATATTCTCAAGATGGGCCTTAAGCTTGTAATACTCTAGTGAAGGGCCAATGTCGGGGGTAGATTCGAACTTAACTTCCGAGGATATATGGTCAAAAAGCTCTGATAGGGAATTTTTACCTATACTTTGAAGCATTTCATTGATTTCTTGGTCAGTAGCAGAGATATAATACTTTTGTAGCTCTCGAGGGAGTTCTTGTGGGTTGTATGGTAAGTTACTACTCATCTGGACTTTCCTTTGCTTTTTTTGAGTTAGAAAATTAGCATGTTTAAAATCGCCTTTCTAGGAAAAAGGAGAAAATTTGAATTACAATTGCTCGATTGATGAAAAAAATTCAATATCATCCCTTATTATAAATTTAGATAAACAGCTAGGGGATAGACTTTTCTTCGATTCAGAGGCGAATATAGACTTTATCATTTCTGAAGGGCAGTTAGGTTTAATCACTCAAACGATGAGAAGCCAGGGTCAGAATCCAATTATCTATGACATAGCGAGTCAATTAGAGCATCACAAATATAAAAACTATGCTCTTAGTAAAGAGCCACTATATAAGGCCATAGGGATCAAAAAAGGCTCTAACTTACAGGTAATTGACGCAACTTTTGGTCAAGGTAAAGATGCAATGCTATTGATCCACTTTGGTGGAAAAGTCACATCATTCGAGAGAAACCCCTATCTTGCGGCCTTAATTTTGAGTGATCTCAGTAGAATAAAAAATCCTAAGTTAGAACAATCTTTTCGTTTCGTTTTTGGAGACCCTAGGCAATTGTGCCCACAAGGGGATGTTCTTTACTACGATCCAATGTATGGGAATTTTGCTAATCAGAAAGCGAAACCTAGAAAGGAAATACAGGTTTTTAGAGAGGTTGTTGGGGATGATATAGATCATCAAGAGTTTTTATTATGGGCAAAACAAAAGTACCCTCGTGTTGTAGTAAAAAGGCCTCTGAGGAGCAGGCCTTTAATGGATGGGGTCTCACATAGCTTTAAAGGCAAAACAACACGGTATGATGTATACCTCAAAGGTCATACTCTTCCTGGATTTCCTTAATCTCAGCTAGAAGCTCATCTTTCTGTATAGGCTTATGTAAAATCCTATCTAGTCCCATATTTGTAGTCTTATCAACGAGCTCTTTATCTGGGTCTGTACAAGTCAATATTACAGGAATATCCAGTCCAGCATCTCTCATTTTTGTAACGAATTGTATTCCATTTATTTCAGGCATATTGAGATCTACGATCAGAATATTAGGCTCATTTTCTCTTTTTTGTATGCTTACTAATGCTTCTTTAGGGAAATTATAAACATCAAATGAATATCCACAATTTTCCAAATGTGTTTGAATTAATAAAGATTCTTCTTTGTCATCATCTACAATTAAAAATTTTAACATAATATAACTCCTTTGATTTAAGATGCCATTCTAGCTTTTTCTCGTTCGTCGTTTCTCGTTTCAATGGTATTGATATTTATACTGGATATTTTACGATTAATTGTCTGATAGATAATATAGTCCATTAAGGTTTGAAACTTCATGTTTAAAGTTATGGCAGCTTTTCCTTTGTATTCGAATTTGTTTATAACTTCGCCTGGGCAATTAAAGATTAGACCATTAAAAGCGATTTGCAGATTTACAATTTGGTTGATTTCCAGTTCAGTATAGGATGTAAAAATTGTTTGCTTATCTCTTAAACTTAAAAGGGTCGCATCGTAAACCTGACTAGTACTGGGTAGACGGTAGGTGCATATATTTGGCTTTGGTTTTAGCTTTTCTAGGCCATTTAATTGCGGGAATAAATGAAAGAGAGCTGTCTTAATAAAAGGCCAGAAATAAAAGAAAATGGCCAGAGAATTAAAAATATTAATAGAAAGAGTCATTAGTTGATTAATACTTGTATTTAAAGGCGTTTGGAATAATAAAAAAATAGTATTCACTAAGTGAATGATAAGAAAAATGTAAACTGTGACGTTTGATGGTTTACTAAGTAATAAACCTGCAATAGCGTAGAGAAATAGAGGAAGTAGGTTAATGGTAGACTCAATATTAAGTTGATAATGGGAAAGTGGAGATACCAAAAACAGAAATAAACTCAAAGGAATAAATAAGTTTACCTTTGATAATACTTGAAGCGGCTTTCTCAAAATCAAAATCCTTTTAAAATTAGAACCTATTCC
Organism: Bdellovibrionota bacterium; assembly: GCA_030828105.1. Lineage (GTDB taxonomy): Bacteria > Bdellovibrionota > Bacteriovoracia > Bacteriovoracales > Bacteriovoracaceae > JAURDE01. The sequence goes on along the minus strand of JAURDE010000042.1, from coordinate 6,570 downwards.
TTAGGTTTATTAAAATATTCTACCATCTTTAAAATAAATTCCTAGATGTGTTGTAAGTTGCTGAAAATAAACGGCTTTTTTGCCTATAAAAGATTCCGCCTTGTATCTATGGTTAAAGGACTATGATAAGGGAGAACTTATGAAAATATGGTTTTGTATAATATTTATTCTACTGGGCTGTCAGAATCAAAGGCGACAGAAAATAGGCATTAAATCTTCATTTGTTATTGTAGATGAGCTTAATTGGTATGAAATATCTAATAAATTTCCTAAAGAAGTAAAAGAACAATCAAAAGTAATTGTTAGGCTAGAGAATGATAAATTACGTTGTATAGGACTAATGATTTCATCTAACACTGTGTTGACGGCAGCTCATTGTCTTAAAGATGAAGAAATCTCTATTGTACTTAATAATGAAAAATACGCTTGTCCAAATATTATACATACAAACCATTTACTTGATTATGGTTTAGTAGGCTGTCAATTACCTAAGAATATATTAATTAATTATTATGATATTTATGATTATGTTTCTCCTTTAGAAAATGAGAAAGTTTATTTGCTTCATAGCAATTGCTCACCATTTGAACAAGATTGTGCTATAAAGACGAGAGTTTCTCCTGGAAAAATCATTGAAGTAGAAAAAGAGTTTAAACATACAGCAGATACTTTTAAAGGCTCTTCGGGGGCCCCTATATTTTCAGCAAAAGATTTTAAGCTTATAGGAATTCATATTAAAGGGAAGCAAGATTCACCTTATTATGGCCCTTTTAATAAAGCTCTCAAAATAGAGCATATTATTGAAGACCTAAAGGTTAATGACTTTTCTTTTTAATGCCTTTTTCCAGCTCCATATGGCCTCAGCAACTACGAAGCATTGGGATACAAACAAAATTAATGCCACAGAGCCAAGCAATATCTTGTTGTTTTCAAAAAACAATTTAATATTTGTAAAAAGTCCTACAAAGGTTATAGAGATGACAAAAATGGCCGGTATGAGATATGGCCACACATTTCGCTTATGCTTTCTTAAATAAACGACAACAAGGATCAACGTAATCCCTGCGAGCATTTGGTTAGTGGCGCCAAATAACGGCCAGAGTGCAAGTCCACCTTTTCCTCCGTTAGCAGATAGCATAAGTAGAAAGGCCGAAAAAACGGCCAAAGCACTGCTAAGGTACCTATTTTCTAAAACTCTCAATTTGAGAGAATGCCCCACCTCCGAAATAATATACCGTTGAATCCTACAAGCTGTATCTAGGCTTGTGGCGGCAAAACTTATAATTAATACTACAATTATAGTCTGAGATACTTCATTTGGAATTCCTACACCTGATATAAACTTGGAGGCACCTAGTACAAAAGCACTTATTTTTGTCGTAAGGCCATTGGCCGCATCCCAACTTCTAAAATGATGAGACCACTCATCTGTTGAAGAAAAGCCAGCACTTACTGCCAGAGTGGCCAATAAAGCAAGTAATCCTTCTCCAAGCATAGAACCGTACGCAATTGGCTTGGCATCACTCCAGTTTTTAACTTGCTTAGATGTCGTTCCACCACTTACTAAACCATGGAATCCACTTATGGCCCCACATGCAATAGTAATAAAGAGAAAGGGAAACCATGGAGGTGCTCCTACGGGATCCAAGTTGAGGGCCGGAGCGACGACCTTTGGGTTGACAACAAAAACCCCAATAACCATGAGAAGAAGGCCTGTAAATAACTGATGGGAATTTATAAAGTCTCTGGGTTGTAAAAGGGCCCAAACAGGTAAAACTGATGCAATAAAGCTATAGACCATAAGGATTATAATCCATGCCATCAATTCACTACTTCCGAATATTGGTTTAAGGGATAAAGGGTATAAACTGCCTAAATAGATCATAAATAACAAGATGATGAAGGCAATGATACTTGGAATAGTTAAACTAGATGAACCTTTTCTATTCCAAAAAAAACCCATCACTAATGCTAAAATAATTTCCGAATTAACTGGGAGTACGGAGCTTGGGAATTGAATAAAAAGATTCGCTATTACCAATGTAAATACAGCTATAACTAACCAAACTAAAAAAAAGATAATAGTTAAAAATAGTATCCTTGCTCTAGTTCCCAGTAGATCCTTTGCCACATTGGCCATAGATTTACCATTATCTTTCATGGATAGAAAAAGTGCGCCAAAGTCATGGCAAGCACCCATGAATATAACTCCAAAAAATATCCAGAGAACGGCAGGGACCCAACCCCAAATAACAGCAACAGCAGGTCCAACAATAGGGGCGGCCCCTGCTATTGAGCTAAAGTGGTGTCCAAGTAAGATGTGTTTAGATGTTGGGACATAATCAACGCCATCTCTATACTTGAGCGCAGGCGTTGGTGTATCTTTAATGTCTTTGATTTTTAAAATGCTATTTTCAATATAACGAGCGTAGAATCTATACGCTAAAAAAAATAGGATGATTCCTATTGCGGCAAGTGTAGCTGAACTCATATTTTATCAACTCCTAAAACAGCTTTGAAAATTATCCTTTTTTAACCTAGAATAAACTAATGAAAAACTTTTTAATTTTAGTTGTTTTAATGCATAGCGTTCTAGCCAGTGCTGATTTTCAATGTATTTTAAATTACGCACCCATCGGTATGGAGGTGAATGAAAAAAACTTTGATGATTACGCAAAAAAAATAACTTTTAGTACGAAAGCTAAAAAAGGACGCTTACTTGAATTTAAAGGGGATCAACTTAAAATTTGGAATAAAAATGATTTGATCTTAGTTAACTTCAAAGATAGTCAAACTCAATTTACTTTCCAAACTTCCTATAATCAACAAAGAGAAAGCTTCTCTTTCTCCTTAAGCAACGATAGGGGACTTACCTGTGAACGTATTGTTCCTAAAGGAGAGAGTGATCCAAAAACCTTAGAACACTTTGGTTCTAATGTAGAACTTGTATTTAATGAAAATTTAACTTTTAAATATTTTCAGCAAAATGTAAGAGAACGGATGCGGCCCATTATATTTCAAGATGGTCAACTTTACACTAATGACTCAAATAGAAGTAACTTGGAAAACTATTGTGTATTAGAGGCCCAACTTAAACTAGATGAAGATATTTCTGTTGATAAAATGACTCGATGGCCAGTAAAGAGTATGCAGCGTTTAGATAATAGTGATAAGTTTTACGTTTATTCATACTCGTTCGTGGATATTGCTCGAGGTAAAAAAATGATAGAGAGCTTTGGGTTAGTTGCGTTCTCATTTGTTTGTAATATTAAGAAAAATGAGAAATTTACAAAAGATCTTCTTTCAAAGATTACAAAAAATAGAGTAGAGTTGGCCCCTAGAAAATGAAATTTTTTTTTAATATTATTATAATAGTTTTTTTGGCCGTCGCTCTCTATAGAACGTTTGTTGGAGGGCAAAAATCCGTCATTGTTGAAGATAGCTTAAATACAGAGGTGGTTATTAAGACTTATGATAAAAATATAGACATAAGTGATATCAAAGTGACATCGGTAAAAAATGAAGTATTGACCGATAATAAAAACTCTTTGAAAAATAAGCCTCAGCAAATAAAAGATAAAAAAAAGAAAGAGACTATATCAGATAAAGCCGCTGGTGATGGGCATTCATTAATACAAGGTAGGATCGTTATTGGTGGCGACTTTACTCCTTTACGAAACATTTCACAAAACTACGTATTTGAAAATGAAGTAAACCCTGATTGGAAAAATTTAGCGATAAAAGAGTTTATGGATGATGATGATCAAGATGCTCAGATCGACATTCACCACCTTGATAGTCAGGTTTATCTCAGAGATGGTACAGCTCTTTTTATTGAAAAGGTAAGGATTAAAGTTGCGGAATCGGACGGCCTTGGTGGCGAGTTTAATGCTTATATAGACTCATCTACAGGAGAGGTACTTCACGCATGGGATCCAAGCAACAATCCTTTCGAAGACTTTAAAATGAGTGAAGACTCTATGGAAGAAGAGTTTGATGATTTTTCACCTGAATTTACGGATGAAGCAGGTTATGATGAAGAATACTCTTCTCAGTAGTATTTTTATTCTTTTAATGGTTACACCGATCAAAGGGCAAGGAGAGTGTACCAAAACTTGGACATTCCTATACTCAGGTCCCGGAAAGTATTTTAGTGAACGATGGCAAGTCAAACCTAATACCCCATTAAAAATTATAAAAAAGAAAAAAAAATGGAGCTTGGTAGAAGAGTTTGATGGTATTAGGTCTTGGGTATTAAATAAAGATATGATCAAAGATCATTTTTGTGGCATCGTTAAAGTACCTACTAAAGGCAAAAAGAGTTTGTCTTCTCGAAAAACAAAACTTATAAAATTTGGATCTACTGTAAAAATAATAAAAATTAAAAAACCTTATGCCTATATTGAATATGAAGGCAAAAATAAATACTGGGTCCCTCAAAAAAGGTTATGGGTCTATTGAACTCTACAGTAAGGAAGATGAATAAAGACGTCTTTTAAAGCAAGTTTACAACGATATGAACCACTCCAAAATATTCTAGGAAACTTTCTTTTAATACTTTTTTTAAAGAAAATAGGGTCCGATTTTACAGCTACATCTTTTTCTGCTTCTTGAATAGTGAGCTTTACATAGCAGTCGGGAAACCATCCATCACCTAACATTTCTTTTTCAAAATGAGCGTAGAGTTCTCCAGGGAAAAGTTTTTTATTTTTGTGCATTTCAAAAAGTCTGTAACCCTTTTCCTTAAGTTGCTCTAATAGTTGTTTTGCTGTTTCTGGATGCTTATCTTTTTCCTCTTTATAAATACCAATTTTACAGTTTGAATGTTTTACCACAAATTCTTGGGCCCCACATGATAAACTGATCAGGATAAAAACGATAAGTGATTTTGTTGGCATGCCCTTTCTACCTCTTTTATTTCTTTTGGTATATTTTCAGATAGGTTTTCATATCCTTTACTAGTCACTAGTATATCATCTTCAATACGAATTCCTATACCCCGGTATTTTTTGGGTATTTTTTTGTCATGGGCCGGAAAATAAAGACCTGGCTCAACGGTAATGACCATACCGGGTTTAAATTTTATATCTTCAAGTTTTTCCGATAGATAGGGAACGTTGTCATGGACATCTAAACCAAGCCAATGTCCCGTACCGTGAGGATAGAATTTTTTATATTTACCTGATTTAAAGTTCTCGGCCACAGTTCCTTTGAGTAGTTTTAGCGTAATGAGCCCTTTTATAAGCTCCTTTGAGGCAACTTCATGGATCTTTGCAAGGGTCTGACCAGGTTTTACGGCCTTGATGGCCTTTTTTTGAGAAGATAGTACTATTTCATAAATGATTTTTTGGTTATCGCTAAATACTCCATTTACAGGAAAAGTCCTTGTTACATCACTTGCATAATAATTGTACTGGCAACCAGCATCGATGAGCATTAAATCACCATCTTTTACTAAAGTATTATTTTCAACATAATGAAGAATATTAGCATTATCTCCAGAAGCAACAATATTCTCATAAGCTTGGCCATTACCTCCTTCCTTATTGAAAATATAGTTTAATAATGCATCTACTTCTCTTTCGTTAGTACCAGGCCTTGTGAGTGCCATTGCAGCTTCATGTGCCTTTTTTGTGATCTTATTCGCCTTTTTCATGGCCTTAATTTCATCTTGATCCTTTACTAGCCTCATCTCTCCAATAATTGGAGGGAGGTGGTGCCAATCATTAGGGATATAAGACTTATTTTTCTTTCTAAGAGTAAGAGAGTGGACGCTCTTTCTAACCTCTTCGAATAAATTTTTATGATCAAAAAAATCAATATAAAGATTTTGGTGTCCATCAAGAAGTGAAGGCAAAAGTTTTTGTAGCTTCTCTATTGAATGGACATCATCCATCTTTAAATCGGTTTTGGCCGCTACAGGCCCTAGTCTTCTTCCAGACCACATCTCTAAAAACTCGTCCTTTGGCCTTACAAAGAGGGTTGATTTAATCTTTCCTTCTATATTGGAAATAACAAGAAGACAGTGAGGCTCATCGAACCCAGTGAGATAATAAAAATTACTATCCTGTCTAAAAGGATAGTCTGTGTCGTGGCTCTTTTTTTTATGATTTGAAGACGGTATTAAAAATACACTGTTCTTATATTTTTTTACTAATTTTAATCTTCTGTTTTTATATATACTTTGTTTCAAAATAACCTCTCTTTCATAAGCAAATTATCTTATATAGAGTCATTTGTCATGATATTTGTGCGTCTCAGTAATGCATAGGTATCATGAAATACGTATAATGAGAGAATGTTCTATGTGATGATATTGCTTTCCTTCTTTTCTGTGGGCATGGGCCAAACACCTCTTATTCAAGATGAAGGGATAAGTCTTTTTAAACAAGAAACAAAAGGGGCCAAGACCCGTATCACTGTAAAGGGCAACATTGTCGCCTCTCAAGAAGAAATTTTAAATGTCCTTTTAGAGTTCAATGGTCATCATAGGTGGGTCCCACGTTTAAAGTCTTCACGTCTTTTAAAAGAGTTCTCTGACGGACGGTTGCATGTGGAATCGGTTTTCGA
>JAURDE010000196.1 GCA_030828105.1 Bdellovibrionota bacterium | reverse complement strand
AGCTTGAGGTTTTTCAATTTTGGCAATGACGAGTACTTGCGCATTTCTTTGCTTTAGGAAATCTTTAATTCTAATGATATCTTCTTTATCCCGAACAAAGGACAGAGCGACAAAGTCAATACCTTGCTTGATACCAAATTCCAAATCCTCTTGATCCTTTTGAGTAAAACTTGGCACACTTAGCTTACAATCAGGTAGGTTGATTCCTTTTTTGGACTTTAAAATACCGCCTTCAAGAACCTCTATGAGATAGGCATCTCCCACTCTTTCAATGGCCTTGGCCTTTATTTTTCCATCATCAAATAGAATTTTAGTATTGGGTACACAATCATTAACAAGCTCAGCGTAGTCAGAGGGAATAAAATTTTTATCAAATTTGTCTTTTAAGGAGGGGATGCCAACATGCCAACGAGATCCTTTTTGAAGATCCAACTCCTTATCAAGAGTTCCTACCCTAATTTTGGGGCCTTGTAGGTCTTGAAGGATGGCCACTTCTATACCCATGGCCTTACTTGCTTCACGAATATTTTTTATTAGCTCGGAATGTTGCTCATAAGTGCCATGACTCATATTTAAACGGGCAACATTCATTCCCGCAGCGATGAGTTTTTTAATGGTCTCTAAGTCATTGCTTGAAGGGCCTAGGGTGGCAACAATTTTAGCTTTTCTAATACTTTTTGTACTTGGCATACGCTCATTTTATCACTGTGTGTGATGAAACAAAAGTACGGGTACTTTTAGTTTAGTATGGGATCGATAATATCTTCAAATACCTTTGACGGATGGGCCCCATTTATAAGCTGTCCGTTGACAAAAAAGGTCGGAGTTGACTTAACACCAATTTGCTTACCATAGGCCAAGTCCTGCTCTACCTGTTTGGAATATTTATTTGAATCAAGGCAAGAGTTGAACTTTTTAGTATCTAGTCCAATAAGCTTGGCCGCCTTTTTTAGGTCTGTTTCTGATAATTTAGACTGATCAGAAAACATCTTGTCATACATCATCCAAAATTTCTTTTGTCCCTGCTCATAGGCACAAAAGCCTGCTTCAGCGGCCTTTTTGGCAAACACGTGAAAAGGAAGGGGAAAGTTTTTAAATACGATTTTGATTTTATTTCCGTATTTCTTTTTAAGCTCCTCCATAATAGCGCGCCCTTTTTTGCAAAAAGGACATTGAAAATCTGAGAACTCAACAATCGTTACCTTAGCATTAGGATCACCAAAATAAGGGCCTTCACCGATTTCTACTTCAAAGGTAGGCCTTGATGGTTTTTCAAAAAAGATTTCAACTGGATTCTTTTCAGTCTGCTGAGTCAGCCATGTATCCACATCTTTTTTCTTTTGCTCCATACTAAGAAAGCTTACGATTCTCTCACGCATCTTCTCATTAATACTCTCTTTGGGTAGCCCTCTGTCTTTGATAAAATTTTGAATTTCTTTTTCACTTGGTTTTGAATCTTTACTTATGTACTTTTCTAGAAATTCATCATTGGAAAGATTCTTCTTATCAGGGTGATTATTCATAAAGGTTTCAAGCATGATGGCCTTTAACCTACTCATTTTAAGATCATAGATTTTTTGTTCTAATTCGAAGATGTCATTTTCAACCCCGGAGTATAGTCGTTTAAAAGAGATATCCTCATTTAATACCCTTGCCGCAATCTGATTACTCGTAGCAGCACTTGGAGCTTTATGAATTAAAGTGGGTTTCATTTCTTTTTCTTCTTTTAAACAAGAAGACAACAGTAGAGTTAAAAGTAATAAAGATATATGTAGTAAATTCATTAGGGCCTCCAAGACTTTTAAAAATTCTAACTTAAAAGAAATAAAAAAAAAATGATTAATGAATCAGCTGAGAGACAAACTCTTTATATTGAGCAGAGCGCTCCATTAATACTTGATGATTTCCCTCATCAAGTAAAGTTCCGGCATCGAGAACTAAAATTCTATCGGCCCTCATGGTCGTCTCAATCCTGTGAGCAACGATAAAGGTTAAGGAGTTTTTTTGAATAAGAAGAACAACTTCACGTAAGGCAAGCTCTAAATCAGAATCTAGGGCAGAGCTTATCTCATCTAAGAGAACGACCGGTTTTTTTAGATAGCAGGAGCGAATGGCCGATATCAATTGATTCTGTCCAGCTGATAGTGAGCGTGGAGAGATCAAATCATCGAGTTGGATGCCCCAATTTTTTAAATATGTAATTTTATCTGCGATCCAGTTCCAAAAATCGAGAAGTTCTTGATCGGTATCTTGAGAAAAAGAGATATTAAAGGCCAAGGAAGCAGAAAAGATATGAGAGTCTTGAGATATCAGCCCCACTTGTTCTCGATAATGCATCAAATGTTCTGGAGAACTATCATCAGCAAACCTAATACTTTCTTCTTTACTCGATCTAAATATCACCTCTCCTTTTTGAGGTATGATGTGACCTGCGATAATACTTAGTAATGTTGATTTACCGGCCCCCGATAGTCCCACAATACCAATAGACTCTCCTTTGCTTCCCTTAAAGTTTATATCTTTAAGTTCAAAGGTTTCTCTAGAGTCGTGCTTACTATAGCTAAAGTTTTTAATATTAATTTCTAAATTATCAAGGTCTAGAACTTTGACTTGTCTTTCGAGTTGACTGGAATAGCCTTTATCTAAATCGTAAAGAAAGTCATTAATCCTTTTTACTCCTGTTGCGGCCCTTTGAATATTTGTGACTTTGCCAGCAATTGACTTTATGGGGTTGATAGAGCGTTGGATAAGCTCAACAAGGGCCAGGATAATCGCCCCTTGCTTTATTTCACTATAAGGAAAGATAAACACAACAAAGGCCAAAAGAAGAGGATATAAAGATTCAGCAATGGAATAATACCCAGCATCCCAAACATTAGCATGCATCTGTTTTTTTAAAAAATCATCAAAAGACCACTTCCCTTTTTTAGAGCTATAATTATGATGTGAGTTAAAATAATTTTCAGAAAGGCCACCAACGACATTGGCCACAGTTTGAGAAACATGACCTTTAGATTTTCTCATTTGTTGATAAACTTCTGTCATAAATCGTCCACCCCAAACAAGTAAAAAGGCAAAGACGACTTCAATAACAGCAAGGTAGATACCGGTTGTTTTATTAAGATTAATAAAACTTAGAAGAAATGAGAAAACGAAGCAAAAATCAAAAATGATAATGAAGGCACCTGAAGTCACCAGCTCTCTAATGGCCAGGCCATCACTCATGATCCGAGCGATCACTTCACCTTGGGGATAATCTCTATCTTTTGTATTACCTCTTT
>JAURDE010000126.1 GCA_030828105.1 Bdellovibrionota bacterium | reverse complement strand
TACTGATGAGAAGAAATACCCAAACTTCAAAGAAGATTCGGACAAATTAACCTTTATGCTTAAAGAGTGGATTAATGAAAACGTGATTGAGGCTTCAGAAAGACAAAGCTTTCTTGCTAATCTTAATACTATTAATCAGACATTAGATTATATCTGTATGTTTCTTTTAAATGATAATGACGTGAAGCAGCACATCCTGGAAACACAAAGCTTTAATGCCCGAATGAAACTCATTAAAATGCTTTTTTCTAAATATGACGCCAATATACTCGATTATAAGGCCTTAGGGATTATAAAAGAGTACCAATCTATAGAACTTACCGCAAAAGTCTTTCACTAAAGGGTCCTATTTTGATATCTATACTCCCTGTATTTAAGCATCGCAGAGGGAGGATAGGTTGGAATACCAATTCGAAAAAATTGAAACTAAATGGCAAAAATATTGGGAAGAAAATAAGACCTTTAAGGCCGAAGAAAATAGTGCAAAAAAGAAGTTCTATGCGCTTGATATGTTCCCTTTTCCCTCTGGTGCTGGCCTGCATGTAGGACATCCGGAAGGATATACTGCTACAGACATCGTTTCTCGTTATAAAAGAAATAAGGGTTATAATGTCCTCCACCCCATGGGTTGGGATAGCTTTGGACTTCCTGCTGAAAACTACGCCATAAAAACTGGAAGACATCCTGACTCCATCACAAGAGAAAATATCGATACCTTTAGAAGACAACTTAAGTCTTTAGGTTTTAGTTACGACTGGGACCGTGAAATCGCTACTTCTAACGTCGACTACTATAAATGGACTCAATGGATCTTTGTACAGCTTTATAATAAAGGCCTTGCCTATGAAGATGAAATTCAAGTTAACTGGTGTCCCGAATTAAAAACTGTTTTGGCCAATGAAGAAGTTATTGACGGTAAATCGGAAGTTGGTGGGCATCCTGTTGTTAGAAAGAAAATGAAACAATGGATGCTTAAAATTACGGACTATGCGGAAAAGCTTCTTGAAGATCTTGATAACCTCGATTGGCCTGAAAATATTAAAGAAATGCAAAAAAACTGGATCGGTAAATCCGAGGGAAGTAGCGTTCAATTTCAAATCGATGGTGGGGATGATTCTCTTGAAGTTTTCACAACAAGACCAGATACGCTTTTTGGTGCCACTTACATGGTCATTGCTCCTGAACATGAACTCGTAAAAAAAATTACAGCAAAAGAAAATCTCGAAGCTATCAATGAATATATAAGTAAAGTTGCCCTCAAAAGTGATCTCGAAAGAACTGATCTAAATAAAGATAAAAGTGGTGTTTTTACCGGTGCCTATGCCATAAACCCCGTCAACAATAAGAAAGTTCCTATATGGGTTGCTGACTATGTCCTCATTTCCTACGGTACAGGCGCCATTATGGCCGTTCCAGCTCACGACCAAAGAGATTATGAGTTCGCTCAGAAATTTAACCTTGAAATAATCCCCGTTCTTGAAGGTGGCGATCTGAGTACAGAAGCTTTTACTGGTGACGGTAATCATATCAACTCAGACTTCCTTAATGGTTTAGGAAAAGAAGAGGCCATCCAAAAAATGATCTCTTGGCTTGAAGAAAAAAAGCTCGGTATGAAACAAGTCAATTATAAACTCAGAGACTGGATATTTAGCCGCCAAAGATATTGGGGTGAACCATTCCCTATTCTCAAATTTGAAGATGGTACCGTTAGATGTTTAGATGAAGATGAGCTACCGGTTAGTCTTCCTGAAGTCGAAAAATATGAACCATCAGGTACTGGTGAATCACCACTAGCAACTATAGACAACTGGCTCTATATCACTGATCCCAAAACAGGAAAAAAGGCCAGAAGAGAAACAAATACAATGCCTCAATGGGCCGGATCTTGTTGGTACTATTTAAGATTCATCGATCCCACAAATGACAAAATGGCCTGGGATAAAGATAAAGAAAAATATTGGATGCCCGTAGACCTCTATGTTGGTGGAGTTGAACATGCCGTTCTTCACCTGCTTTACTCTCGTTTTTGGCATAAAGTTCTTTTTGATCTGGATCTTGTTTCAACCAAGGAACCATTTCAAAAGCTCGTTAACCAGGGACTTATACTCGGTGCCGATGGCGAAAAAATGAGTAAATCAAGAGGTAATGTCGTCAACCCAGATAGTGTTGTTCAAGAATATGGCGCGGATAGTTTAAGACTCTACGAAATGTTTATGGGGCCTTTAGAGAAGGTTAAACCTTGGCAACAAAAAGGTGTTAAAGGTGTTTATAACTTTTTAAATAAGGCCTTTCGCTTTTTTGGAAACCTTGAAAATGTAACTGAAGGTGAAGAAAACCCTGAGCTTATTAAAGAGCTTCACAAAACTATTAAAAAGGTCTCAGCAGATATCGAAGGACTTCGATTTAATACTGCTATCTCTCAAATGATGATTTTTCTTAATACAGCTTCCAAAATAGGAAAGTTTACTACTCAAACAGCTAAGACTTTTTCCATTATCCTCTCCCCCTTCGCACCACATGTTGGTGAGGAGTTATGGCATATTCATGGTGGAGAAAAATCTCTGGCTTACGAACCGTGGCCTGTTTATGATGAAAAACTTGCCAAAGATGACCTGATCACTGTTGGTGTTCAAGTCAATGGTAAAACAAGAGGTACTGTAGAAGCACCAGAGAATATCTCTAAAGAGGAGTTTCTCCTTCTTGCCAAGAAAAATGAGGCCATCGCTAAACATCTTGAAGGCAAAACTATCGTAAAAGAGATTTATGTTCCTAAAAAAATCTGTAACTTTGTTGTAAAAGGTTAACAAATGAAAGAAAACTTTTTTAATCACCTCACAAAAGAAATTGCTACAGTTAGAGAAGCTGGACTTTATAAAAGTGAAAGAGTGATAAGCTCTCCTCAAGGGGCCCATATCATTTCTAACCATAAAGAAGTAATTAATTTGTGTTCAAACAACTACCTAGGGCTCTCAAATCATCCATCTCTAAAAGAAGCGGGCCAAAATGCCTTGAAGGAATATGGTTTCGGTCTATCCTCTGTTCGTTTTATCTGTGGTACTCAGACTATTCACAAAGATTTAGAAGAGTCTCTTTCCAAGTTTTTAGGCACTGAGGACACAATACTTTACAGCTCATGTTTTGACGCCAACGGTGGACTATTTGAAACTTTATTCGGCCCTGAAGATGCTATTATTAGTGATGCTCTTAATCACGCCTCAATAATTGATGGTATTAGGCTTTGTAAGGCCAAAAGATTTCGTTATGCCAACAATGACATGAATGATCTAGAGAACAAACTTAAAGAGGCCAATAACTCTAGGTTTAAAATCATTGTAACTGATGGTGTTTTCTCAATGGATGGTATCATCGCTGATCTTAATTCAATCTGTGACCTCGCCGATAAATATGGCGCGCTTGTCATGATTGATGACTCACATGCTGTAGGTTTCATGGGTAGAAATGGAAAAGGAACTCATGAGGAATGTGGCGTAATTAATCGTGTAGATATCATAACAGGAACCCTTGGAAAGGCCCTCGGTGGCGCTAGTGGCGGTTATACTTCTGGTAAAAAAGAAATTATTGAATGGTTAAGACAACGATCGAGACCTTACCTTTTTAGTAATTCTTTGGCCCCTATCATCGCGAGCACCTCTATTGAAGTCCTTAAGCTTATTCAAGAAAGTCATGAACTAAGGGATAAACTCAGATCACACACTCAGTACTTTAGAGAAGAGATGGAAAAATTAGGATTTAATATTATCCCAGGAACTCATCCTATCATTCCCGTTATGCTTGGAGAGGCCCAACTGGCCCAAAGCATGGCCGAGAAACTTCTTAAGGAAGGAATTTATGTTGTTGGCTTTTCTTACCCTGTTGTCCCGCAAGGACAGGCAAGAATAAGAGTACAAATGTCAGCTGCCCTATCTCGAGAAGACCTCAAAAAGGCCATTGACGCCTTCGCTAAAATAGGACGAGAATTAAAAGTCATTGAATAAGGAGATGAAATGAAGGCCCTCGTAAAGAAAAAAGAAGGCGTAGGATTATGGTTAGAAGATGTACCAGTTCCAGAAATTGGCCCTGATGATCTTTTAATAAAAATTGAAAAAACAGCAATTTGTGGAACAGACCTTCATATTTATAATTGGGACGAATGGGCACAAAAAAATATACCTGTACCTCTTATCGTGGGTCACGAATACTTTGGTCGAGTTCATAAAATAGGTGCCAACGTTACCCACTTTTCGGTTGGAGATAGAGTTTCTGGTGAAGGGCATATTGTTTGTGGCTTTTGCAGAAATTGTAGAGCAGGTAGAAGACACCTTTGTAACCATACAGAAGGTGTCGGGGTCAATAGAAGTGGTGCTTTTGCCGAATATCTTGCCATTCCTGCTGGCAACGCCTTTCATATCCCTGATAATGTTGAAGAAGATGTTGCTTCTATTTTTGACCCTTATGGTAATGCAACTCATACCGCCTTATCATTTGATCTTGTGGGAGAAGATGTACTGATAACCGGTGCAGGTCCAATAGGATGCATGGCCGCTGCTATTGCAAGGCATGTTGGGGCCAGAAATGTGGTTATTACTGATATAAATGACTATAGGTTAAACCTTGCAGAAAAATTAGGGGCCACAAGAGTTGTAAGGGCCGATAAAGAAAACCTAAACCAAGTCATGGAAGAATTAGAAATGAAAGAGGGCTTTGATGTTGGTTTAGAAATGAGTGGAAATGAAAAAGCATTTAACGATATGTTAAATGTCATGAATAACGGTGGCCGAATTGCTTTATTGGGTATATTCCCCCACAAAGTTGCAATTGACTGGGACAATATTGTTTTTAAAGGTCTTCATATCAAAGGTATCTATGGTAGAGAAATGTATGAGACCTGGTATAAAATGGCATCAATGATCCAATCTGGATTAGATATTTCCCCTATCATTACCCATCAATTTGAAGCTCAGGACTTTGAGCAAGGCTTTAAACTTATGAATGAAGGAAAAACAGGTAAAGTTATTCTTAATTGGACTTAAGCTGCCACTTTTTCTCAAACTGCCTATAGTCTTTCTTTAAGGAGTGTAGGAGTTGTTTTTTGAGATCTTTTTGAGCAAAGGAAAAGTGTAAACTATTGAAGTATGCCTTTTTAAGCTCATTATACGTTATATTAGATTTCTCCAAGGCCAACATACATTCTTTGGCCATATCAGTTTCAAAAATCCCTTCATCATCTGTTGAAAACGTTATCGGTATACCAATTCTATGAAACTTTAAGAAAGGATGTTCTTTCATCTCAGAGACGACACCTAAAATTAAATTGCTTTTTAAATTAACCTCGACCGCCTTTTTCGATATGACCATACTTTCCATACTAAGATGATCATCTTGCACTAAAACACCGTGTCCAACTCTATTAACTCCCATTAATAAAGCATCTCTCACATTATGTGGGTTGCCCATCTCTCCTGCATGTATTGTTGAAGAAAGAAGACCACTTTCAATAATAGGTCTATAGATTTCCCAATGTTCGAGAGAGTCATTTGTTTTTTCGTTTGCTACAAGGTCAATTCCAACGATAGGATATAGATCCTTCCTATTTTTAAAACTTAGTAAATGATCTCTTAACTTTCGGTTTTTTTCTTTATTGTTATCTCTTATAAATGCAACATTCCACCTTACATGAACTCCTGTTTCTTTATATAGACGTCTGGTTGTATTTCTAAGAGTTTTCATATTGATAGGAAAATCAAAAACATTCGTTAATTCTACGTAGCTAATTCCTAAATTACGTGCATTAAGTAAAAAATCCTTAAGAATCTCAAATTCAATTTTCTTATTTTTAGGGATAAAATATCTCAAAAGAGAAAAAACTGCTTGAAATCGAATAAAATCAAAGGGGGCCTTCTCTATTTTCAAAAACATTAAATCAATGATTTTATTTTGTTCTACGAGAGTATAACTATTAAATTTTTTGGACTTTAACTGCTTCAAAAATCTTATTTCTTCTTTTTTTAGTTCTTTTCTCGGCCCCTCAGTTCCTGATTTCAGAAGATCTAACGGATTAATCTTTTTTTTAAAACTCTTTATTTTTTTTGTAAGAAACTCCCTTGTCACCAAACCTGTAGGATGTACATGAAGCATCCCTCCCTTAGGTATCTCCTTACAAAACTCTTGTCTCTGATTTTTATTTTTTACAATAGCATCAAATAGCTGATCTCTTTTTGGTAATGATGACCACGCCTTTTCATGTACTAATTCTAGGGCCTTCTTTTCACGATAGGAAAAAGAATTATAAAAAGTATGCCGTACATGTTTATCCCACTGGGCCCTTTTTGGAGCTCCCTCTTTCCAAACCGATGTTTCATAAAACTTTCTAATGATTTTCTCAGAAGAAGGCCTATCTTCAAGCTGAGCGCAAGATGTAAAAATTAAAAGAAAAAGGAGTCTCATTACTAGCGTCCAAATTTGAATTTTTTAACTGGATCTCCTGAGTCTTCAAGAGGGGGTGGTAAGTTATTACCACTGCAGCCCTTAATAGCAGTATCATGCTCTCTACTTATTGTTACCCTTTCAGGTAATTCAACCCAGGAGCTTTTCCTTTCTTTTTTTTCATAGTTAAAATAGGCCAATTCCACAATGTAATCGCCTAATAATGAAGAACCTCCATTAAAAACAGTCTTATAGTCAAAGGGCTCAACTTTTACCGATAACCTCTCTTGTGCAGACTTTGATACATTGAACTTTATAAGCTGTTCTCTGTGGGGACTTATACTAACATCTTTTATTAACAAACTATGATTAAAAGCAGGGCAACTCATATTTTCAAATCGACTTGATAAGGCCGCAGATGAATAATAAACGAAAAAATAACCTTTGGTCATTTGTTTCGCTCTAAAGGAGCTCTCTGTTTTTCCTTTTTTAATGAGAAAAGGTATATAAAGATGTCCAATAACACGGCCTCCTACAACACCTCGCCTTTTTAATCTCAAAATATAAGAGTCAACCTCAGTGCTTCTTATTAGTGTCTTAAGGTCTCCCATATCAAGTTTAGGTAAAGTTACACCAATGCGAATTCCTTTGGAAACTCGCTGTCTTCTTAAAGGACCAACTCTCCATTTATCAATTTCTGCATCTGAAACAAAAACATCTTTGGAGCTTACTTCGTAATTACCAAATTTATCTAAGGTAAGTTTTGCTTTTTTTGAACAACCAACGACTAACAAAGGTAATATGACTAGAAAGTATCTAAAGTTTTCCACTACGCTTCCTTTTCACTTAACATTTTTATTCCCGCAAGAAAATTAAGACGGTTTATACTAACTGATAATGTAGTAAGGTTAATAAGCGGATCTATTTTTAGAGTATCTACAGTAGAAAAGAAATTCTTCAAAGGAATCTCATACACTTTCGTCACAGAGTCTAATATTTCCTTTTCACTAATATTAGATAGATTATCTTGGCCATGACGATCGACAAGGAATCTTAAAAGATTTGATTTATATAATTCAAGATTTTGAATGAGAATATCTTGTAAAGATAGCTCCCAATCTGTAAGCGTATCAATGCTATTAAGTTTTTTACTTAACCAATCAAAATGAAAGATATCATTTATGGCCCTACTAATCTTAATGCTACCAGGAAGGCTGATTTTTTCTTCCTGATTTAGATAAATAAGATCTGGTGCTTCCTTAAGTAAACTTATTAGAGCGATAATTTTGGCCGTTTCCATTGAGTAACCTTTACCTTTCCAATACGAAATCCCTAAGGCCAGTTCCTCACCGTCTATTGCAAATATATGTTCAACTTCATTTAACAAATCTTTATATTCATCGATCATATCAAAGCTTATTTTTTTTGAAATTTTT
>JAURDE010000213.1 GCA_030828105.1 Bdellovibrionota bacterium | reverse complement strand
TTTGGATTTTCAAAAGATACTGAGCACTGTGAGGCTCTTTTGCTACTCCTCATCCACAAAACAACATTATGACCATTTTCTGCGATCATATTAGATAGTGCGGTTCCAAAACTGCCGCCGCCCAAAACTACTATCTTTTTAAGTGAACCCATAAACTAATTCCAAATATCTTTGTGGAATTATAGCTCCACTTTATGAACTATAGCTATTAATCAGATTTTTTTTCAAAAAGCAACTGATTAAGTCTCTTCACAAACAATGATGGGTTATCTAATTGTTGTCCAGCAGAAAGTGTAGCCTGGTCATAAAGCAATTCTGTTAGCTCACTAAATTTTTTATCGCTAGTTGTCTTTTTTAGTAAGACCACCAAAGAGTGCTTAAGGTTTATTTCAAGCCCCGGTAGGTCGTCTGGTACGTCCTGACCAGCCGAAGCCATCATTTTTTTCATTTGAGGGCTTAAAGAATTTTCAGGATAAACTAAACATGCAGGCGAATCAGTTAAGCGCCGAGTCTCAGATACACTATCAACTCTAGTAGATAAATTAGCTTTGATTTTTTCTAAGATTTTTGGGGATTTTTTTTCTTTCTTGTCATCTTTATCATCAGAAGAGCCAAAAATGGTATCATTAAGCTGACCTTTAGTTATATCTTGAAGTGTTTTTCCATCAAATTGAAACAAATGTGAAAGAGTCCACTCATCGAGCCTATCAGTGAGGAGTAAAACCTCAATATCTTTTTTCAGAAAAACCTCGAGATAAGTGCTATTGCGTGCAGCATTTAAATTGTCTGCTACAAGATAGTAGATTTTATCTTGATCTTTTTTCATACGAGATATGTAATCTGCAAATGATACAGATTGATCTGAGCCATCATTTTTTGTAGATGTATATCTAAATAAGCTAGCAATGCGCTCTCTATTTATAAAATCTTCTGCGGGCCCCTCTTTCAAAACACTTCCAAATATATACCAGAAGCTCATGTATTGCTCAGGAGACTCTTTAGACATTTTTTCTAGCATATCTATAACTCTTTTTGTAAGAGCAGAACGCATTGAGTCTACATCGGAATTACCCTGTAATATCTCGCGAGAGATATTTAAAGGAAGATCACCAGAATCTAAAACTCCTTTAACAAACCGCAAGTATCTAGGTAAAAATTGTGACGCATCATCCATTATAAAAGTGCGCTGTATGTAAAGCTTTAAGCCTCTCGCTGCTTCATAATTATGCAAATCAAATGGGGCACTTGATGGAATATAGAGTAAACTTGTGTAGTCAAATTTACCTTCAACTCTATTATGACTCCAGATTAAAGGATCAAGGACATCATGAGATAAATATTTGTAAAATTCTTTATATTCTTCATCTTTTATCTCACCCTTACTGCGTGTCCAAAGTGCAGTTGCTTCGTTTATTGTCTGATATTCATCTTCTTCTGCTTTTTTCGCTTTTTTTGTTACTTTAATTTTCTTAGTCTCATCTTTTGAATCTACACCTTTCTCTTCTTCGGAAATTGTAGAGAGTTTTTTAATCTCAATAGGAACCGCTATGTGATCAGAGTATTTTTTAATAGTACTGCGGATTTTCAGATCTGCAGAAAACTCCACTTCCTCTTCCTTTAAATATAAAGTAATGGAAGTTCCTCTATCTACTTTTTTGATGTCTTCGATGGAGTACTCTGCATCTCCTTCACAGCTCCAACGCACACCCTTACCTTTTGTTAAACCAGCTTTTCTTGTCTCTACAACTACTCTGTCTGCCACAATAAATGCAGAGTAGAAGCCGACACCAAATTGGCCTATCAAATGTGAGTCTTTTTTTTGATCGCCACTTAAATTTTCTAAAAATTGAGCTGTTCCAGATTTTGCAATTGTTCCGAGGTTATCTATGACATCATCTCGTGACATACCTATGCCGTTGTCCTCAATAGTAATAGTTCCAGCTTCGCTATCAGCACTAATACGAACCCTTAAATCTGGAGAATCCTCAAATAAGGATGAGTCTGAAAGGCCCTCAAAACGAAGCTTATCGACTGCATCTGAAGCATTAGAAATTAACTCTCTCAAAAAAATCTCTTTATTGCTGTAAAGAGAATGAATCATTAAATGTAAAAGCTGTTTAGCTTCGGTTTGAAAACCACGAGTTTCTTTGGCCATGATAATATAAGTTCCTTATAAATTTATTTGGATTTGATATAATTTAAACATTAATGTGATTAGTGGGGGCATTACAAAATAATTCAACCTTAAGCCATGTAGTTCATTAGCTTTTGACAAAAAAAAGACCCATCAAATGGGCCGATTTTATATAAATTTTAAAACTACCAACCTGTTATGCTTTGAAGACCTTTACCTATATCTGCAAGACTGCGAACGGTTTTAACTCCCGCATCCTCAAGAGCTATAAATTTTTCATCAGCTGTTCCCTTACCACCAGAAATTATAGCGCCGGCATGACCCATACGCTTGCCTGCAGGTGCAGTAACTCTTGCAATGTATGATACTATTGGTTTTGAAACATGTTCCTTTATGTAAGCTGCAGCCTCTTCTTCTGCAGTACCACCAATTTCACCTATCATTACAATCGCCTCTGTGGCAGGATCGCTCTCGAATAATGAGAGTATGTCTATAAAGCTTGCTCCTGGGATTGGGTCGCCACCAATTCCAACACATGTAGATTGTCCAAAACCATAATCAGTAGTTTGCTTTACTGCTT
>JAURDE010000019.1 GCA_030828105.1 Bdellovibrionota bacterium | reverse complement strand
TCTTAAAAAAGAACTTAAAGGCCTTGACGTTGAGATTGTGAGTTGGGAAGAAAAAAATAAAAATTTAGTATGGGCCCTTGGTATAGAATCAACTGTAATGATTTTTCTTTTTGTTTGTATGGCCTTGTTGGTCTCTCTTTGCATTACCTCAGGACTTATGGTTTTTTTCAATAAGATCAAAACAGATCTGGCCTCTTTTTGGATACTTGGGGCCAGTAAAAATGATCTTGAAAGATGCTCAAAAATATTTCTTATCCTTATAAGTATATTGGCCTGCGGACTGGGAATAGTGTTTTCTTTGATATTTCTTTTTGTTTTTGACTATTATGCTCCCAATATTATGCCGGATATCTTTGTGGATCGAAAAATTCCCATTTTTATTACTTTAGAAGGTATTCTTATCTCCTTTTTCATACCAACCTTCATTTCTGTTACATTTTCGTATATGACACTTGGCCATTTCACGAGAAACTCAGAGTCACTTTTTGAGCAGATTAAGGCCTACGGATAATAATTCGACTTATTGCATATAAAAGTATAAACCAGTTCCTAATGAAAGAATATGACCTCATCATTATTGGCGACGGAATCTCATCAAAGGTTCTGACTTATTACCTTTGCCTGCAACAGAGGTTTTTAAAAAATATTGCTGTTGTAAGCAATTCTGATATGGCCCCTCCATGCTCTTTGGCAACTACGAGTATTGTCTCCCTTTTTGGTACTCAAAAAGGGCTTAGCGACCTGGGCGATCTTAATGTTGACTCCTTTATGGCCTTTGATTCTTTTGTGAAAAAGAATAACCCAAAGGGCGTACATCCTGCCGAGCATTTTCATCTTAATACTTCTGATTCTTCTGCTCTAGTTAAACGATTTGGGCATGCTCAGAGTACAAGTCAACTTACTGATGAAATAACACTCACTCAAAATGTTTTTGTTAGCAAAGATATTTCTCACGTCGTGTATGCTCAAACCTTTATGGATTGGATCGATAGAGAGACCTCAAAGAGCGCATCAATAAAAGTGGATAAAATTAATTATCATGTGAGATCAATTTCTTATCAAAACAATAGTGTTGTATTGAATGATGGGAATCTAGAGCTTAAGGCAAAAAATATTGTATTGTGTTCTGGTGCCTACTCAAAAATCAATGAGGCGATTTACCCAAAACAAAAAGCTATTACCCACAGTAAGGTCGTAAGTGGTAGTTATTTAGGCTTTAAAGATATTGATTGGGGAAATAGGGATCTTATTTTTACGCTGAATAAGATGAACCTTATCTATCGTCATCATGATCGCTCATTGCTTTTAGGTGGCACTCATTGTACTCAAGGAATTAGTATTGCTTATGAGAGACAATTAAAAGCTTCTTTTGAAGCTTTCCAAAAGCTTTTATCGCTACCATGGCCAAGTTATGATCAGGGAATGTTTTATACTGGACTTAGACATAAAGGGCAAAAAAGGATGCCATTTTACGGTAAATTGGAAGAAAGAGTTTATGCCCAGATAGGTTTATATAAAAATGGATTTAGCTATCCCTTTTTTATGGCGCCAAAGCTGATTGAGCAGATTAAAAACGATCTAGACGCTTAATTCATCATTCTTTTTCTTGAGGACGTCATCGAAGATGTTTATAATTTTATCGGAGTAATGAGGCCAATCATACTTTCTTAACCATGTAATTAAATCTCTTTTTTCACTTTCTCCTAGACCATACTCTAATAAAAGAGAAGACTTTTTGCATAGCTCTTTAAAGTCAGAATAAAGTAGTTTTTGATGGAGGTTTACTGGAATAAGTTCTGGATAAGATAACCGTCTTGGAAGCAGGGGGATAACTCCATTAAGGATAGCATCAACAACACTTAGGCCAAAAAAATCATGATGTGATGTTACGGGTAATAAACGACTTTTACCTAATTGATTAATATAATCTTCACGTTCTTTTAGGCCACCAAAAGTCTTTATATGGCCTGGGAATCTATCTTTGAATTCTAAGAATGTATCGGTATGCTCTCCAGAGCGATCCTCTCCAAGGATGTCCAATTCTAAGTGCTTATTTTTTTTAACGAGATTTTGAAATAATTTTATAAATTCATTTGGGTTTTTATCATACTCCCAACGATGATTCCAAAGGATACGCATAGGCCTTTTGTCCCATGGAATAGGTTCTGAGATGGTCTCATTCATTTTTAGGCCTAAACCAGTGATAAAACATTTTTTCTTGGCCTTTTCTATTAACTTTTTTGGATTGGCATCCGGCATTTTCCGAATGAATTTCTCTACCCCTTCAAAGAGGCTTTGATGATTATATTTTGAGTTAAACAAAAGACCATCACTACCTAGAATCTGATTGAGATGGACAAGTGGGTATGTATACTTTCTTAGTTTGATTTGATCTTTTCTATTTTCGGCGCTTTCATTAATTGGATAGGCCATTTGATTTTCATGAAAAAAAGTTATGATGGCCGTTTTTTGGAAGTGAGGTAATAGGAGCCCTTTAAATGAAGCTGTATCCATGAGGGAGCTACAAACAATGATTTCGGGAGGGGAGTTTAGGAAATTATTATTCACCATTTCCGCGAGCTGAAAATGAGAGGATAAGAACCTCCATCGCCATTTCTTTGCAGAAAGCTTAATGGAGTGACATTGATGATTTCTTTGCTCTAACTCTATTATAAGTTGATCTAAGAACAATTTGTGCGAACCGCCATAATAGGGTTCTACAAATAAGATATTCATTTCATGGGTTTACCTAATAAAACCTTGTAATAAAATATCTATTTATAATGATTTAGGGGATTAAAGGTGGTGGTGCTAGGTAGATTCGAACTACCGACCTGGAGGATATGAATCTCCCGCTCTAACCAACTGAGCTATAGCACCGTAAATTAGAACGTTCTTTTATCATCAAGTCCTTGAATTAGCAATGGAATAAGTTTTTGTAATGCATCTAGTCTTCTATGGCCTTGTATAGACTGTCTTTGTTTTTCTTAAATTGATCAACAACGGCCTTAATGGCTTGATCACAACTCTTTTCATACGTTTTTTTGGCCATAACATCTTTTAAACACTTAGAAACCTCTCGGTTTGCTTCGGCGGCATTATCATATTTACCGTAGTGTTTTACAAAACACTGGTCTTCAAAGCTTTTTGCACAACCATCCATAAGGGTTTTAGTTACAGGTAACTTTAAAAACGCTTCAGGGGAGCCCTCTTTAGCTATTCGTAAACACCTATCAGAAACCTGTGTCCCTAAATCACTCAAACAGGTAGAACCTTTTCCCTCACATGCTTCAGTTATTTCCTGCGTGCAAGGGTCATTTTGTGCACTGGAACCTACCTCTTGGGCGAGCTCAGAGAGGCATTTTTGGGGGAATTTACTATTATGCTTCATTAAACAATCACTTTTGGATAATCCTTTATCAGTGCAATGTTCTTTGAATAAATCATTACATTTTTTTTCAGCAAATAATGATGGGTGTATTAATAAGGCCATCAACAGAGTCAGTAACTTAAACATCCATTTCTCCTTGTTTATATATTTTAATCTAAAACAGATATTTAAGGAAATGGCACATATTGGGTGCATTCATTCTATAAACAATAATAGTTTAATTTTGTTTTAATTATCTAATAATGCGTAATCATATGAATTTTTGACGAATTTAACCGAAAAGAAACTGTATAATTACTTGTAAGATATAAATATGATAAAGCTTTATATAATTATAACCATTTTCTTTTTTGGAACCAATCTTTTGGCCCAGATCCCCACTGGGGAGGGCAAAGTATGTGAAGATTCTATTGAGACTTTTGAAGAAAAAAATCGTCAAAAAATGGAAGGCTACATGACCAAAAATCGAGAAAACCAAACGAAAAAGCTTGAAGATTTAAGGACAAAACTTTCCCAAAAAAAAGAGCAGTTAGCAGGCTTAGGTACTGCTGGTGGAGGAGTCAGTGGAGGTCGAAACTCCAATGCCGCTGGACAAGCTAGTGGTATGGGAGCAAGAAGACAACGGGCCGAAAGTTTGAAAAAAGAGATAAAAGATTTAGAGAAGCAAGTGGCCAATCAAGAAGAGCTCATTAGAAGAACTGAGGAACAAGATACTGCCTATCAAAAGGAAATCGAAGAAGAAAGAGAGTTCGAAAATGAGTTTGGAGAACAGTTTCAATGGTATAGTCTTGCTATGGAAGGGTATGAAGAAGAAGAGTACCAATCAAAAAATGCCATGTACGATCTCTTTCTTATGGCCTTAGCTGATGTAGCGAAAAATCATATGGAGTGTAAAAGTGTCTCTTTCGCAGGAAAATACCTGGATACTAATGTAAAAGGCATAGCTGGATGGAATGGACGCTTTTCTGGTGGAAATATAAAGGGTGGCCTTTACTCAAACTATTTCACATTTACGTCCTCTTACCCAATTTCTTTAACTATGTGGAAGGGGGCAAGTGGAGCTTATCTACTTGCCTATCTAGATTATTTAAAAAAATATAATCAAGATACGGGATGCTCAGAATCACGCTTTGCGGATAGTAGACGAAAAAGTGAATGTGTGAATCAATTATCTACTCTTTGTCAGGGCCAGGATAAACGTTCTACATGTTTTAAGAAATATCAAAAACAGCTACCAGGGTTTTGCCAAAGTTATACTGCTGAAGATTTAGCGGCCTCTGATTATGAGGAGCAAAGAGAAAGTGTAGCACAAGCCTCTGATTTGTATGAAGAATTAACTATAGTAACCGGTAGTAAGGAATATATGGCCCAACAGTATGAAGATCTTCTTGAGTTGGTTTTAAAGCAAGCAGAAAAAGAACGAAAGGCCAAAATGGATGATGTAAAGGTGGCCATAGAAGAGTACTCAAAAGCTCGTGAAGATGAAAGAGGCTGGTGGGTAGCATGGTTAGTCAGTATGGGCGTAATGGCAGTTGCTATAGGGTTAATCGCAGGATTTTTCACAATGGGTTTTGGGTTTTGGTTACTTGCGATCGCAATCGTCGCGGTTATTATTACTTCTGTCGGTTATTATGCATTTGCCCAACCTCGGGCAAAAGATGCGATAGAGCAGATGTATAAGTCCTTTAGGAAATACCAAGTGGAGTGTAATTTTGATAAAGCAAAATCAAAATTTAGTATGCTTTATAATCCTGAAATAAGAAAAAAAGTTACAGAGAGTTTTCCCTCTAAGAAAAAGGTTTACCTTGAAATGATGCTCAATCATTTTTTTCCAGTTTCCTATGCCGCAAGTGATAAGGGTACGAGTTATGATGAGATGAAAAAGAAGGCAGGTCTTTTAGAGTTTGATCCTTCATTAGGTGGGTTTAAGTTTTTTATGAATATGGAAAGATCTGTTATGGAGGCAATGACCCATGATGTGACTAAGCAAGCTCCAAAAGCAGATAATAATTATTTTTTCATCTTAAGCGGTGATACCACAACACCTGATACAGATAAAAATGTTGAAGGGGTAAATATTACAAAAGAAATTGAGTCTAAGAATTATAAGGGCGTACCTCACGCTGAAATCAGAGAACAGTATTTTACAAATGTTGGGGTAGCTATCAAATTAGCAAAAGCGCAAATGGAATTGGCCTCTGGACTTGCTAGCTCTCGTTTAAAAACCTATCGTGAATTATTAGATAAGGTCGATAAGAGGTTTAGAAGAGATGCTAAGGTTGTTAACGATGAGGCAGGTGTGGCCGTTAAAAAAGTCAGTCAAAATTGCATGTCAAAGTCTAGTACGGGTACAGTTTCCCCTGTACCTTGTTCTAGTTGCGCGGGAAAATGCAAGAATTCATTTAATATGGGGACGATAAAACAATCGCCTCAGACAGCTCATCTGCATTCTTTTGATAATTATGTTTCAGCGAAATTTAGTGGAGCTTCAGAGGAAGCACAACTAGGAGCTTATGCAGATGTATCAAGACAAGCGGCTGCCTATAGAGACGAAAGAGAGAAAAAGCTAGAATTAAATCCTGTCGCCAAATCTCTTTCAGATAATTTTTTAGATGAATCTCTCACTGATGCGGCCAATCTCCATGCTGCTTCTAACTTATCCGGTGAAGGGACCTACCGGGCAGCTATGAAAAGCAATGGTCTTTTAACAGAACCCAAGATAGGCCGTTATAGATTTGGCCGTGAAAAAGAAAAAAGTGATGAGGATTCAGATGCTAAAGCTGAAAATGTAAATGAGGAAAAGGTTGTAGCAAAAGTCGCTGCTAAAAAAGTAGTAGGAAAGGGCAAGGGCAAAGATAAGAAAAAAGGTGATAAGATTAACTTGGAGATGGACCTAGATTTTGATTTTGGAGATGAAGAGGAATTAGATGGGGACCTACTTTTAGAAGGTCTAAGTTTCTCTGATCCAAAAGTTCGAAAAAAGAGGATAGAAGATAATAAAGCTTTTTTGAAAAAGCCTGTCGAAGAGGTGGTCAATAAGGCCCCTGATAGTCTTTGGAAAATAATTAGTGAAACCTATCAGGGACGTGGCTATAAAGTTCTTGGTTTTTAATATACCCCATAGGCCAACATGGCCTCGGCCACTTTTATAAAGCCTGCAATATTGGCACCTTTTACATAGTTTACAAAATCTTTTTCTTCACCATATTTAACACAACTTCGGTGAATTTCGGCCATGATTTGTTTTAGTTTTTCATCAACGTCTTGTTCATTCCAGCTCATTCTCATTGAGTTTTGAGTCATTTCTAGTCCGCTGATAGCAACTCCGCCGGCATTGGCAGCTTTACCAGGTCCAAAAAGGAGTTTATTGTCTAAAAATATTTTTGTTGCCTGGGCCGTAGTTGGCATGTTGGCCCCTTCAAAGACACCACGGACACCATTATTGACCATAGTAATTGCATCATCCTCTGTGATCTCGTTTTGAGTTGCACATGGAAATGCCAAGTCTGCTTTTATATGCCACGGTTTTTTACCGGGAATAAATTCATGCCCAAACTTTTTGGAAAACTCAGCAAGACCTTTACGCTCTAATTTTAATTCGGATACAAACTTAAGGTGTTCTGAACTCAGACCTTCAGGGACGTGAATAAAGCCTGTACTATCACTTAGGGTAATAACCTTCGCGCCAAGTTCTATTAGTTTTTTACTAGCAAACTGAGCAACGTTACCGCTCCCAGAGATGATACATTCTTTACCATTGAAATCTTCACCAATATGGGAAAGAACATTCTGACAAAAATATATGAGACCATATCCCGTTGCCTCAGTTCTTATTTTAGAGCCTCCATATTCAATTCCCTTTCCTGTAAGTACTCCGACAAATTTATTGTTTAATCTTTTATATTGCCCATAGAGGTAGCTTACTTCTCTTGCTCCAACACCTATATCTCCTGCAGGAATATCAGTGTTTTCTCCAATATGTTTTGAAAGTTCTGTCATATAAGACTGGCAAAATCTCATTATTTCTCTATTGGATTTTCCTTTTGGGTCAAAGTCTGATCCCCCTTTACCACCTCCCAGAGGAAGAGTTGTGAGGCTGTTTTTAAATATTTGCTCAAAACCTAAAAATTTGAGAACTGATTGTGAAACAGAAGGGTGAAAACGAAGACCACCTTTGTAAGGTCCTATTGCATTATTAAATTGAACTCTAAAGCCTTTATTGACTTGAATTTCGCCCTTGTCATCTTCCCAGCATACTCGAAAGCTTATGATACGATCAGGCTCAACTAATCTCTCTAGTATTTTACCATGATAGTATTTGGGATTTTCCAAGATAAAGGGAATGACACTATCTACAACTTCTTCAACCGCTTGATGAAATTCAGTTTCTCCAGGGTTTTTGAGAGTTAATTCTTTCATAAATTCTTGCTTATAATCTTTTTCTGAAGGTGGCAGGTTTCTTAATTGATAGGGCATTTGTTCCTCTCTGAAGTAAAATAATTTGAAGATAATAATCTTGGGGTGATAAGGAAGTCTATATGAAACTTTACTTCGTATATTCCTTTAGGTTTGTTACTTTGACTCTTTAGTCTATAATAATCCTATGGGAAAAAGAAAAAGATTTAAGAAAAGAAAACTTGGGCCGGCCTATTTTCAAATTTTATTTGTAATTATTCTACTCATTATCGTGCATTTAAAACTTCAAGGGGTAAGCAACGTTGATGAGCTAAAGAGCTATGTCGCTAAAAATAAAATATTGTCGCTTATATTTGGTGTGGAGAATAAAGACGTTCTTCTTGAGGCCGAAAAAAAGGGCGAAGGAGTTCTACAAAAATTAAATCAACTTGAGCAGGCCAAAAAAGATATAACCGAATTAGGTAATGAATTCGCTTCTTTTTTTAATAAAAAAAATTGGGACTCTCTATATGACATTATATTGATCCCAGGAGTAACTCGTAGCGAGTTCTCTGAGGCGCAGGAATTAAAAGAAATTAATTGGCATGACGCAGAATTAAAAGAGCAAATTAGAGAAAGTTTAATTAAACTTGGTGGTCTAACTTTAAAGAAAATTAGAGTTTTAGAAAATAACGAAGCTATAATTATCTTTGATCAAAAAAAGGTTATGGTGAAAGAGGCTTTGCCCAAGTTCGATGAAATACCTGAGGCCGCTAAACTAGACTCACATGAACTAGAATACAAAACCGGTGAGATCCTTTTAGAAAGATTAAAAAATAAAGAAGTTAAAATAAAAAAAGTAGAGACCTCATTGAAGGTGCGAAAAGGTCAAGATGGTTGGAGAATCATCTTTGATAATGATTTATTGTAGTGCTTCTACCTTAACTTTTTATTTGTGGCCTTAAGTCTTTTGGCCAATAGTCTGGCCATATTCATAGCAATAACAGCAAATATTTTTGACTTTTTGGGGTAGAGCTTAAGAAGGTCTTCTTTGTTTATTGATAATACGTCGCAACTTGTTTCGGCCAAAACATCTGCACTACGAGGTTCTTCAATAAGCGATGTTTCACCAAACATATCTCCTTCATGTAGCTTTGTTATATATTTGACTTCACCACTGGCCAACCTTTTACTTACATCGGCAGTGCCTTTTAAGAGTATAAATAATTCATTCCCATCATCTCCATCACGGATAATAATATCTCCCTTTTGAAACAGTTCTACATTACATTTACCAATGATAAATTCAATTTCATCATCATAAAGATCGATAAATAAAGGGCATGATTTAATAAGTTCTACTGCTGACATTTCCACGCTATCGGTGTTTTAAGAGGAATCAATTTAATTTATTTATTTCATTTTTGTATAAATTAAGGGTTTGCTCATCAAAGGCAACAAGATAGATAATCTCTAAAGTTGATCTCTCATAAGAAAACGCTGATATCGCCCTTACAGCAATCTCAGCTGCTCGATCCTTAGGAAATCCATATACACCAGTACTAATCGCGGGGAAGGCCAAAGTACGACAATTATGCGCATTGGCCAACTTGAGAGAGGAGGTGTAGCAAGATTCTAATAAATTTTCCTCATTTTTATAACCGCCGTGCCAAATGGGACCAACAGTGTGAATAATTCCCTTACAAGGAAGGTTATAGGATTGTGTCCATTTGGCGTTTCCAGTAGGACAACCTCCTAAAGTTTTACACTCCTTAAGTAAGTCAGCTCCAGCGGCACGATGAATGGCACCATCCACACCACCACCACCAAGAAGACTTTCATTTGCTGCATTGACAATGGCATCAACCCTGAGAGTTGTGATATCTTCTTGAAGTGTTTTAATTATCATTACTATTATCTTAGAGGCCCTATATGAAAATCGCAATATTACTTCTTCTTATTATTTCTTGTGCCCGTGCACCTTTAGAAAATAGAGCAGATGCTCTGATTAAGGCCAATGATATTCACTCTATCGTAGATGATCTCGAAATTAAGCCTTTTATTGAAGGTGTGAAAGACTCAATTGATAAACTTAAAAAAAGTGAGGAGAGGTTTGGTGAGTTTCATTTTGGGGAAAAGCTCGTATACAAGGAAGAATATATATCTGCTCTTGAGAAGCTCGTTAAATTTGCTAAATCAAATAACAAGGAAAGTATTCTAGACTATGTTCTTAATAATTTTGACTTCTATCGTGTTTATGGGAGAGAAAAGCAAGGGGAGGCCTTAATTACAGGCTACTTCGCCCCTTTATATGATGGTTCTAAAAAGCCTCAGGATAATTATCATCAGGCCCTTTATAAACTACCAGGTGATATTGTTGAAGTTTCTTTAGAGTCATTTAAGGAAAGTGAGGATTATAATCTCAATTTTGAAGAAGTAGAAAAAAAGTACGTCTTGGGACGTTTAGATACTGAGGTTAATGATAGGGGAGCAAGACGAATCCTTCCTTATTTTTCTCGCCAGCAGATTGATATGGACGGGGCCTTAGAGGGAAAAGGTTTAGAGCTTGTTTATATTGATCCTGTGGATGCTTTTTTCTTACATATACAGGGCTCTGGCGTGATTCGATTAAAAAATGGAAAGCTTCTTACAATGGGGTATGCTGGACAAAATGGAAGAAAGTATGAGGCCTTAGGGAAGTTTTTATTGGATCAAATTCCTCTTGAAGAAATGAGTATGGGTAAAATAGAAAATTACCTTAGAGGTCTTGAAATGCGTAAGCAATATGAGTTCATGGCAAAAAACCCAAGCTATGTTTTTTTTCGAACTATGGATGGCCGCCCAGTAACGACCTTAGGAACAAGGGTCGTTGATGGAAGAACCATAGCGACGGATGCCAATTTTTTTACCAAAGGTGCTATTGGCTACGTGAGAGTAAAAGGTGAGGATGGTATTAAATTGTCTCGCTTAGTTTTGGATCATGATACAGGTGGGGCCATTTATGGTGGTGGTCGTGTAGACTTATTTTGGGGTATGGGCGAACAGGCCCAAAGTTTTGCTGGTGGTATGAGGGAGATAGGAGAGCTTTTTATACTTGCTCCCAAATAAAAAACCTTAAATAGCGCAATGCGCTTTTCTTTTTTGTAGAAATAACGCATAAGTCAAAACAATGGTTAATCCTTATACTCAAAAATTTGTTTCGCATGTGGAATCCTTCATGAAGGAGTATTGTTTATTTCCAGAAAATAATGGCCTTGTCGCTGTAAGTGGTGGGATGGATTCAATGGCCCTTTTATGGTGCCTTAACCAAATCATCCCAAATAAAATTAAGGCCCTCCATTTAAATCATGGAACAAGACCCGAAAATCAAAAGGAGCAAGAGCTCATTGAGTCTTTTTGCCAGCAAAATAATATAAAGTTTTTATCCAAAAATGTTTTTTTAGACTCTAAAAAACCTAACTTTGAAAAAACGGCAAGAGATGAAAGAAAGAATTTTTTCCAAACGTGCCTTAAAAAGGGGGATGTCATTTTTACGGCCCACCACCTCAATGATTCTTTTGAGTGGTCTCTCATGCAGCAGTTCAAATCATCTAATATAAAGTCCTCTTTAGGAATTCCTGTTTGTAATGGATATTACAAAAGACCTTTTCTTTGCGTTTCTCGTAAACATATTTCAAAGTTGGTTGAAAAAGAAAATATTCCTTATAGAGAAGATCCCTCTAACAATGACACCCGCTTTGAAAGAAACTATATTAGAAAATGTGTTGTTAAGAATATTGAAAGTCGCTACCCCAAATACTTAAAGCATTACGTCCATAAACAAAATGAAATGGCCCATGACTTAGGTCTCAGGAAAAAAAATGAGAACGAGCAACTAAACGTCTATCGTTCCTTTTGTGAGAGTCTCATCTTACATCCTAGACTTAGTGATGATTTTGGCCAGGGGCAAAGTCTATTAAGAGAAGAGATTCATCGGTTAAGTCACGATAATAGAGGTAAAATTAACTCTCAAATAGAAAAACTACTTTTGAGTAAGCGTTCCCATAAAAAAGGCCCGCTTAGTTTTTCAGGTGGTGTTAAGGCCTATATGGA
This sequence comes from Bdellovibrionota bacterium, assembly GCA_030828105.1. Classification (GTDB taxonomy): domain Bacteria; phylum Bdellovibrionota; class Bacteriovoracia; order Bacteriovoracales; family Bacteriovoracaceae; genus JAURDE01. The sequence continues at coordinate 13,002 of JAURDE010000019.1, read as the reverse complement.
AACAGGTCTTATCTATCTCACCAGTAGAAAAGATGAAGAAACTTCAATTCTAATAAGCAAATCTAAAAGCAAAATACAATTCAATGATTGTTATAACAGTACTCCCGCTCTTTTTTATACTGATGAGCCTTCTGAGTTAGAAAAAAAACTACCAGGACTAGGACGTGGTGATGGCCTTTACAAAGATGTTAAAAACGCCTTAATTGATCAAGGCCTTTATGTTCAAAGCTTAACCAAGCTATTTAAAGTGTTTGGTAGAGAACGTGAATTAACTGGATGTTTATATCGTCCTAAATCTTTTTTATAAATAACTGAGAATCAAATCTTACACGCTTTGAGAAAATCCCATTGGGAGCTCTTTTCCCAGCACCGATAACCATAGTAATTTCACTTCTGGAATCTAGTTTTAGTAATTTCTTAATTTTATGTGGGTCTAATCCTTCCATTGGGCAAGAATCTAATCCATGGGCCCTTAAGGCCAACATTAAGTTTTCACAGGCCAAGGCGCATGTTTTATGGGCCCATACACGCATATCACAATAACTTGTGGGGGCGTGTGGGACGACTTTACCCATGATTCTTTGGAAAAAGGATAAAACCTTTTTGAGGAACCCAAACCAATTAAAGAGGCCTAAATAATAGGCCATTGGGGCCACTTTTTTGTAATAGGTATAGGCTCCCTTAGGAGGCTTAGGGTCCTGTTGGTCAAAAAGCTCTAGCATCTTTTTTCTGTTTCTATCCCAGGTATTAGTCTTGGCAACGGCAACAATTAGAGTTGGTGCAGTTCTGGCGGCTGATTGGCCAAGGCAGTAGTTGCGTAGCTTTTCTAACTTATTCCGGTCTTTAATCCAGTAAAACTCCCAAGGTTGAAGGTTACTTGAGTTGGGTGCTAAAAGGGCCAACTCGAGGCATTTTTCAATTACAGAATCTTCGTTTGGGGTATCAAGAAAAACTCTCACACTGCGTCTAGCGTGCACAAGGTTATAAAATTCTTTTACGTCATGCGTTGGTGCAGGTTCTCTATACCCTGTATCTGGAATCTTTCGTAGAATATCTAAGTCACTCATTCCTTATTCCTAACACTTGCCATTTAAATTGGCCTTAAAAACGCAATAAAAGTTTAAATTTCACTTTGTTTCGTTTAAGTTAGTGTTTATTCATCTATAAGATGGTTTAACTTGTATTAATTATAATAAAAAATATAATATAAGATAACGAAAAGACTAAGCTTTTTAAGGAATTTCATGAAACCACAACAAAAGACTCTGACACTTTGGATTGTTGTTATTTTAATGATGGCCGTCATCGCTAAAGTTGTATCAGAAAACAAAGCCGCCTATAAGACTATAACTTATTCTGAGTTTATACGTGCTGTTCAAGCAGGTCATGTAAAAGATGTGACCTTTAAAGGTAAAAACGAAATTATTGGACAATTTAAACCAAGCTATGAAAATGAGGCCAGGTTTAAACTTACCGGAAATACCGGTGATCCAACTTTTAAAATTCTTCAAGAAAATAATCTAATACCCAATTATGAAGAGGAAGAAAAACAGCCTTTATTTACCTCTATTCTCATCAATTGGGGCCCGATGATCTTGCTCATTGTTATTTTTTACTTCTTCTTGAGGCAAATTCAAGCTGGTGGCGGAAAAGCAATGAGCTTTGGAAAATCTAGAGCAAAAATGCTCAACGCTAATGATAAGAAAATCACATTTGAAGATGTGGCCGGTATTGATGAGGCCAAAGAGGAACTCGTTGAGGTTGTCGACTTTCTTAAGGATCCTAAAAAATATACCCAATTAGGAGGCAAAATACCCAAAGGTGTCATCCTTGTGGGCATTCCCGGTACAGGTAAAACACTTTTGGCAAGGGCCGTAGCCGGAGAAGCGGATGTGCCTTTTTTCAGTATTTCAGGTTCTGATTTTGTGGAAATGTTTGTAGGTGTTGGGGCCTCAAGAGTAAGAGATTTATTTGAGCAAGGAAAAAAGAATGCCCCTTGTATTATTTTTGTTGATGAAATCGATGCTGTAGGTAGACACCGTGGCTCTGGATTAGGTGGTGGCCATGATGAAAGGGAACAAACACTTAATCAACTTCTTGTTGAAATGGATGGCTTTGAATCAAATGAAGGGGTTATCCTTATTGCTGCGACAAACCGTTTAGATGTCCTCGATCCGGCCCTTTTAAGACCTGGTCGTTTTGATAGACAAGTGATGGTGGGACCTCCTGATGTTCGTGGAAGAACTGGTATCCTTAAAGTTCATACCGCGAAGACTCCTTTAGCCGAAAATGTCGATTTAGAAACTATAGCAAAAGGTTGCCCAGGGTTTACGGGAGCTGATCTTGCTAACCTCGTTAATGAAGCGGCTTTGATGGCCGCGAGAAAGAATAAAAAATCTCTTGAAATGATAGATTTCGAAAGTGCTAAAGATAAAGTTCTTATGGGCCCTGAAAGAAAATCTATGGTGATATCAGATAAGGAAAAAAGGGTAACGGCTTATCATGAAGCTGGACATACGCTTGTAGGTCTAAAGTTGCCTCACACAGATCCTATTCACAAAGTTTCCATTATACCTAGAGGAGGAGCTCTTGGGGTTACTCAAACCCTACCTAACGAGGATATGCTTAACCTTTCTAGAGAAAGAGCAAAAAATTTCATTTCCTTCTTGATGGGAGGAAGATGTGCAGAGGAACTTGTCTTTAATGAAATCACCAATGGAGCTAGTAACGATATAGAGAGAGCGACTCAACTTGCTCACTCCATGGTTTGTGATTGGGGAATGAGTGAAAAGTTAGGACCTATTAACTTTAAAAAGTCAGGGAACCCGATGATGGCAAGTTACAAACCTGGGGCATCCCAACAGGACTATTCTGAAAAAACAGGTCAATCTATAGATGAAGAAGTCAAAGATCTCGTTGATACCAATTACAATATTGCTATGGATATTCTTAAAGAAAATAGAGATGCCCTTGACCGAATAGCTGAAGCTCTGATTTTATGGGAAACACTTGACTGGGCCCAGGTTGAAAAACTTGTTTCTGGAGAGGAGATAGGGGTTCCCATAATTGAGGAAATTCCAAAGAAAGAAGAGGATAAGGAAGTATCAAATAATGAGGGCCAAGAAGGTCAAACTAAGCTCGATAACACCAAAGATGATGGTGAAGCTGATGATCCATTATTGGCCTAATTTCTATGAATACAACTTTATTAGCTGAATCCCTTTTTAAAAAAGAAAAAAAAGGACCTGTCTTAGAAAACTTTTTGAGTATGGGTGTTGTTAACTGCACTCCAGACTCTTTCTCTGATGGTAAGATCGATTTATCACAAAAAGATTTATCTCATCGTATTCAGGATATGATTGATCAAGGTAGTGATATCATTGATATAGGTGCTCAAAGTACAGCTCCAGGTAGAGAGGCCTTCACCTTAGATATAGAACTTCAACGATGGAAGGACATCGCTCTTCCTTCCCTTGCATCAAAGATTGAACAAATAAAAACTCTGAGTGTGGATACCTATCAACCAGAGGTTTTTAGATTTGTTTATAAATCAGTAAAGGACCTTAACCCTAATATTAAAATTATTTGGAATGATGTATCTGGTTGTTTAGATGAAGCTGTCTTAAATATCCTACAAGAGTATTCCGATGCTTTCTATGTATATACTCACAATTTAGCTCCTCAAAGAGAACTTGTTAATAAACATATGGATTTTGTTAATCAAACACCCTCTGTTGAAATGGCAAAAGAAATAATGAACTTTTTTAAAGATGTTGAAATACGTCTAGCAAAATATAACTTGGTTGATAGAACTTATTTTGATCCGGGCTTTGGGTTCTCTAAAAACCTTGAACAAAACCTTATTCTCTTGAGAGAATTATGGTGGGTCATTAAAAAGTTTGATTACGAAAAGAAATGGTTAATCGGTATAAGCCGAAAATCCTTTTTACAGTCTATCGTTAAAGAAAATCTTAGCTGTAAAAGTGATGTTTTTCCCTATACTGAAAAGATGGAGCATACACTTATTTATAATTGGATGTATCAATTAAATAAGTATTGCCTAACTTTTAGAACCCATAACCCTCACCATTTACCCTTGGCCAAAGGGATTTATAAAAAGGTTAACCTCCAATGATTGAGCTTGGCGGTGCTGTTCTTTATTCAGGTAATAAACAACTACTAGGACAGTTTTTAGGTCAGCTCCTTGAATGCGAAATGGAAATTTCAGGAGAGGACTTGTACTTAAAAGGTCCTGGATATCATTTTTGGGTTAAAGATAGTAGTAGCGTCAATAGAGAAAATGGCCCAAGTTTCATTTTTGATGTTAAAGAAAAAAATCAATTAGAAGAAATAAAAAATAAATTTCAGTTTATTAACTATTCCCTTACACACGGAGAGAAAGTTTGGGCCGATGAAGTAAAAATTAATCGAACAAGCTCGGGATATTCCATGGAAGTGATAGACCCTGATGGACGCATTTGGTTATTCACTTGTAAGGATGATTCTCATGACTAAAAAAGTAATAGAAGGACAGTTTTCAACCTCTCAATATATAGGCCCTGGTAGAATTACCTTTGATCAAAATAGTGGACTCATTGAAAAGTTTGAAAAAAATGTAACCTTCCATAAACAAGGGGATTATTACGAAGAGGACAAGCTGATTTTTGCGGGTATGGGTGATGTGCATATTCATGCAAGAGAGGATGTTTCCGGCCAACATACCTATAAAGAAGATTTTGTTTCTGCCTCAGAAGCGGCCATAAATGGTGGCCTTGTTCATGCTTGTGATATGCCAAATAATCCTGTTGCCCCGATAGATGATGAATCCTATTTACAAAAATTAAAACTAACAGATAAAGCAAAAGTAAGTCTTCTTATCTATGCAGGGATCGGGCCCAATACAAAGCCACTATCATTTAAAGTACCCTATAAGGCCTATATGGGACCTAGTGTAGGTGATCTTTTTTTCGAAAATAACCAACAATTAGAAGAGACTTTAAAGCACTATGAAGGTCAATGGGTCAGTTTCCACTGTGAAGACCCTGAGATTCTTGAAAACTCTAAAAATAAACCTACCCACTTAGAGAGAAGACCCGTTGAAGCCGAAGTGTTGGCCACTAAAGAAGCATTAAAATTAATTAAACAATACAACCTCTACGGAAAACTATGCCATTATAGTTCAGGTGAAGGTCTTAAATTAATTCAGAAGGCCAAAGAACAAGGACTACCTGTTACATGTGAGGCCACACCACAGCATCTCTATTTTAGTGATGATCAAGTGGGGCTTGATCGCTTTTATCAAATGAATCCACCAATTCGTAAAGAAGATGATCATAATGCCCTTTTACAGGCCTTTCTCAAAGGGGAGATCGATTACCTTGCAACAGATCATGCTCCTCATACACAAGAAGAAAAAGAAAAAGGAACAAGTGGATTAACTGGTTTAGATACATATGGGGCCTTTGTTACGTGGCTGCTATTAGAAAAGAAAATGGACCCAAAATTAATAGCTCTTACTTGCTGTGAAAACCCCGGTACTTTTGTTAATCAATTCATTGAAGATGTTTCTGTTCATGCATCAAGATTTAAAAAATATGGTAAGGGCTTTGGATTTCTACAAGAAGGCTATATGGCCAATTTAACGGTATTAGATCTTAAACAACCAATAACCATAACCAAAGATGTCTTGAAGACGAAAGTGAAGCATTCGCCATTTCTTGGTACGACCTTTCCTGGTTCCGTTCATGCTGTATATCTTGCTGGAGAAAGAATCTAGAAGTAAGGTTTTGTAAGTTGTCACCCCTCGTCCAATAAATCACAATGATTTATCAATCAAAATTTAAGGAAGATGATATGAAAAATGGAATTCTATGGTGTCTGCTTCTTATGTGCTCACAGTCCTTTGCTTTAGACAAAGTTATTTATGGTGAAGATAATAGGCTGGACCTTTTTGAGGTTAAAAATAATATCCAATATCAAGTCGCTTTAAGTACTGCTGCCATGATTCCTAATTATACTATCAAAGAATCTAGCGACAGAAGTGGAGAGTTCGAAATTAAAAGCAGTACTCTTTCAAAAAGAGGAATTTGCGAAGATCAAAAATTTGCTCAGCAAGTAACGGCCGCAAACTGTACGGGCTTTCTAGTCGGGCCCAAGCTACTTGTAACCGCCGGACATTGTATTCAAAGCATGAGTTCATGTAAAAATTATAAATGGGTCTTTGGCTTTTCTTTAGATGAAAGCAATGATCAAAACTACACAATATCCTATAAAGAAAATATTTATACCTGCGAAAAAATTATTGAAAGGTCTTTGGACAGAGAAACAATGGATGACTATGCATTGGTAGAGTTGGATAGAGAAGTAACAAATAGAGAACCATTAAAATTTAGAACGGAAGGTAGAGTTGAAGACCTTACGAGCATTTTTGTTGTAGGTCATCCAACAGGTTTACCAACAAAAATAGCTGCAGGAGCAAATATAAGAAAAAATGAGGATCCTGTTTATTTTCAGGCCAACCTAGATACTTTTGGAGGAAACTCAGGTTCTCCAGTATTTAATGAAGAAGGTGTCGTTGAAGGGATATTAGTAAGAGGCGAACAGGACTATGTCTTTGATAGAGATAAAAACTGTCGTGTTGTTAAAGAATGCAAAAATGATGAATGTCGAGGTGAGGATGTCACAAGAATCACAAATATCACTTCATTAACTAATTTAGTCTTATAAATCTTTTTGACTTACTGTTGAAAGATTTTTTTAGGCCCACATGGATGTGGGCCTTTTTATTTTATAATTTATTTTTAAAGTCCGTACTGCACTTCTTTTTACATTCGCTCTTTTTTTGACAATCACTTAAACATTTTTGATATTGGCAGAAGGCCCCATCAGTGTTGAAGGAAAAGTTATAGGCCCTATAAGTTTGAGTAGGCTTGTCAAAGTGACAATTGACATCTGGAGGAAACTCTTGACTACCACCATTGACCTGAATAGGAGGTGTTTTACATTTAGGATCACCATATTCGGCATAAACAACAGATATTCCTTTAGTAAGGCAGTTTATCATATGGTATTTTCCAATCATGTAATCTGACTCACAAAACATCTTATCAAGCTCAACTGTTACAGATTTATTTAAATTTTTACACTTTTTATCTTTATAAATAAGAACCTCAAGCTCTGCGGCGTTAAGTTGGAAGCCGACCAAGATCATAAAAATTAGAATTTTCATAGATTTCCCCCTTTATCATCATAATTTATTCTAACAAATTATGACATAGCAGCATTTAAGAGGAAAATTTGATATATTGAATTAACATCTTTTCCAGGAGGGGAGGGAGTCCATGGGTGAAATAACTGTTGTAGGGTAAATGTTCTTATCTCCTCCCTCAGGCCGAGGATCCAGGCCTGAGGGCCATTATAAAATAATATCGTTTTTGCTTACTTCCTTCCATTGGCCCGGCTTAAGGCCTTCTAAAGTTAATTTTTCTATTTTAGTTCTTACAAGACGGAGTGTGGGAAAACCTATATTGGCCGTCATTCTTCTAATTTGACGATTCTTACCCTCCGAAATAATGATCTCTAACCAGGTTGTGGGTATATTTTTTCTAAACCTAATAGGAGGATCTCTTGGTGGAAGAGATGGTTCAATTTCCAGAATCTGCACAAGGGCCGGTTTGGTGGGCCCTGTTTTGATAAGAACACCTTTGCGAAGTTTATCTAAATCACTTTCTTGAGGAATGCCTTCAACTTGGACGTTATAAACTTTATTTTTTTCATATTTCGGAGAACTTACCCTGTTTTTAAATTGACCATCATCTGTCAGCAAAAGAAGCCCTTCACTATCTTTATCAAGCCGACCCACGGCATAGATATTTTTGGGAAGGTTAAAGTCTGCTAAGGTTTTTTGCCCTTCATCACCAGTGAACTGGCTTAGATAACCATATGGCTTGTAAAGAGCAATGTATTTAGGCATCTATAACCTCATGAACAAGTGGTTTGTCATCTAGGGCCATTAGAACATTTTTTGCGGCAATAATACCCATTTCTTCTCTGGCCTTTAACGTGGCCGAGCCGATATGGGGTAAAAGAAATACCTTGGGGTGTCTGATGATGGCCGCATTTTCTTTGGGAGGCTCTGGATCTGTAACATCTAGACCTGCACCGGCCATGTTACCTTTGTCGAGGGCCATGATAAGCTCATCCTCATTTACCAAATCACCTCGTGCGGTATTAATAAAATAGGCAGTAGATTTCATCTTTTTAAATTTTTCTAAATTAAAAAAAGATTGAGTTTGTTCATTTGAGGCCATATGAAGGCTTATATAATCACTCGTACTAAGCAATTCATCTAGTTCAACATATTTTGCGTAAGATAAGTTTTTATCCTTTCTTGAGTAATAAATGACGTTGACTCCAAATCCATGAGAGAGCATTTTTCCTAGGCATTGACCAATCCTGCCCATTCCTATTATACCTACAGTACTGTTTTGAAGGCCAGGCCCTAGATATCCTTGCGGACGCCATTTTTTCCAAAGTCCTTTTTGTACATCGCTTGTGGCCTCTTTAATCTGTCTGCCGCAATTAAGAATAAGAGTTAAGGCCAACTCAGCTGTGGCAAAAGTTAATACATCAGGAGTATTCCCAACCTTTATCCCTCTTTTTTTGCATGCCAATAGGTCGATATTATCAACACCGACTGCATAATTGCTTACTACTTTTAATTTGGTCGCTTCATCTAGTAGTGACTCTGAGATCTTGTCGCTTACGTAGGTTATTATGGCATGATAATCTTTAATAGAGCTTTTTAAATCTTTGGGGCCATATATGATATTATGTCCGCTTTGCTTTAAAATGTGATTACCGTATCCATAAAACGGTGCGGAAATATATATATTTTTCAAAATGAGATCCCTGCTCCTAATTTGTACTCATTAATAGGTTTTAACCAGTTCACTTTAGAGTAATGAAAAAAGAGATAATTCAGATTGATTGCTTTTGTAAAGAGATAAACGTTTGATTGAAAGTATCTTCCCAAACCAAGAGTTGACATGGAGTTAAAGTCACCACGGTTGATAAGTCTAAAATGTCCTAGTCCTGCTTCGAGGAAATAAACATTAAACTGATATCTTATGTGCGCACTTAATTTAAGGGCATAATCCAGGGTATTATTTAATTCTTCATCCTCTATGAGGTAATTGCTTAAACCAATAGGAGTGATGAGGGATAGATGATCTCCCCACTTAAAGTAGGGTATCCAGTTTATTTCTGCCGAAGCTTGAGGAGAGTCTTGCTGAAGGTTAATATAATTTGCACTTAAAGAAAACTGGCACCAGGTACATAGTGAAACTTCAATCTTTCTTTGATAGTCCTTTTCTTTTCTTAGTAAACCTATTTGAGATTTTAGCCAATCTTGTTCAGGTGATTTTAGGGGATAAACTTGAATAACTTTATTTCCCCTAATCAAAAAAACTTCTTCATTTTTGGATATATAAAGATCTCTACTTGATTTGATAATAGAGTATAAGGCCGTAATAAGTTTTTTCTTATCCCTGTTTTTGTCTTTTATACTAAACTTGTAGGAATAGATTTCTTCCTCTGCTACTTTTTTGATCCAACCATCTCCAATTTTGTAAAAGTGTCCATTTCGGTGCCCATAAAACTGATACTTTTGATCTATTAAAAAATTAAGGGATTTAAGCCTTGGGTCTATCTCATAGGCGTGAATGAAGCTCGGTAAGAGTAAAAAAAGAAGAGTTATACGGATTAACATATTGAAAATATTGTATCTTTTGACCCTCTAATTAACAACAAAACTTGGCATATTTTTGGGCACTTGAGTAATGCAACCTAAGTGCTTAAAAAAGTATAATTTAATAGTCAGATAAATAGCTCTCAAGTAGTTAAAAATAAACGGAAAATTGCTCAAATTTAATGGCCATCCAACCGATATTTATAAGTGTCTAAATTTATGTAGGATGGATCCATATAATAAAATGGTGTCAATAAGAAATTTGAAATTTACTATAGGCTTAACGGTTATTTTACTAATCTTTTTTGGGTGTCAGCCAATACCTAATGTTGAAAAAAGAACTGAAGTTTCTGCGCTAACTTCAACACCAGTTATGGTGAAAGCGGTTAGACCAGATGGTGGCCCTCCACAAGGTGGGACATTAATTACTATCACGGGGCAAGGATTCAAGTCACAAGCTAGAGTACGAATAAAAGGACGCGATTGTCTTGATACTACTTTGGTTGATTCATCAACGATTGTTTGTCGTACCCCAGGGGGAAGTCTCGGTTTTGCAGATATTTCAGTTGTGAATACTGATCTAGAAGGCAATCTTGCACCAGGACTTTTTAGCTATAGAAATCCTCCCTCTATAAATTTTATTAGAGATAAATTAGATCTTAATAATTCAGGGCCTGATATAGGTGGAACTCGCGTAAGAGTATCTGGCTCAAGTTTCTCCAGAGAATCTGTCGTTAAGTTTGGTAATAATAATTGTAATGATTTGAATTATATTGGATCAGGCGAGTTAGAGTGTACAACACCAGGTGGGCCGATAGGGTTTGTAAATGTTTCTGTAATAAATCCAGAAAATACGACAGGTAATTTAACAAATGCTTGGGTTTATTTGGCCACTCCTAAGATAGTAAGCATTTCACCTGCTGGTGGTTTGCCATCTGGTGGAGGAATACCAGTAGTATTTACAGGTACGTATTTAGAAAATGGGGCCACAATTAAGTTTGGGTCTGAAAGTTGTAGGTCTTATTCTTATATAAATTCACCTTCATCAATTACATGTAGTTTTGTACCTCCAGGTACAGGAATAGTTGATGTCACTATTACAAATCCAAATGGAGCAAGCACTATAATACAAAATGGTTATACATACAGAAATCCTCCAGGAATATTATCTATATTTCCTAGGGGAGGAAACCCTATTGGAGGAACGAATATTACTATTACTGGAAACGGGTTTGTTGATGGAGCAACTGTATTTCTTGATAATAGTTTTCCTTGTACAGACGTTAACGTTATTGATTCTACGAAATTAACTTGTGTTTCTTCAGCTCATAGTGTTGGTGTCGTTAATGTTAAAGTCGTTAACCCTGATCAACAGATATTTACACTATCCTCGGCCTATACATACAGAAATGCACCAGTCATTACATCCTTTGTAAATATATTTTCACAAAAGGCCAATGGTTCAACAAATGGAGGAAATACTCTCAATGTTGAAGGATCCGGCTTTTTGCCAGGAGTGAAAATATTCTTAGGTGAAAGTGAGTGTAGAATTACCAATTTTTCGTCTACACTATTGAGTTGTATTACACCAGCTGGAGAAGAAGGAACGGTAATTGCAAAAGTCGTTAACAGCGATCTTCAAGAGGCCGTATATCTTCCAGGATTTGTATATATTAAAACGCCACGAGTGTTTGATATTTTTCCGCGAGTGGGGGCCTTATCTGGAGGTACGAAAGTAACCATACAAGGTGAAAACTTTGATCCAGGTGTATCAGTTAAGATAGGCGGCGTTGCCTGTGAAATAATAAATTATCCACCACCAACGACTAAAAAAATAGAATGTATCACGGGACCTAATTTTGCAGGCTTTGCAAAAGTTGTTATACAAAATAGTGATAGGCAAGAGGTGAGGTTAACAGATCTTAGTTTTTTATACAGAGACAGACCAATCATCAACTCTATTACTCCCATTGAAGGACCTATTTCAGGCGGAAATGTTATGACAATAGTGGGGGGTAATTTTACTTTAACTTCTCAAGTATTTATTGACTCAAAAGAATGTACTAATTTGAAATTCAATGAATCAAGCCAGTCTTTAACTTGTATAGTACCTTTTAATGCTATTGTAGGGCCTAAAGACGTTGAAGTCCTTAATATCGATGATAACCAAAGGGGCATCTCTTTAGGTGCTTATAGTTATCAAACAGGACCTGTCGTCACCAATTTAGAGCCTAATGCCGGCCCTCTTCAGGGAGGAAATATAATAAGTTTAAAAGGAGTGGGGCTTAGATTAGGATCGAGAGTTTTTATCGATAATACACCTTGTCCTGTATTAACTAATCCAGACGCCAACACATTGACCTGTCAGGTACCATCGAATAGTCAAGGAACATATAATGTTAAAATAGTTACGGCCGATAACCAAACCTACACTTTATTTTCAGGTTACAGCTATTTTCCCGCACCTGCCCCAGTAAATGTTTTCCCAAAAGAAGACCTTGAGGTAGGCGGTGCCACATTAAGTATTTCTGGTAGTAATTTTAGAGAAGGTGTTAAAGTAAGTTTAGGGGGGGCCACTTGTTCCGTCTTATCAAGAAGCTTTAACCTTATTCAATGTATTGTAGGGCCAATAGATAAAAAGAAAGAGGTCGTACAAATTGAGACATTGGCCGATATAAATAATAGCCTAGATGGTAAGTACTTCGTTATAAAAACTCCTGCTAAGAATTATGCTGTTTGGTTTGATATAAATGATTCAGGGACTTCAGAGCCTCTTCATGGTCAGCCTGATTCAATTGAGGTTAGATCAATAGGTTCAAATGCGAGTTCTTCCCAAGTGGCCTCATCTCTTTTTAATGCCTTAGCTCAAGTGTCAGACTTTGAAATGAATATTTCACCAATTAATAATAAATTATTTATCAAAAATAGTTTTTATGGTGATGTAGACGATCCTGATATGGCAACGAGTGGTTTTAACTATAGTATCGTAGAACAAGGTAAGGCCCCTCAGAGTAATGTCGATGTTATTGTTACAAATACAGATAATCAAGAAGGACGTATAGTGGGTGCTTTTTCCTATAGTTTGGCCCCTGTACTAAGTGATTTTACACCAAAGTCTACTTCTCTCGAGGGGGGAGAGCAAATAACAATTTTTGGTACTAATCTTTCGAGTGAGGCAAAAGTATTTATTGGTGAACAAGAATGTTCAGAAAACGTAACAATAAATACAGTTAGTATCTCTTGTAAGATACCTT
>JAURDE010000091.1 GCA_030828105.1 Bdellovibrionota bacterium | reverse complement strand
GCCGCCCATGCCACCCATTCCTGGGTAACCCATGCCGCCTCCACCAAGAAGGCTAAGGCCACCGATAGAGCCGCCCATGCCAAGACCAAAACCAGGAGTCATCCCCCCAATTCCGCCAAAACCGTAAGGACTTCCAAAATAGGGCCCTGCCATTCCAGACATAAAACCAGGAGAAAATCCTGCTGAAAGAAATGGGTTCACTCCTCCACCTAGAGCACCTCCACCAATACCGCCAAAACCTGCAAATTGATGAAGTGGTTGCTGATTACAACCTTCAGCAAAAGACTCTGCCTGACCCGGAAGAATTGGGGCCGAACCAATTTGTGTATTATAATTGAGATACTCATTGAACCTTGTCGTACATTGGATATGACCTTGCTTATAGGCGTTTGCCCATCTTGAGTTTGCTCCCGAATAAGCATCGGCCCAAGTTCTTTGCGTTTTATAACCATAGTAACTTCCGATCGCTGAAGCTCCAAAGTAAGCAAGTGGCGCTGCTAAAACCCCAATGGCCTCAACCCAAGGATTGGTTTGTTCTTCTTGAGCAAAAAGACATTCAATACAATCTACATTTGCGCCGCCAGCGATCTGGAGTCTCAAGCATGCCTTATACTCACTAGCATAAAGGGCCTGATCGATTCCCGCACAATCATCAACATCAGCAAAGGCCGTGTTCAAGGACAGGATTAGGGCCATGAAAAGGGATATAAGTCTTGATAATTTCATCGGATGACTCCAAAGTATTTAATAATTTTGCTCTTCAACAAATCGGAAATTAAATTGAAAAACTTTAATCCGAAATAAAAAATTAGAATAATAAATAAATCTCATTTTATCCGATATTTTTAGTTTACTACTCTTGGCTTTATTTCTATTCAATTCACTAGTACAATTTAAAAATAACCTATAAGGGAGTTTTAAATGAGCAAAGTTTTCTTAATTATTTTATTTAGTTTCTCAACAAGTACATTTGCAGGAAGTGCATTTCCAGGATGGACATTAAAAGGAATGATGAAAAAACACTGGGATGAAGCCAACGAAAAATACGGAGTTAAAAAGAGATTTGATGAGCAAGAATGTGCCTACGTTAAAAATAGAGTGGATGACGATAAGGAATGGGGCTATATCTGCACCAACGATATCATCCTCATCATAGAATTCCCATCAAATTATGCATCTGCTCGCGGAGAGGCCGTCACTAATGAGTATTTTGCTAGAGTGACTGAAGTTATACCTGTTAGCTACTATGATGGTGGCGTGAAGTTCAAAGTTAGATATAGTAATGCCAACGGTTGCTCAACAAGAGTAACCGGTCGGATGAGACAACCACTTGGAGTAGATGATAAAAAATCAGTAGAGCTAAAATCTAGTTATAGCCGATTTATTACCCCTCTTCCAATGTACTTTAAAGAGGATTGGAAGAACATCAAAGCGTGGGCTGACAGATGTGGTGGGGGTTATCCAGGAGCCAATCCTTTCTACCTGAAATACGAGAAAAATCATTACGAAGAGTTTATTGATGAATATAGATACTACTAGGTCCTAAACCAAAGGTACCTTAAGTGTCCCTTAGGGTACCTCTTTATTATCTATAACTCCCATTTCATTAAATCTTATGGTCTTAAAACACAAAATAAGTTAGGGTGCCTTCAAAATTAACAAGGTGCTAAGTTGGAAATTTTCACTGAAAATTTAGGACAATGGCTTTTTGTAGGGCTCATACTTGCTGCAATGCTCTATACTGCTTTTGTTATTAAAGACGAAAAATTAAGTTATCAAGAGAATTCGAAAGTATTTCTTTTTCACAATTTTTCGTTTCCCATCCCCTCTTGGTGGTCAACCAAAAAAACAAGTAGTAATGAAGTTGTATTTCATCGTAGCGATACTAAATATGAGTGGAAGGCATCTTTTCAAGTTTTTAAATTAAATGAAAATATTCCTCATTCTAAGGATCTTATTTTAAATATCCTTGAGGAGAAAGGCATACAATTAGATGAATTAAATAAAGAGGTTCACTCTAAAGATCAGCTTAAATTTAAAAATAATATTCTAAAAAATGATGATCTCGATATTACTCGTATTGAGGGAACTGCATCTGATAAAAACTTCGATCGTCTTTATTACGATTGCTTCGTTATCATTAATCGAAAAAAGAGTGAGTATTTACTTTGTGAAAGTATCAGCTCTGTTTTAAATGGTCTAGTTGAAGGCCCTTATTTTGAAGAGGCCCTTTTCCAGTTAAATCTCAAGACCTAATTATCTAGGCCCTTTTAATAGTAAATTGTCTGATTTTTTGTACAAGAAAATTGATGAGTTCTTCATCTGTTCCAAAAACATCTTCTACAAGGTCACAGTCGAGAAGAAAGTTAGTCATTCTTTGGCCAACTTTATGGAGAGATTCTACAAGATATAGTCCACCAATATTTTCACCATTAAATGATTTGATGATTTCTTTTCTGGCGTGGTTGTAAATTTCAGATTCTGTAACATCTTCAGGAACATTATCTGCTCCCATTTTATCTTCAACTTCTTCAATGGCCTGTTGTTTAATATCTTCATCAGTTGCAAAACTGGCACCCATTTCTGTGGCCATCGCATCTATTAAATCCTCCCTTTTGGTGATGTTGAAATCTATCATTTCACCTTCTTTAAGATGATTTAAAGTGTAAGAAGCCAATGCTCTCAGGGTGTCAAAATCAGTTTTCATAGAGAGTTCCTTAATTCCAAATTTGCCAAAGTGTATCTTAAAAAGATTACTTAGGATACCAAAAGGGGCAAATATTTTTTATTTTTGATAAAAAAAAAGGGCGTCATAATTGACGCCCCTTCCCCCCAAGATCATCACCGATAACCCTATAGAATAATTTAAATAAACTTATTTACTCTCTGTTTGAGTAAAAACTTCTATATGATCACAGGCAACGCTTCTCGTTATCTCACTCGAGCTAACCTTACCAATAACAATTAAAAAAAATGCAGTAGAAATTAATAGTGAATAAAACACTCTCATTCTTTTCTTCCCCCACTAGAGATTAAGCAAAAATAATGCCATTGAATCAGGGGCAGATTGGCCCTACTTTTTACTCTTTTTCATTTGATTGAGGGTGTATTTGAGGCTTTTTGACTCTCCAAAAATTACCAGAACGATACCATAGACGCTATACCCTAAGGCTCCTAATGTAGCTATGACTGAAGCTTTAACAAAAAAGGAATCTGCGTAGCTAAAGAACTGATCCCCTAAAGCTTGAACTAAGTAATATATAAGGCAAGAAGCTAGGATCATTTTTAAAATTCTTAAATTACAGAAAAAGGAAAAAGAAAGCTTTAGGTCTCGCTTAATAAATATGGCCTGTAATATGCAGTTTACCATCATGGAAAGACTGGTTCCAAGCGCCAATATTTTAAACCCATACTTTGGAGTTAAAGTTAGACAAAAAATAATATTTAAAAATATTGAAAAAATTGAAATTGTCACTGGTATTTTAGGTTTATCTAAGGCGAAAAAAACAGGACTAAATATCTTATAGAGACCATAAAAAGGAAGACCCCATAAGTAATACCTTAAGGCCATCGAAGTCATTTCACTATCGTTTCCATCAAAAGCACCACGTTCAAAGATTAGGTGAACAACCTCATTTGAAAAAGCATATAAAAGGGATAGCGAAGGCAAGATGATTATAAAGGATAAGTCATAAGTGGACTTAAGTGAATCTATAGCTTGCTCTTTTTTATTATTTTTAATGGCCTCACTAAAATGAACTAAATTAGAGCCTGCTAACGATACACTAAATATTCCAACAGGAAATTGAAAAAGTCTAAATGCGTAGGAGAGCCACGATACGGCCCCGACGATAGTGCCTGTAGCTAAAATAGTTGTTATAAGAAGGTTTATTTGAGTAGCTGCAAAGCCGATAAGACCTATACTAACTCTTTTTAAAATCTTTTTAACAGCTGGTGAATTGAGGATGATGGGTCCTTTAGGCCCAAATTTCTTTTTGATAAGAAAAGGAAATTGAACCAACATTTGAATAATTCCACCTCCTAACACTCCTACTCCAAGAGCAACAATTCCTGACCCTCCGTAAGGATAGAAATAAGAGGGAAGAAAATAAATTGAAAGAATCATGATGATATTGAAACAAGCGGGAGCAAAAGAAGGGACGAAAAAAACTTTTAAAGTATTTAAAGCACCCATAAAAAGAGCGGCAAGAGAAACCATCGTTAGAAATGGCGACATTATTCTTACCAATAAAACAGTAAGGTTAAATTTTTCTATATCTTCTTTGAATGAGGGAGCAAACATGGAGGTTAACTCAGGAGCAAAAATGATAGTAATGGCAGTAATAAGACATGTAATAAGTAAAAGTACTATAAATAAAGACCATAATAAGGATCTACTGTATTGATCTCCTTTAATTTTTTCTTCGGAAAAGACTGGAACAAAAGCTGATGAGAAGGCACCTTCAGCAAAGAGGTCTCGGAGAAGATTGGGAATCCTGTAGGCAACTAAGAAGGCATCTGTATAACCCGAAGCACCAAAAATCGCGGCCATTGAGAGTTCTCTGACTAGGCCCAGAATTCTACTAGAGAAGGTGGCCAGTGCCATTTTAAGAGATGAAAAGATTATGTTAAGACGCTGTGCGCTCAATACAAAGCCCCATATTAATTGTTTTACGCAGTAGGTACCTTATGGTAATTCTCTCCGAGCATAAAAAGCAAATAGATTAATTGATTTCTAATATAAACCTTAAGTCTAACTAAAGAAGGAGATGAATCGACATGGACTCCATTACAAATTTTTACTCTTACAGTCCTATCATAGGCGCAATTGGATTCTTTTTTGCCCTAACTACCTATGGATGGATCGTTAAACAACCTGCTGGAAATGCGAAGATGACTTCGATTGCTGGATTAATTGAGGGTGGCTCAATGACCTTTCTTAGAAAGGAATATACCATTCTCGTCTTTTTCCTTGCCATAGTTACAGCACTTCTTGGCTATAAGCTCGGATCGAACACTGCCATTTGCTACTTATCTGGTGCTCTTGCATCTATGGCCTGTGGATTTCTTGGTATGAAGGCCGCAACTAAGGCAAACGTAAGAACTGCTGAAGCTGCTGCCCAAAGTGGTCAGTCTAAAGCTCTTTCAGTGGCCTTTTTCGGTGGATCAGTTATGGGTATGGCCGTTGCCTCTCTTGGTCTTCTCGGAGTTGCACTTGCTTATAAATTTCTTACAAACGCTACAACTATTGAGGCGCTAAACGGTTTTGCTATGGGTGCTTCTTCTATCGCTCTTTTTGCAAGAGTTGGTGGTGGTATTTATACAAAAGCAGCTGATGTTGGTGCTGACCTTGTTGGTAAAGTTGAAGCTGGTATCCCGGAAGATGATCCTAGAAACCCTGCAACTATTGCTGACAACGTTGGTGATAATGTTGGTGATACTGCCGGTATGGGTGCCGATATTTTTGAATCATACTGTGGTTCTGTAATAGCAACTATGTTTATTGGATCAACATTAAGTAATAATAACGCTATTTTACTTCCATTGATTGTCATTACAATCGGACTAATTGCTTCAGTTCTTGGTATTCTATCAATGAACTTATTAAAAAATGGAAATCCAGCTAATGCGCTTAGGGTTGCCCCAATTATCGGTTTGGTAGGCTTATTTGCTGGTTCTTATTTTGCTATCGATGCTATGGAGTTCACTATTTTTCCATACGCCATGGGGCCATTCTACGCCATGGTTGTAGGATCTCTAGCGGGTCTTTCTATTGGCTTTGTAACTGAGTACTATACTTCAGCTGAATTTTCCCCAGTTCTTAAAATTGCTAAAGCTGCAAAAACGGGACATGCTACAAACATTATTCAAGGTCTAGCTGTAGGAATGTATTCAACAATCATCCCTATTCTTATGATTGCTCTTACCATTTACCTTGCTGATAAATTTGCAGGACTATACGGTATTGGTATTGCGGCCGTTGGTATGCTCGCTACTACTGGTGTTACCATGACTGTTGATGCTTACGGGCCTATTTCAGATAATGCTGGTGGTATTGCAGAGATGAGCGAACTTGGTCCAGAGGTAAGAAAAATTACTGATAGCCTTGATTCTCTTGGAAATACGACAGCTGCGATCGGTAAAGGTTTCGCTATAGGTTCTGCTGCTCTTACGGCCTTGGCCCTTTTCTCTGCCTACGCCTCAGCTGTTAATCTTCAAACTATAAACCTGATGAGCCCTCTTGTTGTTATTGGACTATTCCTTGGAGGAATTCTTCCGTTTTTTGTAGGTGCTAATACAATGAGTGCTGTTGGTTCTGCTGCTGGATTGATGGTTGAAGAAGTGAGAAGACAATTCAGAGAAATTAAAGGAATCATGGATGGAAGTGGAAAACCAGACACTGATCGATGTATTGAAATTGCTACAGCTGCTTCTCTTAAAGAAATGATTCTACCTGGTGTTGTTGCCATTCTTTCACCAATTGTTGTTGGCTTTTTCCTCGGAAAAGCTGCTCTTGGTGGGATGCTTGCGGGTGCTACCCTAACTGGTGTTCTACTTGCCCTTTTCATGGCCAATGCTGGTGGTGCTTGGGATAACGCTAAAAAAGCGATTGAACAGGGACATATTGAAGGTGAGAAAAAAGGTGGAGAGGCCCATGCTGCTTGTGTTACCGGTGATACTGTTGGTGATCCATTCAAAGATACTTCAGGTCCTGCTATGAATATTCTCGTTAAACTAATGTCAATTGTTGCTTTGGTTATCGCACCTCTTCTTTAATCGAAGAATGAAATAACCTAATAAATTAAGGCCCAGGAATCTGGGCCTTTTTTATTCTGGTGATAAAGACTTTAAATATTCTATTTCTTTGTTTATTGATGCTTTATTTCTTTTACTTTTGGCCTTAAGTTTCTTTTGATGATTTATTTTATCTAGCTCTGGCAAAGATTTATCAATATCGTTAAAGTCTCCACCATCTACCCGTTTTTTTAAATCAATCAGCTCCTTTATTGAAGCTGTATGAATAACTCGATCAAAGGCAGGATAGTAGTTTTTAATATCAATGTCCTTTTCAATGTCTTTATTATAATCATGTCCAAAGCTGTGAATTATATCTCCATTTTCAGGGTTTATAATAATTTCCATTTTTCCGCTACTTCCATCTGGTTGTTTAAACTGTAATGAAGCACGCCCTAAATAGATATGTTTATCACCAGCTGTAATGACGATATCCTGAATATCATCGATTTGTATTTCTCTATCAAAATCGGAGTTTTGCTCTAAAAAGGTCACGGTCTTTTGAGGCCAATTCTTATTCTTTTTATTGATGGCCTTAGATTTTGGAGAAAGGGATTTAAGCTTTTTAAAGTTTTCATCCAGAACAACCATCTTTTCTTGGGTCTTGGGTGGAAGCGGCGATTGTAATTCATTGACTATTTTCGGTTTAAACAATGACGACTTTGCACTTTTTCTTTTTTCCTTCTCTGGTTGAAGTACAAAAAATAAGATGGCAAAGATCGACACCACTGAAAAGATGATGATTTTTTTCATGGGGCCTCCATTTTAAAATAATGGTCCTCAACATCTTCACAAGGCAATAACATAAAGGGAGTCAGATCCTTTGATTTAAAGGCATCTTCTCCACCGACCTCTAAACACATATTAAGAGGATCGCTGATTATTTGGTAATTTCCATCTCCCCTATATCTTATATGCCATCTTTGATATGTCCAGTCAGTACAATCGGACGTTAAAACTTCATCATAATTTACATCCCCTAAATTCCCAATACTGGGTGGGCCTTCTGCATGTAAACATTTTTGAGTCGATTTATTAACAATTGTAAACAATTCTGAGTCTTTCTCTTTTATAAATTTCCAGATTTGATTATCTCTGCCTTGGTCATTATCAATATAGCCAAATTGCCTAACTGAGTTGTCATGCATCTCAGTCATATATTTACCTGAAACAACCGGACGAACTGTATACTCCCATTCATTGTTAGAGCTACTATCATCAATATCCTTAGGATAAATTCCAGGGCTTGCGTAATTGAGCCAGACCACTTGTTGATCTGAAAGCTTCTGAATCTTATCGTTTTGAAAAGGGTCAAGTGGCATAGCAAATGAGTAACTATCCCCAAAACTACTCTTACATATATTTTGTCCATTCTCCCAAATATCGCTCGTTGGGGTTATTTGAAAGTCGTAATTATCAAATTGATTTATACAAACAAATTTGTGTTTTTGAGCACAATCTTCTGATTTCCATCGGCCATTTTCTTTAAGAACGGTACAATTTCTACCTAAACCCCATTCTATCGGTTCACCCAAGTCCCAACTCCAGATGGTAGGAAAAATTTTAGAAGGAGTAATTTTGTCTAATGAAATTAATGTAAAGTAACAATTGGTAGCCTGTCTTAACTCGGAAAAACTTATTTTATTATCACTACTATCATTTTTCTTAAACCGTTCATATATTTTATTAATGATATTATCCATTGAAATAATTGCCGAATCTTGCTCTGATAACCATAGGAGTGTTCGAGAACTTTTTACATTTGGCAGATCTGGAAATCCCCCTTGATGATTAATTTCACATGAACCGGGCCTAAATTGTTTAATTAAATGACCAGGATAAACTGGACTTGCTACATAATTTTTATAAACTCTCAGTCCTTGGTCATTAAAACTACCTATATTTCCTGATCCTTGATTCTCCACTTGGAGAATTATTCTTTCTCCGTTAGAAATATAAGTTTTTGCATCATCATAGTTAAAAGAATTTCTACTCATATCTTCTGGGATAAAATCGAGGTAGCTCCCAAGAAAATATTTTATCGTTTTAAACATTTCAGCTAATTTGTTATCAACTAAAGTTTCTAAATGAATATGAACTATCTCATCTTTATTTTCAGGTTTTTCTAGCCAAATTTTAAGTTCTTCTAACCAACTAGCAAAAAACCTCGATCGAATTCCACAACCCCAATGATCTTCATTTCCGTGGCAAACTCTAAAAGTTCTATTTACATAATGAACATCTACAGAAAGACTTCTAACACCCATATTTAACAAATCCGTAATCGAATAAATTTGATTAATCACCAAAGTTCCAAAGCCACTTTTTACAAATGATGTCGTTTTAGAAGGTGCCTGTGTATTATGAGCTCCTAGAAAAATATTTCGTGAAAGAGGACGATGTTTAAGAAGCTCTCTTTGAAACTTTGTTGTTTTAATAAGCCAGTTTGGAATTTCAGCGCTTCTTCTCGTGTCATTATAACAATACGAGCGTCCATTTTTCCAATTCCAAACTTTTTTAAGCCCGTAATCACAACCCTTCCAACCTGTTTCCCAGTACTCGATATCTCCAATACAAGCTGGTTGCCCTTCCTGACCACAGTCCGGATTGCCTATGGAAGGAATATCATTACCATCTTTAATAATCGAAATTGTATTTTTAAGTCCTGTCCAGAAATCTTGCCAAAAACTTTGAAAGCGATTATTACTTGATCCCGCAAAAATAAGAGTAGGATAAATAACTAATCCTAGAATTAAAATTCTCATATTTCCCTTTTTGGCGGAAAATAAAAAAAATTTAAAGTTTTGATCTTTTTTTCCCAATAGGGGTAAAAAGGATTAGGTTACTAAAATGAAAAAGTGGATTATTGTAGGCCTTCTCTTATCTATAGGCTTAATTGTTTATAATTTAAAATTAACAAAAACGAAAAGAACTATAACTAGCTTTGAGAGCATACCAGAGTCTATTGATCAGGATCCTATGTATATTCGACATAGAAACCCTTTAGGAGAAAGCCTTTAAACTTCTTTATTAAATGATTCAGAATCTAGGTATATATCTCCACTCTTTTCTTTCTCGGAAATATATTTAAGTAATTGCTTTTGTACTTCAATAACTTTGCTTAACGGCTGTTTACGTTGGATTTCATAAATGAACTCTTCTCTTAAGTTTTCACTTATGTCTTTTATTAGAGAGATAATAACAAACTTTCTACATAACCTCAGAGCAATGGCCAAGGAGCTTACTTTCATTTCTTGAAAAAGCTTAATTTTCATACTTTTTGTCAGATATTCAAGCTGCTCTAAAGATTCAATATTCGTTCTCAGCTCCTCAACATTTTTATCTTCCTCTTTGGTCAGTTTTTTAAAGAGAGCTTCCTGCTCCCCTACTGTCATACCATGATAGCCCTGTATATTGAGTTCATTAAGAAGGGCCTTGATTTCTTGAGACTGCCTTTTCTCCCTTTCTAATTTTTGTCGGTTCGTTTCATTAATAGAATGATATTCAAGTTGAGGAATAGCTTCATCAAACTTAACACCGATTCTAATTTCCCTTTCACCTTCTGATTCATCATCATAAAAAACACTATATACAGCATTTGCAAAAAAGTTTTCGGGAAGTTTTTGGTCTGTGATACTTTTAACTTTTATTTTTTTACCCGCTATGCTTTCCGAGTCTGAGTTATCCAAATCAATCTCACCAAAAGCATTTTTAAAACTTGTTTCACTCATTACTATACCAGCACCATTGTCTGATATATTTATCAATTTAGAAAAATAGAGTTTTTCTTTTTTATCAATATCTTGGACATCATGGCCAAACACGAATTCCTTATGGTCATTATAAAGGTAAATAAAGCGAGGCTGTTTTCTTCTTTCAATGAGTCTTAGAGAAGTAGGTGTTGGAAAATTAACTTGTCCTTTTTTATCCACGAAAATATGGGACTTTTTGAAAATCATGTTTTGAAAGTCAACACGAAAAAAGACCTCTAAGTCTCTTGAAATTTGTATAGGATTATCATCTTCTAATTCAATTTGAATGAGGGTCTTTCCATCATCAATTTCAATTAGCTTACCAAAATGAACCTTTCGTTTTCCATCAATGAAGTACCAAATATTTACAGTTGCATCATTTTGTTTGGCCAGCTCGAATAGATTTGAAATTTCTTCCAAGTCTGTGGTGTTTCTCACATCCGCATTTTTTAAGTCTACATTCATAACTTAAATAGTACTTTAACAACTTAATTATTCCAACTGTAAGTAACTCCTCTCTTTACATTGTCTTCAAAGAAATCCAAATCAATCGTAAATGCTGTCCCTAAAATAAGGGCCTTTTCCTCACTTGAAGCACTTGTTGGAAAATCAATTTTAAAAGAATCAGTATCCGTAAATATCTCTTTAAGAGCTCCCCCCCATTTCTTAGTAATAAGTCCCCAATCCTGTCCTTGTGGAGTCAATACGGGAAACCTCCAGAGTCTCCAAAAAGGGCTTTTTATTGACGCAACAAGTCT
>JAURDE010000044.1 GCA_030828105.1 Bdellovibrionota bacterium | reverse complement strand
ATTAAGCATTCCCCTTCTTCTGCCAACCGCCTTTGCAGACATACTTTTTTTACATCTCATTGGGTTTTGCATACTTCCAATCATTGTCCTTGAACAATATCGAAGGTATTTCATTTCTTGTGCTCTAAATTTAACCATCTCTGTTTGCATTTTTCTTTGAACACTTTTGATATTATTAAGAAAAAGACCAGAGAATTTTCCTTCTCCTGTTCTTGCCATATAGGCCTGAGAAAAAAGTACGGACTGTCTATTGTAAGCAAGTCTTTTGGTTCTCACTAAATTCTCGGCTTCTTGATACGTAAGAGATTTACGTTTCTGACCTTTTCTACCAAAGTGGACATCTCTAAAAATACCCGATGTTAGTTTGAGCTCTGCAACCTCATTGGCCTCATCTACGAGACCTTGCTTTCTCAAAGCATCCATAGTTTTAGCGACATTCATTTTTTTGGATAAAGGGCCATCTTCAAATGATCCTATCTGAGAATTTAGTTCCTTAATTTTACCATCAATAATACCTCGTTCTTTTGACGAAGAGGCGCTCTTTCTTTTGGTCTCAAGCTTTTTTAATTTTTCTAATTTAGGCTGGATGTAAAAGTTATTAAGTTCTCTCACATAGCTAACATACTCTGCTGATAGTTGCTCAGCTTGAGGTCTTGTTAGATTTGGATCTCTAATTTTATCCCCTAATTGTGTAAGTCGTTTATAGCGATCCTCTGCCATTTCCTCGAGTTCGTTTTCTAGTTGTTTTTCTAATATTTTCTTAAATACATCTTGCTCAGGAAACTCACCTAATCGTTTCATGGCATTTCTAATTTTGATATGTCCGCCTTCACAATCCTCTTTTAGTTTGGCGTACTTTCTATCAACTTCATCCCATAAATTAACTCCACCCATATCGAGTTCTTCTTTAAGAAGACACTTGGCCGGATTATTAAAATTCATAGGAACATCATTATCCCAGTTATAGGCGGCCCCATAGAGATTGCCACCTTCAACAGGAGAAGCAAAAAGCACTCTCATATCTTGCTTAGGATTAAAATTAATTTTTATCGCCTTACTATATTTTGG
Organism: Bdellovibrionota bacterium; assembly: GCA_030828105.1. Classification (GTDB taxonomy): domain Bacteria; phylum Bdellovibrionota; class Bacteriovoracia; order Bacteriovoracales; family Bacteriovoracaceae; genus JAURDE01. Next base: position 17,740 of record JAURDE010000044.1, on the reverse strand, counting down.
GCCATAGCCTTTACCCTCAGGCCAATTAACTTTAATCCCTTTATCTTCACCTGAAGAATCTTTTGTAAAAACACCGGCAATCGTCATACAAGCTTCATATTTTTCTAGCGGTGTCATCTTTTTAAGTAATTCTGCATCGTATTTTTTGGCACTACTTCCCGCTACTCCTACTTTTTCAATCACTGACTTGTCTTTTAGATAATTATCTAAGTCAAAGTTATTTTCTACTGTTACAAAAAGAGAATTTCTCTGTGAATCCTGATGAACCTTAGGAGTAAAGTCTGAACAAGTCGTAATATGATTAGGTATATTGACTGTGACAGTTTTCTTATCCATAGGAACTGTACTGTTTACAATATTATGCTCGATTTCAATTCCATTCCCATTTACTGTAATGAGTTTTAATAGGTTTAGAGGAACTGTTTTACCATCACTACATTTTGAAGTTTCTCCTTCAGAGGAGGTTGTTGAATAATCTATAGTAGAAGAAAATGATCTTCTTGCTCTACTGCTTGATCGAATGACATCCGTTACAGGTTTAGGAGGTTCACCGCGATCAAAAACTCTACTAGGAACGCCTCGAAACCCACCTGGGCCTCTTCCTCTTTCCGCAAAAGTTGAAAAGCTTAGAAGCATTGAAAGACTAAGGGTTATTATTCTTATCCACATACAATTCCACCTTAAAAATGAATCATTAAGTCTTAAGAATCTAATCGGATATAAAGGAATAATTGTTTAGATAATTGCTTATCCAATTGTCTGAGGATCAATATCGAGCTTAAGAGTGACCGAGTGGTGCATTTTTAGATTATTTGTAAGTGATTTTAAACAGTTATGTAATTGATTTAAGTTTTGAGATCGCAAAAGAATGGCCCAAGTATATTTATTGACCTTTTTTTCTATTATTGCAGGTCTGGGGCCTTCTACTGATACCTGACTAAAAGACTTCTGCACTAGATTTTTTAAAATAAAGACGGCCTTCTCAGAATCTGCTTCGACCTTATCCTGAAATCTTCCTGTGAGATAGATAATGGCCATCCTTGAATGAGGCGGTAAAGAAAGATCCTGTCTTAGTTGATTTTCATTTGTATAAAATTCTTCAAACTTTTGTTCTCTAACAAGATTAAAAAGAGGATTCTCTACATCACAGGTTTGAATTAAAACTTTTCCTTCACCACCAAATCGTCCCGCTCTTCCACTGACTTGGGTTAACATCTGAAATGTTTTTTCATAAGCACGAAAGTCGGCAAAATTAAGCTGACCATCTAATCCCAAAATTACAACAAGCTTAACATTTTCAAAATTGTGACCTTTAGAAATCATTTGAGTCCCAACAAAAATATCTGTCTCTCCTGCATTAAATTTATCAAGGGATTTTTCAAGTTTGTTAAAGTTTGTAATCTCATCTCTATCGAAGCGCTCTATAACTCTTTCTGGGAATTTTTTTTGTAGGATATCTTGTATTCGTTCTGTTCCAAAACCTCTGTTAAGTAATTTCATATTACCGCAGTCAGGACACTCTGAAGGTTTATGAGTTTTAAGCTCACAAATTTGGCACTTCAATATATCTTTCTTCTTATAGTATCTTAACGAAAGCGTACAATTGGGGCATACAAATTTGTGTCCGCAATTTCTACACATAAGATAGTTTGAAAAGCCAAGACGATTAATAAAAACAATTACTTGTTCTTTGCGATCTAATGCCTCTTGAATTTCATCAACGGTTTTATCCGTAAGAGGCCAAATCTCTTCTTCTCTTTTTTCCCCTCTTTCATCTACAAGCTCTAATGTAGGTAAAGTGCTATTGCCCATTCTCTTATTAAGAATGTGATAATGACCTTGCCCACTTTGGAAAGAGTTTAGCGTTTCTAGACTAGGCGTTGCTGATCCTAAAACTATTGGTACTTTTTGTAGACTTGCCTTTTTAACAGCAACATCTCTGGCGTTATAAGTACATCTGTCATCTTGCTTAAATGAAGCATCATGCTCCTCATCTACAACAATAAGGCCCAAATTATTTAAAGGTAGAAATAGAGAGCTTCGAACGCCAATAATGAGAACGGGAGTTGATAAGTCTTGCACTTTTTCCCATAGACAAAACTTATCTGAATTACTTATATCCGAATGATAAAGATAGATAGCAACATCTAAGTATTGTGAAAATAAATTAACAAATTGTTTTGTTAAATTTATTTCTGGCAGTAAAAAGAGTACTGATTTACCAGACTTTAATACCTCTTTAAATAGGCTAAGGTATATAAATGACTTTCCACTTCCTGTTACCCCATGAAGTAAGTGCTTAGAAAACCCATCATAAAGACAGCTTTTCATTGATTCAAAAATTGATTGTTGATCATCATTAAGGGTAAAGTTGAAGTCTTTACCTTCTCCTTGAGTAAATTTTAATTCTCTTGGGCGTTTTAATATTTTAGGAAGACTATCATAAACAAGTTGTCCTAATGGATAGTGATAATAACTGGCCATCCATTGATAAAGCTCAAGATCTCTATCGTGAATTTTAATTTTCTCGGTTAAAGGCCCTTTAATATTTTTAATTTTATTTTTATCTAAGTCTTCTAATGATGCGTTATCATCTAATACGAGCCCTGGTACTACACGATTACCTAAAGGGACCTCAACAAGGTCCCCTCGTTGACCTTTCCCTAGATAAGTTAAAAGAGAATTATTAAATGGAGTATTGGCCGCGACCAATAAGGCATTATCATGTTCTTCAATCATATTTCTTAAAATAAAAATGTGTCTTGAACAATATCAACTTTTTTTTCATTAAAGTCTGAGGCGGTAACATTAAAGCCTTGGGCCTGTTGCCTTTGTTCTAAGAGTTTTTTGTATTCCTCTGCCCTTTTTGAAAGGGACTTTGAAGAAGTTTGAAAGTTCTTATAATCAAAAATAACGACTCTAAAAAGTCTTTGATCACTATTTCTAATTATAATATTCTTTGGTGCTTCATGTATTCCATCGAATAAAAGGTAGTCATTTGCTCTTATTTCAATATCCCCACCAAAAAAAGATAATTTTAACTTATTAAGCCGACCCGTTTTGTTATCGAAAAGAGCATTAATATTATTAAGGCCGAGCTCCCAAAAAAATTGCCCTTCTTTTCTTACTAATTGAATTTTATCTGACTCTTTATAAATACTACTTTTTTCAAGGCTTTTTACAAACTCTAGTTCATCTGGGTTTTCAGGCTTAAGAGGATTTGGAACACTTTCTTTTAACTCAGGATCTTGTTTTATCGCTTCTAGATAATTCTTATATTTTTTTAAAAAATCTTTTTTCCCTTCATCAATAGATTCCTCGTTTGTCTTAAAATCCATATCAACTTTTTTCAATGTATCTGCAATCACTACTGAATCATTCATCGTATACATAAGTAATAAAGAGTAGAATATTCTTCTTGATAAGCTTGTATCTAGTGCTACCATGTCCTTTATATCACTAATATATTTAACTCTCGTTACTTCACTAGATTTCATCTTATTATCAAGAAACTCTAATTGTACGAGTCCCATCTTATTTTCGCTCTCTTTAGATAGAAGAAGCTTAATAAATTTTGGGGCCACACGATTTTCCATCATGCCTGGCTCAACATTATTTTCTGGCCCTTGTTCTTCTACTTTAACCTGTTTAAGCAAACTTTCATTATTAAGTTCTTCAATCATAAAGCGAACTAAGGTGAGTTCACCCTCAACTTCAGCACTATTTACATTACGAAACAACCCTTCCATCGTAGGTTTAGCAAAAGCTAAGATAGGAAATAAAAAGACAATAATAATTTTTAATTTCATAAAAGCCCTCTCTCCATTTGTGCGGCCTTATCTTTAATTATATTACGCATGAGACCTTCGGTTCTCTGATCTCTTAGAGCAAATTCTACCATAGCATTAAGATAACAATCTAAATTGCCCGTATCAAAACGATCCCCCTCAAATACATGAGCGTAAACATCCCTTTTCTTTGCTAAATGATTTATAGCATCCGTCAATTGATACTCTCCTCCACTTCCTCTTGGGATTTCTTTGAGGCACTGGAAAATATCAGGGGTTAAGATGTAGCGTCCAGGAGTTGCTAAATTTGTAGGAGCATTTTGAGGCTCTGGTTTTTCAACCATTGAGTCCATTTTAAGTGTTTTATCATTTAACATATTTCCACTTACTATTCCGTAGCGAAAAGTTTCTTCATTTGGCACTTCCATAACCCCTATTACCGGAGAGAAGTTCTTTTCTTCAGAAATTTTCATGAGTTGTCCAACGACAGGTTCAGAAGATAATATAAGGTCATCACCCAAGATAACAGCAAAAGGCTCATCACCAACCAGCTCTTCAGCACATAAAACAGCATGACCTAGACCAAGCTGTTCTGATTGTTCAACCGTTTTAAAAGAAATCATATCTCCAATATTTTTAATATTTTGAAGCTGTTTTTCTTTTCCATTTTTAGAAAGAAACTCTTCTAGAGTTGAATTTCTCTGAAAATACTTTTCTATAACTTCTTTTCCTTTAGAAGTTACAAAAATAACTTCCTCAATATTGGCCTTAACGGCCTCTTCGACTGCATAATGAATCATAGGCCTATCAAGTATAGGAATCATTTCCTTAGGTATTTCTTTAGTGGCCGGAAGAAATCGTGTTCCTTTTCCAGCAACAGGGATGACGACTTTTTTAATCTTCATTATAATAACCTTAATTGGAGCATCAAAATGAATAAATTATTTAAACTAAACATTCACTCTCATCATTTTTTAATAGTAAAACTTATTATTCCTACCTTATTTCTCTTACTTCCGCTCTCTTCATTTTCAGAAATAAGAGAGTTTCAGACTACTTGGTCAAAGTCCACAGCAGGAGCAGGAGTTGGATCTATTTTAATGGATGAAGCCAACTCTGTTAACCCAGCGCCTCTTGGTTTTTTTCAAATGGGGTCAGTTTATTTACAGAAAGCTGACGCAAGCTTTACTGACGGTGAGGGTCAAGAGCTCAATAAGGGAGGAGATACCACGGCCGTTATTATCTCGGATGCTAAAGGCGCGTTAAAAGGCTCTATATCTTATTATAAATATTCTGAGCGCTTTGATGAAAGGAAACAGTACTCTGTTTCAATCGCATCCCCTGTTCTAGAAAAATCAGCATTTGGTGTTACGTACAAATTGACCAAAGATAGGTTAAGTGAAAATGGCTCTATTTATAGTGAAACAAAGACATACCAAACACTTTTTGGAGTTATGCATGCCGTTAGCAATAATTTTACTATTGGGCTTGTTGCAAAGGATCCTATTAAGAAAAAGGAAAATGATACTAAGGGTATCCTTGGTTTTCAGTACGTATACGAAGATTTTATATCTATAATGTTTGACGCAGGAACAAATTATTATAAGCCTCTTGAGGAAGAATTCTTATACCGAGGTGCATTTCAAGTAAAAGTCTTTTCTGATTTTTTCCTACGTGCTGGTATTTTTAATGATAAAGGCATCAAAGAAAAAGGTACCGGCATAGGAATTGGTTGGGTAGGCCCAAGGCTTGTTTTTAACGTTGCCCTTAAGAATACTGAAGAAATGGATACTTCAGAAAAAATTAAGGAAACGGCCTTGTCCTTATCCTATAAATTTTAAACAGGATCTCCATGCCTCTTATACGATGGTTAATATTAAAAGAGTGGTCAAAGTTTTTTAGCTCTGCCTTTTTAGTTCTCTTTTTATTATTAACAACTGCTAATCTTATTTCCGGTTTTCTGCGTGGAAATGTAACAAGTGTTGAAGTTCTGCAGAATTATTTACTTGAGGTTCCTGGATTTATTGGCAAGATACTTCCCCTATCCTGTCTTATAGGATCTTTATTTGCATTTAATAAGCTCATCAATAGGAATGAATTAACTGCTATTTTAGCAGGTGGTTACAGTCGTAAGAAAATTATTTTTGACCTTATTATCATTTCTTTTTTCGTGGGCGCCTTACAAATTTCAAATATGGGCTACATAAGACCTTTGGTTAGATCAAAAAAGAGTGAAATCATCGGAGAAAGTGCTTTTAAATTCCGTAACCTTCAAGAAAAAGGTATTGCAACAAGCTCAGTTGGATCTGGAAAAATTTGGTATAAAAGTAAGAAGTATTTCTTCTCTTTTGTTGCTTTTGATAAAAAAAATAATGTTCTTAATGATATTGCTATATATAAATTAACAAAAGATTATGCTCTAGAAGAAAAAATCGCTGCTCAAAAGGCCTATCACCTAGAGGGTGAAAGGTGGCGACTAGAAAATGTTAAGACTATGAGTCAATTTCTTGATCCAAAGGCCTTTCCCAACACTAAAAATAAAGAAAGCCTTGTTATAAATCTAAATGAAACACCAGAAGATTTTAGAAAAATAGAGAGCGATATTACCAATTTAAGTATGAATGGACTTTGGCGTTATATTAAAACTCTTCGACATGCAGGTATTAATACATATGAATATGAAGTTATATTATTTGAGGTTGTTAGCTCTTCCATTATATGTATCCTTTTTTCCATTATTGGTGCCCTTTCTGTATTTAACCCTAATAGGAGGGCATTCACATTTGGTAAAAATGTAACTTTCGTTTTCATTTTCTCTATTTTTTATTGGTTACTATATTCTTACTCACTTGAGCTTGGCCGAAATTCCAAAATTAGTCCTTTCTTAGCGACTTTCAGTATTCCTATTTTATGTAGTATCTTTTTGGCCTTTATATTTTTTAAAAATAGGAAATTAGCCTAATGCGCTTTATTTGGATTTATTTTCTTATTTTCTTTTTTTATGTATTCGACCTCGGCAATCTAGATGCCATTAGACAAAGCACCGAAGGGTTTTATCTTCAGATAGTAAAAGAAATGCACCTAAGTGGAAGTTTTCTTACACCACAGTATATGGGTGAAAATCATTGGTCTAAACCTCCCGGTCATTTTTGGCTAGGCCTTATTTTTAGTAAAATATTTGGCCAAACAAATGTTTTTTTCCCAAGATTTTCAATGGTGCTTGTTAGTCTCTTTGGTATTTTTTTTATTTCAAGATGGCTAAAAAAACACTTCTCTATTGAGATTATTTATAGTTTTGTTTTTCTATCTGCAAGCTTGGGTGTATTTCGTTATGCCAAGATTTATATGATGGAAGCTCCTCTGGCCTTCTTTTCTGTGTTAGGCGCTTTAAAGCTATATGATTATTTAGAAAGTAGTAAAAAATCCGACCTCTTTTATGCAAGTGCTCTTATGGCCTATAGTATTTTAATAAAGGGGCCTGTATCTGTTGTAATGATTGCTCTGGGACTTCTTCCTTATTACATCAGATATAAAAAGTTTTATATTAAGAAATCTTTCCTTCTTGTTGGTGTTACTCTAGCAATATCATCATTATGGTTTCTCATAAGCTATGCTAATTATGGACAAGAGTTCTTTCAAACATTTTTCTTAGATCAAAATATTGGTAAATTTACTGCACAAGAGTACCCTACTCGAGTTTTATTTCAGGGCCTTTTTATTTTTTCAATGCCATGGATCGTTTATCTTCCCTTTTATATAAATAAAGAATATTTTCGGCGGTTTTCCACAAACCCCGCCCTATTTTTCTTGTTGTGCCAATTTTTGGGTTTTTTCTTTATCTGGTTGATACCAAATCAGAAGTCTCATCACTATGCTTATCCAGCTTCATTGATTCTAAGTATTCTTTTATTGATATTAATTCTCAAAACAAAAAAAATAGGCTTAAAAAATTTAATACCTGAAAAAATCATAGGGTTTGTAGGAATATTTATTGGGATTCTTATCTTTACTGGAACATTTGTATTTAGTGAATTTAATACTTCTTGGACTCATTACTTCACATTATTACTACTTTTTGTTGTAGGTATTACTATATTTATAAACAAAGATATTCTTGTGAGATTACTTTCGCCATTTCTTATTATGGGAATAATCTATAACTTTTTATTACCAATTTTCTATTTACCCTATATTCCACAAAAAGTAGTCGATTTGGTGGGAACACAAAAGATCGCAGTTGTGGCAAGAAAGCCTTATTTTATTAAAGAGCAAATAAAGTCCTCAGAAATGGATGTATTATCTCCTTCTACGATCAGGCCATATATTTTAGAGAATGACCGCCTCTATTTAGTTCATGAAGATGTTTATAAAAACAGCTCCTTGGGTGAAGTTACAGAAACACTACATTCATGGATAATTTGGAAGCGTGGAAGGCGTTTTCATCATATTTGGAATGCACTTAGGGAAAAAAATCTTTCGGCCCTTAGAGAGAAGGTTTTTCTACTTAAAAATCAATAGCTTACTCCCCTATAGCGACCATCTTTCATTGGACTTACGCAAAGCATCTATGCTATAAGATCCCCCATGGAGACTGTATTAGAAAGCAATAAAGAATACACCCTTGAGGGGGAAAGACTTAAGATCTTTACCTTTCCCTCACCTATTCTTAAAAAGAAAGCAAAAGAAGTTGATGTCTTTGATGAAGAGTTACAAGAATTAGTAAAGAATATGCTCTACACAATGTACCTCTCCCCAGGAATTGGTCTCGCTGCTCCACAAATTGGATTATCCAAAAGAATTTTTGTTATTGATACTCAATATAAAAGAAATAAAAAAATTAATGCCGAAGGTAATGAGGAAATTGAATACTCTCATTTTAGTCCCATGGTATTTATTAACCCAGTGCTTGAGACATATGGGGAAATCATCAATTGGGAAGAAGGATGTCTTTCCGTTCCGGGCGTATATGAAGAAGTAAAAAGAAAAGAATTTGTAAAAGTTCGTTACCAAGATATTCATGGCAAACCACAAGTCATCGAGGCAAAAGAGCTACTCTCAATTTGTATTCAACATGAAAATGATCATCTTGATGGAATCATCTTTATTGAGAAGCTAAGCCTTATAAAAAGAAACCTTGTGACTAAAAAGTTTTTAAAGAAAAAGAAGTCATAAATGAAAAAATTTAAATGTGTCTTTTGTGGAACAGCTGACTTTTCTGTTCCTACCTTAGAAGTACTACATAACCATCCTCATATCGATCTTTTGAAAGTCGTCACTATGCCTGATCGCCCTTCAGGACGTGGTCAAAAACTTCACTCTCCGGAAGTGGCCGTGTATGCGAAAGAAAATAAAATTCCTCTTCTTCAAACTCCAAATATAAACAATGAAGAAGATTTTCTTACTGAAATGGAAAAAGCTAAACCAGATTTTTTCATTGTTATCTCTTTCGCTCAATTCCTTAATAACAGGGTTTTGAAAATTCCTTATCTTGGTTGTTTTAATATACATGGCTCTCTTTTACCGAAATACCGAGGGGCAGCTCCTATTCAATACTCCATTCTTAACGGAGACAGTTCCACTGGAGTTACGATACAAAAAATGGTTAAACAAATGGATGCAGGTGATACTGTAAGAAAAGATGTTATGGCCATTGAATCCACTGAAACTTACGGACTTCTTTATACCCGTATGAAATTTCAAGCGGCCCTAAGTACAAACTTATTTATAAGACAACTTATCGAAGATGATTATGAAACCAAAGCTCAAGATCACGATGAAGCTACATACGCTCCTTCACTAAATAAAGAAGATGGATTTCTTAATTTCGCTGAGTGTACAACGGAAGACATATTTAACAGAATCAGAGGACTAAGACCCTGGCCTGGCACCTTTATATTTCTTAATAGTAAAAGAGTAAAAGTTATTGAAGCCGAATTTGCTTATGAAAACCTAAAGCCAGCTGAAGTCTCTACTAAGAATAATACTTTAGTTATCGGAACGAGCGATGGTTCTATAAGAATAACTCATCTTCAATTAGAAGGTAAAAAGGCCACAACTGATTCTGCCTTTTTGAATGGAATTAAAGACGAAAAACTTATTATAACAGGAAGAGACTAATGATTATTGCTCCTAGTTTGTTATCTTGTGACTTTCTCAATATAGAAACTGAGTTAAAACACTTTGATGGAATGGACGACCTATGGCTTCATTTGGACATTATGGATGGCCATTTTGTTCCGAACCTCACTTTTGGTCCACCTATTGTTAAAATGATTTCCGAAAAAACTAACCTTCCTCTCGATGCTCATTGTATGGTGACCAATCCAAGGTGGCATATGGAAGCCTATAGTAAAATGGGTGTTCATAATTTTACATTTCATCTTGAAGCCTGTGATGATGCCTTAGAACTTATTAAAGATGCCAAAAAATATTACAAAAGTGTTGGTATCTCTATAAAACCTAATACTCCTGTATCAGATATTTCTGATGAAATATTGGCCTCTATAGACTTACTCCTTGTTATGTCTGTTGAACCGGGTTTTGGTGGCCAAAGTTTTATAGAAGGAACTTATGATAAGTTAGATCAAATTCAGAATCTAAAAAATGAAAATGGATATAATTTCCACGTACAAGTTGATGGTGGAGTCGGTGAGGGTAACTATCAGAAACTTTCAGATCATGGGGCCACTAACTTAGTCGCAGGCTCTTTTGTCTTTAAGAAAGGTCCTGATCACTATCATAATCAAATAAAAATTTTGAAAGGAGAATAACCCCTTGAAACCAATTGTTGAATTTGATGGGCTTACATTAGATTTAAAAACTTTAAATGATATAGCTCTAAACAAAACTGAAGTTAAGCTTAATACTGACGCCAAAAAGAAAATGCTTACCGCAAGAGAATACGTTCTTAAAATTGTGGAAAAAGGTGAGCCTGTTTATGGTATTAATACCGGGTTTGGAGCTTTAAGTAATAAGTTCATTGGTAAAAGTGACCTTAAAACTCTTCAATATAATCTCATTCGATCTCATTGTACTGGTATTGGACAACCTCTTAACCAAAGGCTTACTAGAGCAATGATGGCCCTAAGGGCAAACTGTCTCGCTAGTGGTTTCTCAGGAGTTAACCCAGAGATAGTCGAATTAATTTTAGAGTTTTTAAACAAAGGAATTCATCCCATTATCCCAGAAAAAGGTAGCGTAGGTGCTTCTGGTGACTTGGCCCCTTTATCTCATATTGCTTTAAGCCTTATAGGGGAAGGTGAAGTTGAATACTTAGGCAAAAAAGAAAAAACAAAAGAGGTTATGGATAGGTTAGGTATAAAGCCTGCTGAATTGGGACCTAAAGATGGCCTTGCTCTTATAAATGGAACGGCCCTTATGACGGCCTATGCTTCTGTTGCTCTTATGGAAGCAGAAAAACTTTTTAAACTTGCCGATATCTCTGCTTGTCTTACAGTAGATGGTATAAAAGGAAGTATCAGGGCCTATTTCCCTCACATTAGTAAACTCAAACCTCATCCAGGACAAATGGATTCTGTTTCTAATCTCAATAAAATCCTTCCTGAAAGTGAAATACTTAATGACCACCAGGGTTGTCCAAAAGTACAAGATCCTTATTCACTTCGCTGTGTTCCACAAGTCCATGGAGCTTGCAGGCAAACTTACTATCACCTCAAACAAGTGGTCGAGACAGAGCTTAACTCTGTTACTGATAACCCACTTATCTTTGTAGAAGAAGATCAGGTTGTATCAGGTGGAAATTTTCATGGACAGGCCCTTTCACTAGCTATGGATTATATGGCCATGGGACTTGCAGAAATATGCAGTATTAGTGAAAGAAGAATTGAAAAAATGATGAACCCTACATTTTCTGAACTTCCAGCTTTTTTAACACAGTCCTCGGGTTTAAATAGTGGACTTATGATTGCTCATGTTACAGCAGCAGCTCTTGCGAGTGAAAACAAAACATTATGTCATCCAGCTAGTATTGATAGTATTCCGACTTCTACTGATAAAGAGGATCATGTCTCTATGGGGCCATTTGCTGGAAGAAAACTTCATCAAGTCATAGAAAATACAAAAACGATTCTTGCCGTAGAAATTCTATGTAATACTGCCGCCCTTGATTATCAACGACCTTTAAAATCAAGCCCTGCTTGTGAGGCCGTCTATGAAAAAGTTAGGGAAGTGGTTCCAAAAATTACTGAAGATAGAGTCTTTGCTTATGATATGAATAAAATTATTGAACTTATTAACAAAAATGAACTCATTGAAATAACCGAAAAATTAATAGGGGAGTTAAGATAATGGGAAAATTTGAAATTCCTTTACCACCTACAGGAAATCACCTTACTTGCAAAGGCTGGCATCAAGAAGCTGCTTTAAGATGCCTCTTAAATAATTTACACCCTGATGTGGCAGAAGACAGAGATGAACTCATCGTTTACGGTGGAAATGGTCAAGCAGCAAGAAATCCAAAGGCCCTTAATGACATCATCAACGCCCTCAAAAATTTAGAAGATAATGAAACCCTGCTTATACAGTCTGGAAAGCCTGTTGCAGTACTTCCTTCTCACTCGCATGGGCCAAGAGTTCTTATTGCAAACTCAAACCTCGTTCCTCAGTGGGCCAACTGGGATCATTTTAATAAGCTTAAAGATGAAGGCAAAATGATGTATGGCCAGATGACTGCCGGAAGCTGGATATATATTGGAACCCAAGGAATTCTCCAAGGTACCTATGAAACATTTATGGCCGCCGCTGAAAAGCATTATGGAGAAGGTAAGGACCTTAAAGGGACTTTATCGCTAAGTGCAGGTATTGGAGGAATGGGTGGTGCGCAACCTCTTGCTGTTAAAATGGCCGGAGGTGTTTTTCTTGGATGCGACGTTGATCGTGAAAGGCTTGAAAAAAGAATTAAGACTAAATACCTTGATGTTATTGCAGATAGTTTTGATGAGGCCATTGAAATGGCCCTTAATGCAAAAAAAGAAGGTAAGGCCATCTCTATTTGTGTTGAGGCCAATGCGGCAGATTTTTTCGAATATGTTTTTGAAAAAGGAATTGTTCCTGAGCTCGTAACAGATCAAACCTCGGCCCATGATCCTCTTAATGGTTATGTACCGCGAGGAATGAGCTTAAATGAAGCCTTTGAACTTAGAAAAAATAATCCACAGGACTACACTGAACAAAGTTATCAAACAATGGGTGATCATGTAAAAGCGATGCTCTCTTTTCAAGAAAAAGGAAGTCATGTTTTTGATTATGGTAATAATTTACGTGCCGGCGCTTTAAAAGTAGGTGTTGAAAACGCATTTGATTTCCCTGGTTTCGTACCTGCCTATATAAGACCTCTCTTTTGTAAAGGCAGTGGCCCATTTCGCTGGATGGCCCTTTCAGGAGACCCAAAAGATATTCATGTTACAGATCAGGCCCTAAGAGAGCTATTTCCTCATAAAAAGAAGCTCATTAACTGGCTCGATAAGGCCTCTGAAATGGTAGCATTCCAAGGTCTACCTGCTAGAATTTGTTGGCTTGAGTATGGTGAAAGAGAAAAGGCCGGACTCATGTTCAATCAACTTGTTAAAGAAGGAAAGGTGAGTGCTCCTATCGTTATAGGACGTGATCATCTTGATTGTGGCTCCGTTGCTTCACCTAATAGAGAAACTGAAAGCATGAAGGATGGAACTGATGCTGTAAGTGATTGGCCTCTTCTTAATCTCATGATTAATACAATGAATGGAGCAAGTTGGACTAGTTTCCATCATGGTGGTGGAGTAGGTATGGGGTACTCTCAACATGCTGGTATGGTCATCGTTGCTGATGGAAGCGATGATATGAATCATCGAATTTCTCGAGTTCTTAATTCAGATCCTGGGATGGGGGTTATACGTCACATTGATGCTGGATATGAAGAGGCCCTTGCAATGAAGGATAAAACTAATATAAAATTTCCTTCCCTATGAAAGTTTATAAAAATGTATCAGAACTTGTAACGTTAAAAGACGCCCATAAAAAAGATGGGCGTCGGCTCAATCCAGAAGATCTAAGCATCATTGAAAATGGTGCTATTGCTTTTGATCAAGACAAAATCCTTTGGGTAGGAGAGACAAAAAATCTTCCTCAAGAATATGAAAGCTTTGAGGCCCAAGACTTTACAGGAAAGACACTCATTCCTGAGTTAGTCGATTCTCATACCCATATTGTTTTTGGAGGAAATAGGTCCAAAGAATACCTTATGAGGCTTAATGGCGCCGACTATCAAGAGATTGCAAAAGCGGGTGGGGGAATTCTTCACACCATGGCCAAAACAAATGAATCCTCTATGCAAGAGCTCTACGACTTGGCCATCCAAAGAATTCAAAGGCTTAATTCATTTGGTATTGGAACAATTGAAATTAAAAGTGGATATGGACTCAATATTGATAAAGAAAGAGAATTAAGTATTCTTATTGATGATCTTAAAAAACATTTCTTCCCTAAAATACAAATTAAAAATACTTATATGGCGGCCCATGCTGTTCCTCAAAAGTATAAGAGCTCTTCAGATTACCTTGATCAAGAAGTTATCCCTCTTCTAAAAGAACTTGCATCAATGGGTATTATTGATGCTGTCGATATCTTTTTTGAAAGGGGTTACTTTGACCATACCGATACTGAGAACCTCTTTAATGTTTGTGATGAATTAGAAATTCCATTTAAGCTTCACGCAGATGAGTTTTATGATAATAAAGGTGCTCTTTTGGGGGCCCATCGAAATGCCTTAAGCTGTGATCATCTTTTATGTACTGATATTGATGGTATTAAGGCCTTGGCGAAATCAAATACCGTTGCAAATCTTTTACCTGGGACAGGACTTTTTCTCGGCAAGCCTCAGGCAAATGCAAGGGCCTTTCTCGATCAAGGAGTTAAGGTTGCTATTGGAAGTGATTATAATCCTGGTTCATGCCACTTCGACAACCTTCTTTTAATAGCCTCTATAGCAGCTCCTATTTATAAAATGAATGTTGCCGAGTTAGTAAGTGCTATTACTTTAAACGCATCTCACGCATTAGGAATTAAAGATCAAGGGGCCCTTATCAAGGGTCTAAGGCCACGCTTTACAGTATTTGATTGTCCTACATTGGCAGAAGTTTTCTATAATTGGGGTAAAAACTTTACTCTACCTTGCTAGGGTTATCTTTTTTTTTGATTTAAGAATTAGACTTTCAAACTTTTCAACAAGATCTTTAGCATAAAAGTTTTTAACGCCTGTTGAGACTTCTATAACTTTTCCTTCATGATAAATAATAGTCATCGGAAGAGCGGAGACTCTAAATTGATTTAAAACATCTCCATCTTTATCAGCGTATTGAGGATAAGATAAATTATATTTTTTTGTTATCTTCTGTATCTGAGAGAGTTGTTTTTGCTCATCTCCATTTATACCAATAATGGTAATATCATTTTGGTTAAACTTTTCTGATAACTTATAAAGAGAAGGAAATTCCATGAGACATGGCTGACACCAAGAGGCCCAGAAATTAAGAATTACGATAGGGGACTTTAGCTCGGATAATTTGAGCTTGCCTTCATCAATGACATCTAATTCAAGTTTTTGAAATATTGACTCATAGTGATTGGCCCTTGATTTCTCAATACTGGAGGGCTTGGCAGATAGAATATCCCCTAGGACTTGAATACCTAAAAAGCCTGAAAAGGATAAAAAGAATATAATGGCCGGAAAATATTTCTTCATTGGTTTGTGCTTCCAAATAGCAATAAAATGCTATTATGAATGATTTTTTACAAAATGAACAGGTGCACCACAAAAGAGACCAATCTGGTCAAACATTGCTAGAGTTTGTGATGCTGCTTGTTGTCGTAATGACTCTTTCCTTTGTCATGCTTAAAGGAGTTAACTCTGCCGTAGCTGATAAATGGATTGCATACGTCAAAGTTATTTCATGGCCTTCCCCTAGCGGTATTTACTTTCGCTAATCAGCTGTCTACATTTTTAAAGCATAGTTTTTAAAGGAACAAATATGGGATTCATTTTAAGTATTGACCAGGGAACAACAGGTACAACGGCCGTATTAATAGACTCTAGCTCTTTTGAACTTATAGACAAAATCAACCAAGAGTTTCAACAAATCTTTCCAACACCAGGATGGGTAGAACACGACCTTAATGATATTTGGTCGACTATAGAAAGCACAGTTCAAGAAATCTTAAAAAAGAATAATTTAAAAGGAACTGATATTGAATGCATAGGTATTACCAATCAAAGAGAAACTACATGTGCCTTTGATAATACTGGCACGCCATTGGCCAACTCCATTGTATGGCAAGACAGAAGGACAAGTAGTTTTTGCAAAGAACTTAGAGACAAAGATCTATCGGAAAAAGTAAAAGATAAAACAGGCCTTCCTCTAGACCCCTACTTTTCGGCAACTAAAATGCACTGGCTATTACAAAATGATATAAATGTTCAAAATGCACATAAAAAGGATGACCTTAAATTTGGTACTATCGATACATTTCTACTCTATAAGTTAACTGGAGAACATAAAACAGAACCATCAAATGCTTCTCGAACTCTTCTTATGGATCTTGAAAGCTGTCAATGGGATCAAGAACTTTTAGAAATTTTTGAAATACCCGAAAATACACTACCTAAGATTCATCAAAGCTTTTCAGTTTTTGGTAAAACAAAAAATCTTTCGTTTTTACCTGATGGAATTCCTGTAACAGGTATTCTTGGCGATCAGCAAGCCGCTCTTTTTGGTCAAGCAGGTACCGATACAGGTGATATGAAGTGCACCTACGGAACAGGAGCTTTTTTACTGCTTAATACAGGCAAGGAAAAACAAAAATCTCATTATGGTTTACTAACAACTGTCGCCTATCAAACTGATAGAGAAACCTATTATGCTCTAGAAGGTAGCTGTTACATTGCAGGTGCAGCAGTACAGTGGCTAAGAGATAATTTAAATATAATTGAAAATAGCCCAGAAATTGAGAACCTTGCTGACCAAGTAACTGACCTAGAACAAATGCGCTATTTAATGTTTATGCCTTTTTTTACTGGAATAGGCAGTCCTTACTGGAATGCAGAGGCCAAAGGGGCCATACTAGGACTAACAAGAGATACTAAGCGCTCACATATCGCAAGAGCATGTCTGGATGGGATATGCTTATCTATAAACGACCTTGTTGATGCCTTTAGAAAAGATACTAATTTAAGTATAAAGAGCCTAAAAGTAGATGGTGGTGCCGTAAGCAATAATCTTCTCATGAATATACAATCTAGTGTATCAAGACTTGAAATTGTTAAACCTAGGATTATTGAAACGACAGCTTTTGGTGCTGCCCTAGCGGCCGCAATCGGATCGGGAATTTGTACGATCGATAAAATAAAAGAGCTATGGCATAAAGATAAATCATTTGATCCTGAAAAAGATTTAATTGAATTTTACAATCAAAAAAAGGGTACTTGGAAAAGAACCATAGAAAAATTATTTAATTAACTCCTATCCAACAAAGACCGAAAAGAAATGGCCATGAGGTTTATTCTAATATTGCTCTTTCTTTTTTCGTGTACTCATAAGTCTATCAAAAGGACCTATCAAAGCGATATTAGAGCACAGGAATATATACTGTGTGTAGATGACCCTGACCTATTCACCGTTAACTCTGAGAAATGATTTTTTTCATTTCTTCTTCAGTAACAATCTTTATTCCAAGCTGTTTTGCTTTTTTAAATTTTGAAGAATTACTCTCAGTCTCATTCGTTAGAAGATAATCTGTATTTTTAGAAACACTTCCCACAACTGTACCACCAGCATCGCGGATACTCTTTTCCACAACATTTCTCTTCTCACTCAAGGCGCCCGTTATACATATTTTGAGGTCTTTAAGGGCCCCTTCTGCAGCATCTTCTTTAAATTCGAAACCTAACTTTAACAAAGATT
>JAURDE010000241.1 GCA_030828105.1 Bdellovibrionota bacterium | reverse complement strand
TGTACTCCATCAAAATTTCCTATAGTCATCCCAAAACTGATATTTGGATAGTCTCGTTGAATTCCCTGTAGATTATCGTAAATTTTCATTATGTTTTAGTCTTCCAATTTTACTTAGAAGTTCTTTAAAATATTTATCCTCATAATGAAAGGGAATATTCTCATCACCCTTATCAGAAAAAGACACAATTTCACCTACTTCCAGGGCCTTAGTGAAGTAGTTTTTAGCAGAATCTGACAATTGACTATTTGAAACAATAACTTTTATATCTTGAACGTCCTTATTATTGTTTTTCAGAAAATACAAAAGTCTAAAAAGGCGATGATAATCTACCCCATCTTTTTTAAGTTCATGATTTAAACTAACTACTTCTTTTGGCAACCTATAGCGTTTAAATACGTCAAGCCCTTCCAATCCAATAATTATAATTATGAAAAAAGAAGCTATTAAAATGAATGTTCTTATCCAATTCTCCGAGGCTTTATTGACATATGTAATAGGGCCCAAAATACCTTTCAGTGTAATCGATTTTTGTAAGTTTAAATTTTCATTTTTACTTTTTACTTTGCTTTCAGTGCTTTGATTTGAGTAACCATTAAAGGCTTGACCACTCACTGTTAAGGCAGGGATTCGTATTTCCTTTTCTATAAACTCCATTTTGGATGGCATAAAAATTGATACTTTAAATATCCTATCAGGATCATTAAAAGGTTTTCTTGGTAAATAAGTGTATTCAAATGTTTTTCTTGCGCGACTATTGTTAATTTCCTCAAAGCTACTCTTGGTATCAAATTCTTCTAATTCATCTTTAATGATTAATTTAGGCGCCTCAAATTTTTCAAGTGCTCCCTCACCTTCGACAAGTAACTTAAGCTCTATGGCCTCATTAACCATATATCTATTTCTCGTAACTTCTAGCTTAAAATTATTTTCCCCTATTAGGCCTGTATAGTTTTTAGGAATATCAAGGCCAGAAAAACTCTTAACATTTATTTTTACTTGTTTACTTGATAAATCTTTTGTTGCGTACTGAGTTAAGCCGAACCCAAAAAAACCAACTCCCCCTCTTGTCCTTTTTGGGTATTGTACTCTAATTTTAACTGAATCAATTTTCAACTCTCCCTCTTTTTCAGGGTATAGACGAGCGGAATAAATCAATTTCCTAGAGTACATATAGCCATCTTTTTCAACAGTCTCAACTTTTGAAGTTGGCATATAAAACCTCTTAATAAAATTATTAAGGGCAGGGAATTTTAAAATCTCATGACCTATAATGCTCATGGAATATCTATAATATAAATAATAATCAACATTTATTCCTTCTCCAAGAAAAGGAGCCTCATTACTTACTTCAGCTTGAAGGTAATAGTTTTTAGGTGAACTCTTAGTTGAAGCTATTTTTATAATTTTGTCTGGTAATCTTGTTTTATTACCATCTATATCGACAACTATATTTTTTATTCCCAAGCGCCCTGCTCTTGGAGCGACGAGATCAAAAATATAACTTGCCTCTCTTACTGTTGAGACTCTACCATTTACGATGGTTGTACTAATAGAAACACCTGTGCTCTTTTTTCCTAAAACTTCAGCAAAACCAGGGTCAAATGAAATATAGGCTTGACTGTTTGAAGGTGAACGGACTTTGAACACTAGTTGAAAGTTTTCTTCTTTTACAGGTACAGGTGGATCTACTTCTACTTTAACATTCGTACCTAATGCTATAGTTGTAAAACTCATAAGGATGAAAAAAAGCAATAGTTTTTTCATAATTACCAATCCCTATTTTTATTGTTTCTTTGTTTGTCTTGTGTTGATGTATCAATATATTTTTCTTGTAGCTTTCTATCTTGTCCCATTAGCTGCTTAATCATTGCAGGAATTTTTACCATCTTTCTTTTTTGTTTTAATTGCTTTTCTTTCTCTTTGTAATCTTTAGGTTTCTTGCTATTTTTTTTATCTTCTGATTCCTTATCTTGCTCTTTATCTTCTTTATTTTTTTGTTCTTTTTTCTCTTGTTCGCTGTTTTCTTGGTCTTTCTTATCGCTTTGACCATTATCACCTTTTTGTTTTTTATTCTCGTCTTTCTTATCCTGATTTTTCTCTTTCTTTTCTTTCTCTTGCTGTTCTTGCTTTCTTTCGGATTGCTCATTTTTAAGAGCAAATAGAATATTTTTTCTTATCGCTTCCTCAATCTGAGGATTATCCTTATATAGCTCATAAAGACTTTTCAAATTGGAAATACCTTTCTTTAAATATCTCTTACC
>JAURDE010000173.1 GCA_030828105.1 Bdellovibrionota bacterium | reverse complement strand
TTCCCATGGACAATCTTGTGTACAGTTTTGACATCCAATACATCTTTCTAAGTCAATCTCTACAGTTTGCTGGAAGGTAGGGTTATCAGGATATGGGCCAGGAACGAGTTCAATTGAATCTACAGGGCAACCTGCAATACAGACCTCACACCCCGTACATCCACTTTGATGGACAACGGCCAATAACTTGGGTGGCTTTTTACCTTTTCTAACAGGTTTAAGTCTCGCTGTATGAAAAGGGTTTGTAACATAAACATCATTTGAATCCATTATTACTCTACCTTTTGGACGTATCCTATCTCATATTAACCTAAATTTGAATATATAGGTAGATCCATAAAGGCCAAACTTTATTTATTGAAGCAGGTCGCTATTAGCCACAGATGTTTGTCTGATGAGGCGTAAGTATTTGAAACCTCATAATTTGTTTACATCAGTCTTCTTTGTCTCAAACGATTCAATGAATAAAGATATAATGCAACATAGAAAAAGGATTAACATGGCGTTTCTGTATAGGCCCTCTATTTTGGTTTTGAAGAAAAATGAAAACTTAGGCAAAAAGACAGTTAAAAAGCTATCTAAGGAAGGTTTAATAGTTACAGAAGTAGATGACTTGGATGAGGCCAAAAATCAATTAACTCTTGTTAATTATGATGCCGTTATTGTCTTAGAGAAAAAGGATAATTTCTTTTCAGAAAAAGAATTGGCCCCATTTTTTTCTTATAGTGTACTTGTCATAGGTCCAGAAGACTCTAAATCAAAAACAATAAGTCAGATTAGCTTTTTGAAGTCTTCGGAATTGGATAGTAAGTTAGTTCCAGAAATATTAAACCTCATTGAAGGTAAAAAGCTAAATATTAAAGCGGCTTAAGTTTTTCAATAAGTTCTTTACGATACTTTTCTTTACTCTCAACCCAGTTAACTTTTGATTGCCACGCTTTTAACTTTGTGAAAAGCCCTAAGGTGGAACGATCCAAAAGAAAAAGGTCTCTTTGTGGAGAGCGTCCTCGAAGAGATTTATTTTTGATAAATGAAAAAGTACTTTTAAAAGGGTTAACGTTTTCATTAATAGGGAAGTGACCATTTTTTTGGTATGGCCCATACAACCTTGATACAAATTCAAAATGCTCCTTAAAAAACTCTTCGCTGTCAGAATCAAGACATAATCCTAAATTAATTGTAATTTCCCTGTATTGCTCAAAATTATTTTTCTCTATTGAAAGTAAAAGTCTTAAGTAAAGGAGTACGAATTCTTCTGTAAATGTTTTTGTTGAACCAAAGTCTAGTATTATTATTTTATCTTGGTCAAATAGGTAGTTACCATTTTGAGGGTCGGAATGAATTCTATTGAGTTGATAAAGGCTATACATATAACTATCAAAAAGAGTCTGACCTAATTTATTTCGATCAGATTGAGAGTATTTGAGTGTATCATCAAAAGAGTCACCCCTCATTAATTCAAGAGTTAATATTCTTTTACTTGAATATTTATCAAATACGCTAGGCACTTTTATATTATTAAATTCTGCTTCTAAGGTTTTCTTAAAAAAACGGGCCTCATTTGCTTCTAACTCATAATCACATTCATTGATAATAGAGTCTTTTATCTCTTCAATGGTATCTTTTATTTCTGGCAGATTAGGAAGAAGTAATTTAAAGATTCGTTCAATAGCTTTTACATTCTTGAAGTCGTTTTTTATTGCCTGTTGTATATTTGGGTATTGAATCTTAATAGCGACCTCTTCCCCTGTTTTAAGAATTGCCCGATGGACTTGCCCAATAGAGGCAGCGGCCATAGGCTTTCTCTCGAATAAGTCAAATAGCTCCTCAGGAAGCTTTTGAAACTCTTCAAGAAAGACATTATTGAGCTCTTTTTCTGTCATTGGAGGTGCTTCTTTTTGTAGCTTTTTAAAAAGAGAACTTACTTCATCTGGCAAAACCATATCTTCTGTTAGCGAGAGCATTTGTCCAATTTTCATAAATGCTCCTTTTAGTTCTCCCATGGCTTCTATAATCTCTTTTGATGCCTCTATTTTCGATAAAACTTTTGAAGCCTCTTGATTTGCAATTAAATGTCCTTTTGCTAGTTTACCCGTTGCTTTGGCCAGTTTTACCCCTAGCTTTGATAACCGTTCAATTCTTCCTGAGACTAGTTTTTTCATATAGTTAGCTCCTATAAGCATTCTTTACATAGAATGAGTGGTATAATATAAATAATGCACATCAACAATTCTAACATGAGATTAAATTATGAGTGAGGCTGAAAATATTGTTCATTTAACTGATAAGGCTAAAGAGCAGATTAAAAAGATCTTTATATCAGAGAATAAAGGCCCAGAGATTGGACTAAGGCTTGGAGTAATCGGAGGTGGTTGTTCAGGGTTGTCTTATAAGCTCGATTTTGGCGATAGTAAGGAAAATGATAATATTTTTAATTATGAAGGTTTTAAGGTTTATATAGATCCGAAATCTTCGATTTACCTTAAGGGAGTAACTCTTGATTTTCAAGATGGTCTAGAGGGTAAGGGGTTTGTTTTTAGTAATCCTAGTGCATCTAACACCTGTGGTTGTGGTGAATCCTTTTCAGTTTAATCATGTCAGTTAAAAGTCTTCTAAAAAAGAGATTTGTTAAAGGTGCCGGAGAGCTTGAAAATATTCAAGTTCTAAGATTTTCAGGAGTTGATTGCCAGAGCTTTCTTCAGGGACAAATAACCAGTGATTTAACTAAACTTGATGAGAAGCAATTTCAATTAAGTGCAAGGCTTAATAGAAGTGGAAGAGTAGTTGCTTTTTTTTATCTTCTGAAAAATGAGGATAGCTTCCATGTCATTGTTGCTAATGATATGGCCAGCGTTCTTAAGGAAGATCTCGAAAAATTTATAATAATGGAAGATGTTAAACTCGAGATCACTTCACTCAAAGCTTTTTATTACTTAGGGCCAGATTTAGGTAAGATAAAAGAAAAGATTGATTTCGTAGGACATTTATATGGAGAAAAGGGTTTGATTCGTCTTTCTCCTTTTGATAGTTCTCTCCCCATCCTTGATAGTAATGAAATTAAAACGGTATCTATCATTAATGGTTTTCCGGAATTGAATATTAATATTTCGATTAATGATATTATAAATTACTCAAGGTTAAATGAGTTTGCTGTAAATTATAAGAAAGGGTGTTTTTTAGGGCAAGAGACAGCAGCTAAACTAGAGTCGCGTAGAGATGTTGTTTATTATCCTGTTCTAATTGAAAGTAAAAAAGATGTAGTCACTCCTATGGCCCTTACTTTGGATGGTAAAAAAGTTGGAGATGCCTATCGTTCAGTATTTCATGAGGATATGTATTATATTGAAGCACGATTACATAGAGACTACAGACTAGAGGCCATGGAACAGTACTTCGATCAAATGAGCGGTAAAGTTTATAATTATCCCTTACTTGGTAGAGGATCCGATAAGGCCAAAGCTGAGGATATCTTTTATGATGCTGTTGATGCTTTTAATAAAAACGAGGATGAAAAAGCAATATCTCAATTAGATGAAGCTTTAGAACTTTACTCACTTCCTGATGCCTACGAATCAAAGGGTGTTATCTTGGGGAGAAATGGTGATTATCAAGGAGCAATAGCTTTGATGGATAAACTTTTAGAAGTTGATCCTAGCTCTATAATGGCCCATACAAATAAATCTTTATATCTTATGAAAATGGGTAAAATTGAAGAAGCAGAAGCGGAAAAAGATAAGGCAACTCTTAAATCCTTTAGCAAGGCTTCAAATGAAGCCAAAGAAAAAAAGGAAAATGAACAAGCAATAAAAAGAAGAGAAGAAATGTTCAAACAAGTACTTGAACTCGATCCTGAAGATCTTCTCGCTTCTTATGGTATGGCGGATATTAGCTTTAATAGAGGGGAGTTTCAGGAGGCTGTAAACTTAACAGAAAAAATAATTACTCATCATCCTAAGCATGGCCAAGCCTACCTTTTATATTCAAAGGCGCTGATTGCTACTAATAATAAGGCTAAGGCAAAAGAAGTATTAGAAACAGGACTCAAAGTAGCAAAAAATAATGGCGACCTTAAATGTCTACAAGAAATGAATTATTTGTTAGTAGATCTAAAATAAATCTACTTTTCCTCTCTCTTTTTCAAGCGTCTTTTTTAAATTATTGATATTTTCTTTTTGACTATTATCTAGTTCCTTGGATATTTCATCGAACTTTGGATGAAGTTTTTCAATATAATTTTGAATTGGAATAATAATGTCCATACCTTCAATTTCTATTTTCCCCTTGTCCTTAGCATCTAAAAGGTCTTTCCAGCAATAATCAAGCATAAGGTGTTCTTCACAAAAGCGATACTTACATTTAGATAATTGATCCTTGTCTAGTGTTGTTTCGTCACTATTTGTTAATCTATCAAAAAGAAGTAGGGCCCAATAGAATGTAAAATAAGCATGATAAATTCCTCGTATTGGCCTTCGAGATTTCCTCCAGGGACTGTAGTAGATCATTTCATCATCTTCATTAATAAGGTGAGAGTGGTTAAGAATAGAATTAAGGTAATGATGTCCATTTTCATGTAATAAGTCATCAAGAAGATCAACAAAATCTCTATTAAAAAGATTTATAGATGAAAAGCCTGGTAGCTCTTGCATAGAATAACTAACTAGACCTGGGTCATCTACAGGAACGATTACTTTAGTGAATTCACAAAAAGTGTTATATAGATTTGAATCTACCTTTTTAATTATATCGAGAGCTTTTTCAATATTATCTATATTTCGAGCTAAATCTTTCTGAAAAGGAATTAACTTTATGGGTTGCTTAAGAGAAATGGCCTTTCCCGTGCTTTTTATTATAATATCGTTATCTTGTTCATTGAGAGTAATTTCACCATTATCATTGTCAATGGCCTTAATTAAAAGTGAGGGAAACATAGAAAGGTTATTAGGGAGTCTATATTCTTGTAAACTTTCTCCTAAATAGATAACATCCTCGCTATCACCAATTTCGGGAATAATATTGTAAAGAAGTGGTTTACCGTCATAAGCAGATTGATTAATGTGAAGATAGTAGTAGGATAT
>JAURDE010000036.1 GCA_030828105.1 Bdellovibrionota bacterium | reverse complement strand
CAAGTAATGAGTATCTTTCTAAACTTAAAGATAAAGAAACAATTGTCTATGACTTTTTACTTAAGCCACTTGATATTGTAGCAATACTCGCCTGCCTTCTTAGTGTGAACGATCGCCTTATAGGAAAAGGGAAAAAAGGACTTCATCTACCTCAGCCTAAAGTTAAAGGAAATAAAAACACACAAACCAAAAAAGCAATGTCAGAGCTTGAAGCGCTGTCTAACTCGGAGTCTTTAGAAGAAATTAAAGGCTTTAATCCAGAAGAATTAATGAGTGCTGATTCCTTTAATGACCTTTTTGAAAAAAACAAAGAGGATGCATCTGCAACTCAGGAGGGAGGAATTAATGCATTGATGCTTTGCTGCCTTAAAGGCGATAAGGACTCCATTATTGAGCTTTTAGATGAAAATCAAGAACTACTTGAAACTAAAGACGATAAAGGCAGACGACCAATACACTATGCCATTATGGGTAATCGTAAATATGTGCTAAAAGAATTACTGCACAAAGAGGTCAATTTAGATATTCCGGATGACTCAGGGCTATTCCCTTTATCCCAGGCCATTCTCCTCAACAAAATAGACTTTGTTCAAATGCTTATTGATTACCGTTGCCCACTTAATTTAGGAAAAGTTAACCCTCTGCTATTTGCCTACAAGGTGGGTAGTAAAGATATATTTAAGAAACTTCTTTTTGCTGGGCTAAAGCCGGAGCCTATTATTAGGAAAATCATAAAAGACGATGAGTTTCTCAGGATCTTAAACAAATTCTAGTCATTGTTGCCAAATGAAAGGTGTCTTTTTAAGATATTTCAAAAACTTAAAAGGATCCCAACATGAAAAGAATATCCGACTATCAAAAAGAGCGTGAACTTGAGGAAAAAGACCCTCAAAATTACTGGCAAAATATAGCAGAAGAATTCCTATGGTATAAAAAATGGGATACCGTTCAAAGTGGAGACTTTAATAATTTATCAATTAAATGGTTTGAGGGTTCAGAACTTAATATCACTGAAAATTGTATTGATCGTCACCTAGATAAAAACAAAAATAAAACTGCAATTTACTGGGAGCCTAACAATCCTGAAGAAAAGGGCCTTGAAATCTCTTATCAACAGCTTCACGATAAAGTTTGCCAATTATCCAATGTCCTTAAAGAAAAAGGAATAAATAAAGGTGATAGGGTTATCCTATACATGGGAATGGTACCGGAGCTTCTCTATGGAGTGCTTGCGTGTGCCAGAATAGGGGCCATTCACTCCGTTGTTTTTGGAGGCTTTTCATCTGGGGCCCTCGCGGGAAGAATACAAGACTGTGAGGCCAAACTTCTTATTACTTGTGATGGTGTCTACAGAGGAAATAAATTAGTTGAGCTTAAGGCCATCTCAGATAAGGCC
Organism: Bdellovibrionota bacterium; assembly: GCA_030828105.1. GTDB lineage: Bacteria > Bdellovibrionota > Bacteriovoracia > Bacteriovoracales > Bacteriovoracaceae > JAURDE01. Next base: position 18,809 of record JAURDE010000036.1, on the reverse strand, counting down.
TTAGAGGATTGTGCAAGCATCGAAAATGTTCTCGTTGTAAAAAGATGTGATAACGAAGTCGATATGAAAAGTGGGAGAGACTATTGGCTTAAAGAGCTTATGGATAATACTTCTACAAATTGTGCGCCTGAAAAGATGAAGGCCGAAGACCCTCTCTTTATCCTTTATACCTCCGGTTCCACAGGAAAACCAAAAGGTCTCCAACATACAACTGCAGGCTATATGGTTTGGGCGGCCTATACTTTTAATAACGTTTTTGGTGTCGAAGAAAATGATCTTTATTGGTGTTCGGCCGATATTGGCTGGATTACTGGACACAGTTATATTGCTTATGGGCCACTTCTTAATGGTGTTGGTCAGGTTATGTTTGAAGGGATACCGACCTTCCCTACACCAGCGAGATTTTGGGAAGTAATAGATAAATATAAAGTAACACATTTTTATACAGCTCCAACGGCCATTCGAGCTTTAGAGTGCTATGGACTAGAACATGTTCAAAAAAATGACCTTTCATCATTAAGGGTTCTTGGAACTGTTGGTGAGCCTATCAATAAAGAGGCTTGGGACTGGTACTATAAGTATGTTGGCCATGAAAGATGCCCTATCGTGGATACATGGTGGCAAACGGAGACAGGTGGAATAATGATTTCATCTTTAGCGGGAGTCACTAAAGACAAACCTACATTTGCAACCAAGCCTATTCCTGGAGTTTATCCAGTCCTTCTTGATGAGAATGGTAAAGAGATTGATCAAACAAATGCTGAAGGTGCACTTTGTATTAAGAAACCGTGGCCAGGTATGGCAAGGACTATTTGGGGTAATCATCAGAGATATAAAGAAACATATTTTTCTGCTTATAAGGGATATTATTTCACAGGTGATGGCGCCCGACGAGATGAAGAAGGTGATTACAGAATCACTGGACGAATTGATGATCTTATTAACGTTAGCGGTCACCTACTCAGTACGGCCGAGGTAGAGAATCTTCTCAATGAACATCCAGAGGTTGTAGAAAGTGCGGTCGTTGGTTACCCTCATGATGTTAAGGGACAAGCGATTTATGCTTATGTCATATCTAAAGACCCAGAAAATTATAAAAGTCATAAATCGGATATTGATAAAGAATTGAACTCACATATTACCAAAGTGTTAGGACCTATATGTAAACCTGAAAAAATACAACTTGTTGAAGGTTTGCCAAAAACGCGAAGTGGAAAAATAATGAGAAGAATTCTAAGAAAGATTGCCTCTGGAGATACAACGGATTTAGGTGATACATCGACTTTATTAAACCCAGAAATCGTTGAATCGATAAAAAATGGGGCCTTATGATTATTCTATGGGCCTTATTTTTGAATCTTGTTTATGCTCAACAAAAATGTGGCCCTGACTTAATTCATGTTAGAGATCATGCTCACATTAATTACCTCGATAGAGGAGCTTATATCAAATTTAATAAGAGCGTAGATTTGCCAAGCTTTAATGATAAAGTCCTTTTAAAAAAAGGGATATCGATTCATTATCCTGCTCAATCTGAGGATGACGTCATAAAAAGCGGATCTCATTACCGAATAAATCTCGTTAATGCTCTAGAGAATGGTTATCAAATATTACTTTCAGACTCGTTTCCTATCATCATAAAGAATAAAATTGAGACCGTTGGCGATCTTAAAAAAGAGCTTGGAGCTGTTATATCGGTATGTAAAAAACCTATATAAAACTAGTTTATTTATACCCTTGCGTTGGAAATCTTAATAAAAGTTATTTATAGGTTTTTTATAAGTATCTGATAGTGAGTTTATAATCGATATACCCTATAGAAATGCTAGTAATTACCCGATATTTTTACTATGAGTAATGAAGTTAAGGATTACCTCAAAAATGAGTTTTTGAATGAACTGGATGATATTATTGGGAAGGCAAACCAATGTCTAGAAAATATCAATCAGTCTAAAAACTTTGAAATCAATATTGATATCTTAAAAAAACAAATTAAATTAGCACAAGGAGGATGCCAAGTTCATGAACTCGATTCTCTTTTTGAGTTCTTTCATTACCTCGATACTTTACTCACGGATCAAAAGTGCTCATCCTTTAACCATTATCAAACTGAATATCTTATTAATTCTCTCCAACAGATCCCAAGCCTTATTGAATTAGATGAATTAGAAGGAGATTTTGTCAAACTGACGGTCGAGGACTTTGAGAAACTTAATCCTTCTTTTGATAAGATACAGACAAAAGATAAAAAAGGTGAGCAACAAGATGATATTTTAGACGAAGAAGATAATCCTCAATGGAGGATTTATACTTTATTTCAAGATGATGTAGATATTGATGAATATTTTTGTGATTTCAACGTTGTTAACCATGCCGTCACTAATTTTAAAAATCTTACAAAATTATTAAAATTAGCAGAAAAGAAAAAGCCTCATATTATTTTAATTGGTAAATCAGGAGTTAATATAGATAAAATCCAACTTATTAAAAATATCGACCAAGAAATCCCCATTATACTTGTCTCTTCAGAGTTTTCCTTACTTGAAGTTTTAGAATCCATTAACTTTGGAGTTAATAACTTTCTAAAATATACAAGTTACCCCAATATTGTTTTTGGAGTGTGCCAAGACCTTATTGAAAAAGAAATCCTCAAGAAACGTTTTGAAAGAGAGTTTTCTCAGGTTTTATATCTAACTGAGCAAATATCAAAAAAGGTTTCGCATGAAGAGTTTTCTAAATTGTCAGCAAAACTAAAAAATATTATGGATATTAAGGCCCAAGTTCATACTCAGGCCTCAAAATATAAAAGGTGGAAAAAAGGTGCTTAGCTCTTTTTTTCAACCAAGGTCAATATAGTTCCTAAAGCACAAGTTTCGTTGTCCTGATCAAAGACTTCAACTTGCCACTTTACTACACCCCTAGGTTTCTCGTCCTCTTTTGGTTCCTGATCAACTTTTTCTTTTACCGTTAGTTTCACCCACATTGTATCACCAGCGTACATAGGTTTAGTAAAACGAAGTTCATCAAGGCCGTAATTGGCCATCACAGGTCCTTTTCCTGGATCGACGAAAAGACCAGCAGCTGCAGATATAACAAAATACCCATGGGCCACTCTTTGCTCAAAAATCGTTCCTTCTAAACTAGTGGTGTCCGTATGAGCATAAAAATGATCCCAACTGAGGTTAGCAAAGTTTACAATATCGGCCTCTGTGATCGTTCGCTTATGAGTTGTGACAGTTTGTCCGATTTCTAGCTCGTCAAAGTAATGACGAAAAGGATGTACTTGAGATTCCTTTCTTGTGGCACCTGGCTGATACACATCTGTAATCTTAGTGATCATATCCGGATGGCCTTGTATGGCCGTTCTTTGCATATAATGATTAAGTCCTCTGAGACCTCCCATTTCTTCTCCACCACCTGCTCTACCTGGTCCCCCGTGAACAAGGTTTGGTAAAGGTGATCCATGCCCTGTTGATTCCTTAGCACAATCTTTATTAAGAACAAGTATTCTTCCATGGTAACAAGCGGCCCCTACAACCATTTCCTTAGCAAAGGTTGGGTTACTTGTTACAACAGAACCAACAAGGGAGCCCTCTCCCATCTTGGCCAATTGGATGGCCTCTTCACTTGTATTATAGGTCATTAATGTTGAGACTGGACCAAAGGCTTCAATCCCATGAACAGCATTTTCATTTAAAGCATTTTCACAAAGCAATAAGGTTGGTTTGAGAAAGGCACCCTTATTAAAATTTGCTCCTTGAATAGCAAATTCATCATCCCCTCCATACACAACTTTAGCATATTGACTTAAATCTTTTATTCTTTGCTTAACCTCTTCTCTTTGATCTAAAGAAGCTAATGGCCCCATTCGTACACCTTCTACTGAAGGGTCACCAATGGTAGTTTTATCAAGTCTAGCTGCAAGGGCCTTTTGAACCTCTTGTGCATATTTCTCAGGGATAATTGTTCTTCTTATGGCCGTACATTTTTGGCCAGTCTTCACCGTCATCTCTTTTGCAACTTCTTTAATAAATATTTCAAAGTCATCAGTTCCTGGTGAAGCATCAGGACCGAGGATAGAACAGTTAAGAGAGTCTGCCTCTAAATTAAAATGAACTGAATTATTGATCACATGCTCATTTGCTTTAAGCATTTTTCCTGTGGACGCACTTCCTGTGAAGGTCACAGTATCTTGGCAGTTGAGGTATCTAAAGATATTAGAAGCATTACCGACAAAGAGTTGCATGGATCCTTCTGGTAAGATTTTCGATTCAATAATGTCTTTAAAAATACATTCTGTAAGGTATGCCGTCATACTTGCGGGCTTTACGAGAGAAGGAACACCTGCAATGAGGTTTACTGCAACTTTTTCAAGCATTCCCCAAACTGGAAAGTTAAAGGCATTAATATGGAGAGCAACCCCTTCTTTTGGTACCATCACGTGACCACCAATAAAGGTTCCATTTTTAGAGAGTAACTCTGGTTTTCCTTCAAAAAAGAAAGTGTTATCGGGTAGCTCTCTTCTTCCTTTTGATGAGTAGTTAAATAGGTTTCCTATCCCCCCTTCAATATCAATCCAAGAGTCTACTTTCGTAGCACCAGTAGCAGCAGAGAGCTTATAATATTTTTCTTTTCGCTCTAAAAGATAAAAGGCCAATGCCTTCAATGCCCGACCTCTTTCATGAAAGGTCATTTTTCTTAAGGCAGGGCCACCAACTACTCTTCCGTAGTTGAGAACTTCATTTAAGTCGGCGCCTTCGGCACCTACTGTACTAACGAGCTCACCATTAATTGCATTTAATAATTCTTTTTTATTACCGGTACTATCAGTCCACTTACCTAGGACGTAGTGCTGAAGATTCATAGCTTCTCCTAAATTTTTTAATTGAAATTTGTTATCAACATCTAAGGAATATGGATAGGTACGCTGAGCATAAAATCAATCGCAATTGTCTTTAAAACTTTTAATATAATCATTCACTAAAGTGACTGCTTCCTTGTGAACTAAATCTCTACCTATTTCTGGCATTTTATTTATGACATCTCGACTTTTAAGTTTTACCAAAATTTCACTTTCTTGAGGTTTTCCCGAATGAATTACATATTCATTCTCATCAGCACTATATGAGGTCATACAATGCCCTTTTTTGTCTATAGAGGCCTCCATACGATAGTCTAGATCTGTTGTTGCGGCCCTTCCTTTTGGATTATGGCAGTGCGCGCAATTAACTTCTAAATAAGCATGAGTTCTCTCTTTGAGCGTTCCGGTTTCTGATTTATTCCATACAGGAAGAGGTTTAATTTCAGCGGTGTTTTTTTCTTCAATAAGTTTTTTGGCCATGAGTTCTGAAAGGTTTAAATTGTCGGCCCTTTTAGGTCCAATTGGGCCTGTATGACAATGTAGGCAATCTTTTTGAGAAGGCATAAGGTATTCAAACTCCTCGTCTTTATAGTTCATAGAGACAGAGTTTGAATTACTTAATAAAAAGGCCTCTTTTCCTTTCCAAGCATAGGAAGATGCCAACCAACCTTTTTTACTTTTAAATAAAATTCTCGTCTCCATTAAGTACTGATTTACACCCCATGGCCCTGTTAAAGTTTGAAATCGTCCTATCTCTTCCGGTTTATAATAAAACGTTTTTGTAAGTATGGTACCGACCGGAAATACTAGCTTGGTGCCTGACCAGGTTGCCTTTTTATTCTCAGGTAGGGTCATAGTGCGAAGTTTTAGAGAGTAGTCTGTGAATAGTGAGGTTCTTAGTTGGTAAATATGTACATCATTGTTTAGCTTAAATTTATTATTTTCGAACAAGAAGATTTTCCATTGGCTTAACTTGATTGGAAAATCAGAAATAGTCGCAGGAATCTCTCGACCCATGGCGCTAAAAGAAATCAACAAAATGAGAAGTATTTTCATTTATTTTATTAACCAAACATGGGTATGGCTTGTCAAACTATTAACATAATTATAAAAAAGTCTCCTCATATATAAAGGGGAAAGCATGAAGATATACGTCATCTTAACACTATTAGTTTCATTCTCATCATTTGCTAACGAAATCTCAACTGAAGACCTTAGAACACCTGTAGTTCTGACTGAAGTTGAAAAAAACATGGCGTTAGGAGAAATGCGACTCTTTTTAGAGTCACTCAATGGTGTTTTCAAGGCCTTATCTAAAAATGATTATGTAAAGGCGGCCTTTCACGCTAGAAAGTCTGGAATGGTTGTTCCTACAACGATAAGAGAAACAAACCCGGATATTATCAATAAGCTTCCTATTAAGATGAAATTAACAGGAATGATGGTACACCAAATGTTTGATTCTTTAGGGGACGATCTTGAAAATCAAATCCCCTTAGATGAAGTAATGAAGAAATTAGGAAAGATCACCAATAAATGTGTTTGGTGTCACAAGACTTATAAGTTTGAAGTCCAGTAATATAAAAACTTATTTGGTACTGAGTAACTTCTTTAAAATTTCTCCAGACTGATCGCTTACATCTTTATGAAGTGAATTCCCATGACTGTCCATTGTAACGAAGACAGGAAAATCTTCTACAGTCAGTTCCCATATGGCCTCAGGAGAGCCAAGGTCTTCCCAGTAAACGTTATCTACACTTTTAATAGTTTCAGCTAAAACTTGAGCAGCTCCACCAATGGCGTGAAAATAACAAGCGCCATATTCTTTACAAGCATCAAGAGTCTTTTGGCCCATTCCACCCTTTCCAATAACTCCACGAATTTTATGGTCTCGCATAACTTGCCATTCATAGGGTTCTTCACGAATTGAGGTCGTAGGCCCAGCTGCCTTGACTTCATACTTTCCCTTTTCCTTAAGCACCACAGGTCCACAGTGATAAATAATATGGTTTTCTAAACTTATAGGAGGGTTAATTCCTTCGTGTAGGCGTTTATGAACGGCATCTCTTCCTGTTAAAAGCTTGCCATTTAAAAGCACCATATCCCCTACTTTAAGCTTTCTTATTTCTTCTTCATCAAAAGGAAACTTTAACTTTATCATATAGCTATCCTTAATTAATAAACCCATTTTTGAATGGTATTATCTTTTTTAAGACTTACACCTTGTCTTCTGTAGGCCCAACACATGTAGGAAATGGTAACAAAGTAAGATGCTGGAAGTCTATTGAGTACTCCAATCTTGCATCCTAAAAGGGTCGTTTTCCCACCAAAGCCCATTGGTCCTATTCCAAGTTTATTAGAGGTTTCAACAATATCTTTTTCTAACTTAGCTAACTCGGCATTAGAGTTTTTATCATCTAGCTTTCGAAGTAGTTGTTCTTTAGATTCAATAAAACCTGAACCTCTATCTCCTCCGATGGTGATACCTAAAATTCCTGGGCCGCAACCTTTGCCTTGAGCTTTATGAACAGCATCTAGGATAACCTTTCTCACCCCATCTAAGTCTCTACCAGCTTCTAGATTAGTATTAGGAAGATCGTACTGAGCGCCAACATTTTCACATCCTCCACCTTTAAGCATACACTTAATTTCAACTTGGCCTTTACCCCACTCATGAAAATGAACGCTAGGGTGTCCTGCCCCAATATTCATTGTTTCATTTTTTCCTGTAAGGGTATCTACCGAATTTTGTCTTAAATAACCAAGTTTAGTGGCCTTAACAACGGCCTTCTTTAAGATCTTATTAAAACTAGATTGATCAAATCCTCTTGGATGATTTACATAGATAAGGATGGTACCTGTATCTTGACACATCGGCTGAGACTTTGTTTTCGCCAACTCAATATTTTTCTTAATAATATTCATAGCATATTCAGCATTTGTATTTTTTTCTTCGCGCTTCAAAGCCTCAAGAATAACCTTTTGAACATCGTCAGGTATCACAGTTGAAGTCACACGTATGAGCTCTAATAGAGAGTCATGCATTCTTTGATCAGATCCAGTTTTTTTCTTAGCTACTTTTTTCTTAGCTACCTTTTTCTTAGCTACTTTTTTCTTAGCTACTTTTTTCTTAGCTACTTTTTTCTTAGCTACTTTTTTCTTAGTGGCCTTTTTCTTCTTCGCCATTACTAGGACTCCTTAATTTCGATATGAGGAGATAGTAACAAAAAAGTAATTATTGCGATAGTTAAAGAAAGCAGGAATATGCGAAACTACGACTTGACCTTAATTTTTTTTAAATGAGAATGAATATTCATCAAAGCATAGGAATGGAGGGCCGGGTCAACATCAGAATAAATAATAGAAAGCATCTCTTCTGGAGTTTTATTTTCTGCAAGAAGCTTAATGATTTGGGCCTCTCTCATTTGACGGTGCTCAAGAGTCTTTTCAATATAAGTTACTCCACCCAGACCAATACCATGACTAGGAAAAATCACTTGAGGTGACAATTTAATAACTTTGTTTAGGGAGTTGAAATATTTATTCATATCTCCTTCATCATTACCAATGACAACGGTCCCTACGCCCTGGATAAGATCACCCACAATCATCCAGCTTTTGTCTTCTCTCATCGGCGCCAATTGACCCTCATCATGGCCAGGAACAGCATAAACAACTACATTATGGCCACAGCTTTGAGTTAGTACGTCACCCTCTTTGAGAAATGTCACATGGGAATTCTCAAAATATTCTTTTCCCCATTTATGAGTGATTCTTTTATAGGTATCCTCACTCATTTTAAATTCTGCGCTAAAATACTTAGCGATCGAAACAGCATTTTCGTGATGATCCGGATGATGATGAGTAATAAAAATTTCTTTGATCGAATAATCTTTAAGACTAAAAATAAGCCTTTCTAGCTCTTTATCATCACGAGGAGATGGGTCAACTAAAACTGTTTCACCTAAGAGGAAACAATTAGTTCTATTAGCAGGTGGAAGAGTATTAGAAAGAGGTAAAAATTGTTTTACACCCCTGACGGATTCAATCATTGGTATTTCGGTTTGATCATCATACTTCAAATTAAGATCAAAGGGTGCTTCACTCCATTTTTTTTCTGCCAGTTTTCTCATTAATAATACTGTAGGAGGAACGGCCAAAATCTGTCCTGATTCATATCTCTTTAAAATTTCTTTAGGCGATACCCACTCGCCTTCTTTAAACTCTTGTTTATCAATTTTAAATTCAATTTCTTCTTTTAATTCAACCTTAAAAAAGAATGTATCAAATCTATAGGGATTAAATTTAGGTGTAAGAGCATTTCCTAAATGGGTAATTTTCATATCATTAGTATTTATATCAATACCAAGCTCTTCATTCATTTCTCTAGAAAGGGCAACTAAGACTTCATCGGGAACACCATTAATTTTATGAAAAGAGTTTATTTTAGAATCATTTTTATCTACTTTTCCACCAGGAAAAGCAGTATACCCGGGGAAGCTTGTTAAATAGTTTTGTCTACGTATAACAAAAATTTTCTCCCCACAAACAAAAACAGCACTTGCCGCTTTACGCATTCACAACTCCTGCCGCCTTTTCATAACGAACTTCCCTATAGCCTTTAATATTATCTAACTCTGCTATTCTCTTTCTTAAGTCGGGCTGGGACATATTTATGACCTTACTTAAGATTTCTTTCCTTATCTCTGTGGCAATTTGTTTCTCTTTCTTATGCCAACCAGGAAGGACAACTCTTAATAAACGTGCATGTCTCATAAATCCTAACATCCAGTCTTTAGGATTAAGATCAAATTCAATTTTGCGACCGAAAAGATCAAAAGATGGTCTATTTATATGCTTAACCTTGTATCCAGTTCCCAAGGAAGCATATCTCATACGATCTTGATATTTCTTAAGTGGTGAGATCATCTGGTGGGCCACAAATATCTCATCTTTTATGAAATAGGTTTTTGCTAAAGTTCTAAGGGCCATCTCTTTTGACTCAAGGTCGGAAATAATCGCAGCTATTTCGCCAGCTTCTTTTATAAACTCTGTCAGCTTTATACCTCTATCGTAAATCATTATATCGTGAACATATTGGGCCAAATGTGTACGAGGAAGCTGAGGAAAATATTCACAAAGACGATCAACCATTCTTCCGAACCTATTGAGAAATGGCTTCTTGTTAAGCCATGGCAAAAAGCTTTCTTCCAAAGACTGATTTAGATATTTCTCTACATCAACCTCTTCTGTTTTGGATAAAAATGTTTTTTCAAACTCTTCATCACCATGATGAACTATTAAACGTCCCCATTGAAAGGCCTTAATATTATTTTCGACTTCGCTGGCCGTTATGGAGTCTTTAATGGCATCCAACATATTCTTTAGGGTAAATGGGATAAGACCTTTTTGATAGGCAACACCTAAAATCATTGCAGAGGCGTAGACACTCTTTCCCATAAGATCATAAGATATTTTCTTAAGTTTATGTATCGATGCCTTATTTCCCATTTTTTCGAGCACAGAATTTCTTAATGCTGTTTCAGATATCGGAGATTTTTCTTCTCCCCTATCAAGTAAAATCGATAAGGGAACTTGAAATTGTTCGTCTAATACAACATTTCCCTTAGAGGAAAGAAAAGGAAATGCACTAGAGCCATCTAGTAGGTCTGGTGATAATAGGAGGTCACCAGTACCTAGTGGTGTTATTGCGCCATAGCTTTTACCTTTTCTAAAGATGGCCATATGCCCTGTAACTCGTCCATTTCTTTGGGCCAATCCTTTTTGATCAACAAATTTAAAGTCTAAATCTTCTCTACCATCCATTTCTTTAGCCGCTTGAGCAAGAACTCTTGTAATAGTCGTTACACCTGAGCCCCCAACACCAGTAACAACAACTCTCCAATCATCTCCAGAAGCAATACTATCAAGGTTTTTTACTGGTTCGGGAACTTCTAAAGTTTCAATATTAGGAAGCTCGATTTGAGCATTTTTATATTTAGTTGGATGGTATTCGAAAACATCTACCTCTTCAAAGGATGGACATACTTTTATCATTGTACAATAACTATCACTAACACAAATTTGAGGATCAATAATGACTTTTGATCCATAAGCATCAAAGGTTTGGGATAATCCAGGGCAGCCAGTACTTTCTATGCACTCACGACAATCTTCACAGGCACCTGTATTAATTTGAAAAAATGTTTGAACTTGTTTTGTGTTACCCTTAGAAAAAGTTTTACGCTCCTCTCTTTTTTTACGGCCATGAAATGTTAACCCACATTCCTTATTAGAAACAATGACCTTAACCCCAGGTTTTTTTACTACATCAACCAATAGGTTTTTATAAAAATAACGATCACTTGGATTAACCTCTGTAGCATAGTCAACACCTAGGTTTCTTACAATTGGGAGGATTTCTTGTCTTGGTCTTTTGTAACCTTCTACCGAAACACCCGAGACAGGAGTCATTTGGTGTCCGGTCATTGCTGTATTATCGTTATCTAATAATATATAGGTAATACTGTGATTAGACTGAACTGAGTTTGAAATATCAGTCATACCTGAATGAAAAAAGGTGGAGTCCCCCATCAAAATGACTGAAGGGTTCGTCGTAAAAAAATCCACTCCGGCCCCAAGGGCCCCACCTTGTCCCATAGCACTGAGGTTATGCATTTCTTTAAAAGGGGGAAGAAAAGAAAGCGAGTAACAACCAACATCACCATGGGTAATTAAATCTATATTTTCTTTTTTGAGAGTTTTTCTTAAATCTTTAAGAAGACTCAACGTTTCTCTATGCGGACATCCAGGACAAAACGTTGGAAGCCTTCTAGGTAAACTTTTCTCCCAACTCTCATAACTAATATTAGTTTTTTCTGAAAACGGCCCCAATCCAAGATCTGATAGAAGAAAAGCTATACGATCTTGGACAATTTCATAATTTAGGCCTCCATTTGCAGGAAAACCATCTCCTTTGCCTTTATTGAAATTTTTCCCATAAACTTTAAACTCTAACCCATTCCTAACGATTAATTCACTTAGCTCATTTTCTAAAAAGCCTCTTTTTTCTTCTACAACCACAACATTTTTTAAACCTTCTAGCCATGGTAATAAAAGATCGTCAACCAAAGGATAACTTGAGGCCAACTTATAGAGTTTAACGTGACCTAGATAATTGGCCTCATCTAAAACTTGTTTAAGTATTTCAAAGGTTGCCCCACTGGATATAAAACCAATTTCAGCACTGTTTTCCCCATAGGTTTTATCTAAACCAAGTTCTTTATAAACCTCTTTAACTTTGGGAAACCTTTCATTAATCATAGAGCCGTCGGCCATGAGTGAATTTGGAGGAACCATAACATTTTTAGAAAGATCAAAGTCTTCAGGATTCAGATGTACAAGTTTAGGATCAACTTCTACCTCTTCACCTAGCTTAACTCGACCTCCGCCTTCGGCCATAAAGGTAGTAAGAAGAACCCCTTGATAAACCGATGTTTTTTTAGAAACTTCTAATGCCTTTCCAATCCAGTCCTTTAATTCTTGTGGCGTTGAAGGCTCAAGAAATGGAATATGGAGATGCTTATACAAATAACGAGAATCTGCAGGTGTCGAAGTTGAAATCGACCAAGGATCATCTCCGACAACGATGACAACACCAGGATGAATCTCTTTTCCTGTTTCAGGATCAATGTCAACCGGGCCAGGATTGGCAAAGTTTCCAACAGATAAAGCGTCGGATGCCACATGAAGCCCCATAGATTTCATACCAACAAGAACATCACGACCAGCTTGCTTTGCACCTGATGCCATAGCTGCTGCATTTGCCTCACTGTTGCCTATAACAACCTTTATCCCTTTACTTTGGAGCTCACTGCGTTTTTCATACAAAATATTAAAAAAGTCTGCCAAAGGAGAGCCGGGGTAACCGGTGTAAAGTGAAAAACCGGCCTCTAGACCGCCTCTTATTATAAGCTCATTACCACTTAGTATTTCTGTCGTCATGATTGTTCCTTGGATTCAGTTGCCTAAACTACCAAATAAAGTTAAATATTCCAAAAATTTAACTCAGTAGGAGCTTAATATTTTCAGGAAGATAGTAGGCTCGCAACGACTATAGCCTAATTTTATATGATGAGTCAATTTTGATTTTTACCGTCACTTCGTTCATTATGTTGTGACCTTTAAACGCTAATTAAAAAGGAGACATTTATGACCAGTGTCATTAATGCAGAAAACCCCATTGGAATAATCGCCATAGATCACCTCGAATTTACCTGTGAAGATATTAACAATTCTGTAACAAAAAAATTATTTTATAAACTAGGTTTCGAAAAAACCTACGAAAATAAACCTGAACAGACAGAACTTTTTGGTCAAGGTCAAGTTAGATTCTTAATGACGTCCAATAAAGACGAAAATACTCATTCAAGAAAATATTTTAATAAACACGGTGAAGGTGTTTCAAAAATGGCCTTTCTTGTAGAGAATGCTGAACATGCCTTAAAAGAAATGAAACACCGTGGTGCTGATATTATTCATGACATTGAGATAGTTGAAAGTGAGCATGGGGTATACAAAATATTTCAAATTCAAGGCTTTGGAGATGTCATTAATGAAATCGTAGAGCGTCCAAAAGAGTACTTCCGACCACAATTCAACAAGCTTGTCGAAGATCCAGATTCTAATCCTCTGGTTAATAGAGTGGCACGAATTGATCATCTCACAAACAACGTCCCAAAAGGGGAAATGGAAAAATGGGTTCAATTCTACAAAGATATCTATGGTTTTGTAGAAACAAGATATTTTGATATTAAAGGACAAAAAACAGGTCTACTGTCTAAAGTTGTTCAGCTAAAAAATGGTGCAGTAATTATACCTATCAATGAGCCAGACACTGAAGGTAGCCGCTCTCAAATTCAAGAGTTTTTAGATATACATAAAGGTGCTGGTGTTCAACATATTGCTCTCACTTGTTCAGACATTATTAGTACCGTTGGGGATCTTAGAGAGCGCGGAATAGATTTCTTAGATGTACCCTCTACTTATTATGAGGATATTCCAAAAAGAAACTTTAAAGTAACTGAAGATCTTAAAACTCTTGAAGGTCTTAAGCTATTAGTTGATGGAGACCCAGATGGTTACCTTCTTCAAATATTTACAAAAACACTTATAGGCCCAGCATTTTTTGAATTTATTCAAAGAAAAAAGCATAATGGCTTCGGTGAAGGTAATTTTCAGGCGCTATTTGATGCGATCGAAAGAGATCAAAAGCAAAGAGGATACATCTAATGAGTTTTGAATTCATTGAATATAAAGAGACTGATAATACTGCCATCATTAAAATTAACAGACCAAAGGTCTATAATGCTCTCAATCAATCTGCTAAGGCGGAAGTGGTTGAGGCCATTTCTATGGCGAACCAAAATGATGAAGTTAAAAGTATTATCTTAACAGGTGAAGGTAAGGCTTTTTGTAGTGGGCAAGACCTTAACGATCGCTCGGTTAGTGACGGCGATACACCCCTAGATTTAGGCCATACCTTAGAAACTGAATGGCTTCCTTTAATAAAGGCCATTAAGGCATCCTCTAAAATAATTATTGGGGCCATAAATGGAGTTTGTGCGGGTGCAGGAATTTCGGTTGCCTTTGCTTGTGACCTTATTGTTTGTCGTAAAGGAGTAAAATTTGTAAGTGGTTTTTCCAAACTCGGTCTTTGTCCAGATGCAGGTATATCTTACGTTTTTTCAAAAGCGTTAGGATATCAGAAAGCTTTAGAGTTTTTTCTATTTAATTCGCCTTACACGGCCGAAGAACTTATGGATAAGGGATTAATTAATACCGTTAGCGACGATCCTCTAAAGGATGCTGAAGACTTTTCAAAAAAATTAAACGCTCTCGCTCCACTTTCAAATAAACTCATTAAAGAAAACCTTCAGATGGCCTTGGATAATAATTTTGAAAACACAATTGCCAAAGAGACAGATAGCCAAAGGGTTTTAGGAAAGACTCAAGATTATCAAGAAGGACTAAGTGCATTTTTTGAAAAAAGAGCTCCGAACTTTAAAGGTCTTTAATGAAATTATCTAAAATAGCTATAATTGGTTCAGGTACGATGGGGCAAGGTATTGCTCAGTGGTTTGCTCAACAAGATGTAATAGTTGAGTTAGTCGATGTAAAAAAAGAGTTTGTAGAAAAGGCCCTTATTAATATTTTCTCTAGTTGGGAAAGACTGCTAAAAAAGGGAAAGTTTTCTCAATCCCAAATTGATCAATTCAAGGAAAATATAACTCTTAAGAATATCAATGAAATTG
This sequence comes from Bdellovibrionota bacterium, assembly GCA_030828105.1. Taxonomy (GTDB): domain Bacteria; phylum Bdellovibrionota; class Bacteriovoracia; order Bacteriovoracales; family Bacteriovoracaceae; genus JAURDE01. The sequence goes on along the minus strand of JAURDE010000036.1, from coordinate 3,635 downwards.
ATCCTCAAATAGACCTTGTCATTGAAGCTATCATTGAGGATATCAATGTTAAAAAACAGGTTTTTAAGGAGCTAGATTCAATATGCAACGAAAGTACAATCTTTGCATCCAATACTAGTAGTATTCCTATTACCGAAATTTCAAATGAGCTCCCTATCACAAGACAAGAAAATTTTATTGGAATCCACTTTTTCAACCCAGCACCCATTATGAAATTAGTTGAAATAATTATAGGTGCAAACAGCTCATCGGAACTTGGAAAGGAAGTCGCTAAATGGTTTGACCAACATAATAAGGTAAGTGCCATTTGCAAGGATCGACCAGGGTTTATAGTCAATAGAGTTGCTAGGAATTTTTACGGTGAACCACTACGTATTGTTGGAGATTATGATCAAGCAAAAATACAAAATGTAGATCAGGTTTTGAAACTGGTTGGAGGCTTTAAAATGGGCCCCTTTGAATTAATGGATTTAATTGGCATCGATGTTAATTATATGGTCACAGAGAGTGTATACAAGGCCTTTGATAAAAACCCACGATTTGAGCCTCATCCTCTTCAAAAAGAAATGGTCGATAAAAAGAGATTAGGTAAAAAATCAGGAAAGGGGTTTTACGACTATGAATAAAAAAATTGTTATTTACACTCAAAATCATCCTCTTGCTAACCATATAAACCTACTTCAGGAAAACGGTTATACTGTCATTAGGCTTGACTCTCCAAAACTTAATGACCAGCTTAAAATCCACCAAACTGTTTTTGACCTTTGCTGCCTAAAAACAAGTGATAAGAAAACATTATTAAAGGCCCTTAATCATCATAAAGTATACTCTGATCTAAGTGTTAACAACGTAAAATCATTATTAGATCAGTTCCCACAAATTACAGGCGCATTTTCTTTATCTATCTATGGTAATACTTCCTCACGAGAATGTTTTATAAATGAGGATGACCAAAAAGAGTTTGAAGATTTTCTTACCTTTTTTCAACTCTCACCTTTTTATCATGAGCAGGTGCCAAACTACTTTATCCTTGGAAGAACCATTGCACCTATTATAAATGAGGCATACTTCGCCATTGAGGAAGACCTTGCCTCCAAAGAAGATATTGATAAGGCCATGAAGTATGGAGTTAACTATCCTCTTGGGCCTTTTGAATGGGTCAATCTTTTCGGTACAGATAAATTGTCCATACTTTTAAATGAGCTTTATTCTGATACAAAACTTGATCGTTATATACCTTGTACACTTTTGTCCTAAGGAAGCACTATGCAAGATACATTTATAGTTTACGCAAAGAGAACACCAATTGGTAAGATCGGTGGTTCACTATCCCAAGTCCGGCCTGATGATATGATGGCCTGCCTTTTTAAAGATCTCAAAAGTAATATTTCTTTTGACCCTTTGGAAATAGATGATGTTATTGTCGGTTGTGCCAATCAAGCTGGTGAAGACAACCGTAATGTAGCAAGAATGGCATCAGTTTTAGCTGGTTTTCCTTACGAGGTTCCAGGAGTTACATTAAATAGGCTCTGTGCTTCCTCACTAGATGCCACTATAGATGCCTGGTCACGTATAAGTACAGGGCTTGCAGATTGTATCGTTGTTGGTGGTGTCGAAAGTATGACCAGGGCCCCTCTTGTTATAAGTAAGGCCTCCCATGCTTATGGCAGAGATCAAAAAATGTATGATAGCTCTTTTGGCTGGCGTTTTCCTAACAAAAAAATGGAGGCAATGTTTCCTCTTATGAGTATGGGGCAAACGGCCGAGGAAGTTGTAGATAAACTTAAGATATCTCGGCAAGAACAAGATCAGTTTGCTTTATCAAGTCATCAAAAAGCAGTAGATGCACAAACAAAGAACCTCTTTGAAGATGAGATTGTCCCCATATCCGTTATAAAAAGTAAAAAAGAAACAATAGAAGTAAGTAAAGATGAAGGACCTCGAGGTGACACAAGTCTAGAAAAATTGGCCAATTTAAAACCGGTCTTTAGAAACAATGGAACCATTACTGCCGGAAATGCATCTAGTATGAATGATGGTGCTGCCTGCTTATTACTCGTTTCTGAAAATTTTATGAAAAAAAATAACCTCACACCTTTAGCAAGAATTACTGGTGCGGGGATAAGAGGTATACACCCCAATATCATGGGCCTAGGTCCAGTAGAAGCGACAAAAAGGTTATGTACAAAATTTGGAAAAAAAGTATCAGATTTTGATGTCATGGAACTTAACGAAGCTTTTGCGGCCCAAGTTCTAGGATGTGTTAAAGAACTTGATCTCGATCTGGATAAAATCAATCTCAGGGGCGGGGCCATCTCTTTAGGTCATCCTCTAGGATGTTCAGGGGCCAGAATTTTGACCACTCTACTTCATATTATGAAATCTGAGAGTCGTTTTAAAAATGGACTTGCTACCATGTGCGTAGGCGTGGGCCAAGGTGTGGCCTTAAGTTTAGAAAAATCTTAATCATTAAAAGAAGGCCCTCATTATTGATGAGGGCCCCAAAGGTAAGGAAGAAATTAACCAATTAGTTTGAGGGCCTGCTGACCTCTTAAATTGGCCTGAGCAAGTACTGATGTACCAGCTGCTGTTAGTATTCCTAATTTTGTTGCTTTTGCAGTCTCAGAAGCGTAATCCGTGTCTCTAATTCTTGAATTCGCCGCCGAAAGGTTTTCTATCCCGGACTTCAAGTTTTGTATCGTTGAACTTAGTCTATTCTGAACAGCACCGAGTTCGGCCCGTTCACCTGAAACTTTTTGAATAGCGGCATCGATAATATCCAAACTTTCGTGAGAAGCTTCCTTGGACCCTACAGACAGTTCTGTCAGTCCTAAACTATCAAGAGTAGAATTGGTCATCGAGGCGTTGTAACGAATTCGATCTTCGAAATCGTCGTTATTAACACCAATTTGAAAGTCATAACTTTCACCTTCACCATTTAGAAGTTTTTTACCATTAAACTCCGTGACTTGAGCAATTCTTTGAATTTCTTGCTTCAAGTTCTGATACTCGAGATCAGTAAACTGCCTTTCTGCATCTCCTACCGTATCAGAAGCAGATTGGATGGCAAGTTCCCTTAGTCTTATGAGAATATTACTAACCTCATTAAGGCCGCCTTCAGCAGTTTGAATAAGGGAAATCCCATCGTTGGCATTACGGTCGGCTTGCTCTAGCCCCTTGATTTTGGCCTTTAGCTTTTCACTAATCGCCAAACCAGCTGCATCGTCAGCGGCCCGAACAATACGTGTACCTGAAGAAAGCTTACCTAATGTATTGGCAGCATCTTCATTGTTTTTGCCGAGGGTTCTTTGTGCCGCAAGCGATGGCACATTTGTGTTGATTCTTAGGCCCATAAATTCCTCCTTGGATACCTTTACCCCGATCCTTGGAGATTAATTCCCACCATGAGAATTAATAAGCCTTCTGCTTTCTTGAGTTTTTCAAACTAACCAAATTGGTTAGCTTGGTTACTCACAAGATCGGCTAGGAAAAAAATACCTTTAGAGTCAAAACGAACTTTTTTGGTTATTTTAACTTGAGTTTTTCAGTCTGCTAATATCTTAGCAACAGCACCCATGACTTTGTCTTTATTATAAGGCTTCGTTATCCAGGCCCTTACACCGAGCGCCTTTCCT
>JAURDE010000031.1 GCA_030828105.1 Bdellovibrionota bacterium | reverse complement strand
TATAGCTTTTCAAAATCTTCACCATAACAGTCTGCTAGGCCTGGACATTCGTGAGGGCAGAAAAGGGACCACATTCCATCCTCTTCTACTTTTTTCATAAAGAGATCTGGAATCCACATGGCATAAAAAAGGTCACGAGATCGGATTTCATCCTTTCCTGTATTCTTTTTTAATTCAAGAAAATCGAAAATGTCTGCATGCCAAGGCTCAAGATAAATAGCAAAGCTTCCTTTTCGTTTACCACCACCTTGGTCAACATATCTTGCAGTATCATTAAATACTTTTAACATAGGGACAATTCCATTGCTTGTCCCATTAGTTCCTCTAATATAACTCCCTTTGGCCCTAATATTATGAATAGATAAACCAATACCACCGGCAGATTGAGAAATAAGAGCAGTTTGCTTTAATGTGTCGTAAATTCCTTCAATGCTGTCGTCTTTGGCCGTTAAAAGAAAGCAACTTGAAAGTTGTGGCTTATTCGTACCTGAGTTAAATAGAGTAGGGGTTGCATGGGTGAAAAGTTTCTCACTCATGAGCTTATAGGTTTTAAGGGCAGACTTAATATCATCGAGATGTATACCTAAAGAAACCCTAAGAAGCATTTGCCCAGGTCTTTCGACAATCTTTTTATTCATCCTTAGTAAATATGATTTTTCTAGGGTTTTAAAGCCAAAGTAGTCGTAATTAAAATCTCTTTTATCAACGATGGCCTTATCAAGCATTTGAGCGTTTTCCATAACGAGGTCATACAGCTCCTTGGAAATAAGCGGTGAAGGCTCATTTGTGACTGGATTGACGTAGTTATACATTTCCTTAATATTTTCGGAAAAACACCCTTTAGTTTCTTTATGAAGATTACTTACAGCTATTCTTCCTGCCAAAATATTATAATCGGGGTGTTGTGTTGACATATAGGCAGCTGTTTCTGCAGCAAGCTGATCAAGCTCTTTCGTTGTTATGCCGTCATAAATTCCATCAATAACCTTTTGAGTTATTTTAACAGGGTCTACATTATTGAGATCTAGCCCTGAGCATAAAGCCTCTATTCTTTCAGTGATTTTATCAAATTTTACAGGCTCTTTTTCGCCACTTCTTGTGAAAACGTACATTCCTACTCCCTCAATTAAAAATCCATGTCTGTGGTAAAAATATTATTTGATTTTTCGCTCAACACACCAGGCCTTTGATATTCACTAACTCTTTTTTCAAAAAAGTTGGTCTTCCCTTCAAGAGAAAGTAGATCCATGAAATCAAAAGGGTTCTTAGTCCCATATTGCTTTTTGAAGCCAAGACGATCGAGCCAAAAATCAGCAACAAATTCAATATATTGCTTCATTAGTTCAGCATTCATTCCTATAAGACTAACAGGTAAGGCTTCGCTAATAAATTCTTTTTCTATATCAACGGCCTCGGTAATAAGTTCTTGTGCCCTCGCTTCAGTGATTCTATTTTCAGGTTGTAGAGTATCATGAATGAGACAAGCAAACTCGCAATGCAATCCTTCATCTCTTGAAATAAATTCATTACTTGTGCCTAAACCTGACTGCATCAGACCTCTTTTTTTCAACCAAAATATAGAGCAGAAGCTTCCAGAGAAAAAGATTCCCTCAACGGCAGCAAAAGCGATGATTCTTTCTGCAAACGATGCATTAGAATGGATCCATTTTAAGGCCCAGTTGGCCTTTTTTGATACACAAGGCAGGCTTTGGACAGCATTGAAAAGTTTATCCTTTTCTTTTGGGTCTTTTATATAGGTGTCAATCATAAGGGAGTAGGTTTCACTATGGATGTTTTCCATTGCAATTTGGAAACCGTAGAAGCAGCGAGCCTCAGGGATTTGCACTTCATTATAGAAACGCATAGCGAGGTTTTCGTTGACTATACCATCGCTCGCTGCAAAAAATGCTAGGATATGAGATATAAAATGCTTTTCATCTTTGTTAAGCTTATCCCAATCAGACAGATCAGGGGCGAAGTCTAGCTCTTCAGCGGTCCAGAAGACGGCAACATGATTCTTGTATTGCTCCCATATGGCGTTATATTTTATAGGGAAGACAACAAAACGTTTATCGCTGGGAGTAAGAATCGGATCCAAAGTAGCTCCTTTCGTTTGCTAATTTCTAAATTAATATTGAGGTTTAAAATAAGACCTCAAAAATCTAAATGAATCAACTGATAAATTCATCTAAAAGATAACATATCTCTATTAATTTGTTAGTGAAAAAAAAATATTTTCTAGCTTAGTAAACTTGTGCTTTATTACAAACAGTGGTGTCAAAGCGTGAAGCCCCTTATAAAAGCCTTTTGGCAGAAGTGAGAAATATTGCGCACTAAAAAACAGTCTAAAAAATATCTATGATAATGTGAATCAAAAAAAATTATTCTTTGTTCTTAAAAAGGTGGACAGATCCAACTTCATCCACTCCACCATCTTTTGGTGCAGCGATACTTATCCATGAAGAATCTAATTTTACAACAGATCCAAACTCATCTCCGTCGCTATCATTTGAATCATTTGTGAAAAAGTCTTCTGCTGTTAAATAATTTTGATAACCTGATCCAAAAAGAATGTAGGCCACACCTTTGCGATTATTCGTGTACGGTGCACCTACGACTATGGATGAGCCTTGATTGGAAACACTTGAGCCAAAACCATCACCAATTTGTAAATCAGGAATTGTTTTTTGTTCTCTCACCGAAAAATTAGTACCAGTGAAAACATAAATACTTCCTTTGCCACTATTTGAATTTGGAGAACCAACAACGGCCGTGTTTCCATCGATAGACACTGAAGCACCAAATAGGTTTCCTCCATTAATGACAGGTTCATTTAGTGTAAAAGAATTATTAAGGTCGGTTAACTCATATATATAGGCCTTTTCATTTCCGGGCTCACCGATAATTGCAAATTGTTCATTCATATCTATAGATTTACCGAAGTTATAATTTGGTGAACTAGCAATAGAAGTTATAATTATAGGAGGCGAAAACTGTTGTGTTGACGTATTGAGTGCATAAAAGAAGACTTTTCCCTCGCCGCTTTGGGCCTTAGGGGCCCCTATAAGAAGACCTGTAGTACTTAGAGCTGTTATATAACCAAACTCATCACCTGGGGCACCACTGATGTCACTAAGAAAGTTTTGAAATGTTTTAAGCTGCCAGTCAATGCCGTTATAGGTATATATGTATACAGCTCCTCGACCTAGATAATGAGGAACACCGACAGCTAGCAGGGCACCTGATGTTAAAGTTGTCTGACCAGGAGAGAGCAAAAGAGAGACTGTCGTACCAAAACGATCACCTAAATTGAGGCTCGGTAATGGTAGATGTTTTGGGTTTGCCCAACTAATTCCATCATAAGTGTAAACAGTGACAGCACCTTTTCCACCAGCGTCACCTGGTCGACCTACAACCATAGTGTTGCCTTTTATGTCTAGAGAATAACCAAAGATATCTAAATCCTCACCATTTTCTGCTCGGACAACTTCACCATACTCCCATTTTTTAGAAAGTGTATCTAGTTTATACTCAACTGACACTGAACTACAGCCAGACTCAGTTCCTTGTCCGGCATTATCTATTTTTTTTGCGTAAAATTGGTGTGTAGAATCAACATTGTTAAGACCTGGTAAGGCCTGAACCCTAGCTATTTCTGAAAGGGCAATAGTGGATCCTCTTTCGTAAATATCTGAACATTTACTGGAAAGGGGAGTTCCAATTTCTGGTTTATAGAGCTTTACTAGAGAGTTGGGGGAAACTCCTTCAACTAAGAAAGAAGGTGTTAAGCTCGCATTACCACTTTGAGACGATGATAATGTTAATAACTTTATCTTAGTGGGAGCCGAATTAAGAGTATACTTTTGTCTAAAGGACGAATTAGTCCCTGAGCACAGACTTTCAACACCGCTGGCAATTTGTTTTGCTGAGTAAAAATAAATACCATCTTTTAATAATTCATTTGATATAACATCAATCCTTCTTTCACCGGCCACAGGCACAACACCACTTCCCATTGGTATGGTACAGTCGTCATCTAGGTATAACACAATATTTGAACCGTAGTTGAGGTTAGAAATAGTGTTTGGCCCACCGACTTGTATAATAGGTTTGGTTAAACGACCTTCGTAATCAGGGCCCGTTGTATTGACGGGGGCAATTATCTGAAATGTTTTTGGTCTTAGGTCTAGCCTATAAATAAAACTCGCAAGTGAGCAGTTAGATAGCTTCCCATTAGGATGTATTTGATTGGCATAATAAGTAACGGTCTCTTGATCTTGGGTAAGAGCAGGAAGTTGTATTTCCACTTCATCTCCGATAGATGTTGCCTCCGCAACTTTTATGCCACAATTTGAGCTACTTGATGCCTTGAAAACATTAACCTTACCTCCACTTATAAGTCCCTCTATTTTTACTCTTGGTTTAATTAAGTAACTTGTGAGATTAGTTTGGTAAATACCATCATTGTCTTTCATTGATAAATTAGTCGGTCTGAAGCCCACATCATAGATAGCGGTTTGGATACTACATTTAGATATAATACCATTTTGGGTCCTTTTAGCGAAAAATGTATACCTTTCTCCTTTCACAAGAGGAGATGGTATTTGTATAGACATAATAGAGTTGCCTTGTATGCCAATGGCCCTGGCCACGACACTTGCTTCGCCTACAGTACTACCTTCACATAATGGATCATCAGCATGAATAGTAATGACATCATTACTTGTAAAAATAGAGTTACTTGCAGATGGTGTAACGGTAATGCTAGGAGTGAGGCTATCTGTGCTTCCTGTATAACTCGGATTAACTTTAATATCTAAAATAAAGGCCTCTCCATTACCACAATCACTAAATTCATTATTAGCATATGTATGCCTTGCATAGACTACAAATTGACCATTTTGACTATTTATTATGGGTTGTGGAATTGTTGTGTCAAAAGTTATGTCGACAGTGTTAATTGTTGTCGATGGTGAGACACCATATCTCGTACCAGTGCAATTTGGGTCTAAGTAAAGTTCAACATTAGTCGCCGTTGGGTCAATATTATTAACTGTAATCGTAGGAAGAACGGTGCCAATAGTATTAGTCCCAAATGATTCTATCACTGGTTTTCTATCATAAACATATACTTCTGAAGCTTCGGAACAGTTGGAAAACTCACCAACCAGTGAAGGATGATTTTGTCTAACATAAAATGAATAATTTCCTTCTTGACCTACATTAATTTGATAGTCAAGTTCTGTGTTGGATACAAATATATTCTGATTATTAGCTATGGGCTCTGAGCAGAAGGGATCTGAATAAAAGTTTATTTCCGCTTGAACGACTAAATTTGATATTTTTAAATTAATAGAAGAATTGGCAAACTTATTTTTGGGTAAGGTGTTTTCATTTTTCGAAGAGGGAGCAAGAGATATACGAGGAGTATAATCCAAAGTGTAATCAACCGCAGAAAAACTGCACGGGCTTTCAAACTCATTTTTCCATTGTTTGGCGTAAACTTTGTAAACACCTTCTGATATAAAAATATTAGGAGATACTTGAACCGTAGTAGTGCCGGGTTGGGCAAACACAGTAGTGGATATTTGATTAGTACATAATGGATCTGAAAATAAGGCGACGCTAAAATCATCCAATGTATCAACGACATTAAAACGAGGTTGAAAAGGGTTAGTCACTTCAACACTTCCAGGAGAATCATCGACTCTCGGAACTGTTTTTAATGTATAAGAGGCCTTTACATTTATCGTGCTACTACATGGAGAGACATAGCCTTCAAAGCTTTGTTTTGAGTAGAAAGTATAAGAACGATCATTTGGTAGCGCTAGACTAGCATTGGCCACAATTTGTACTGAGTCTGATAGTGCGGCCTGACTTCCTACTAATAATGAACACGAAGAATCTTTATATAAGAGCACTGTTGCTCCTGGCTTAATGCCTCCTACGTTGACGACAGGATTAATTTCATTACCAGTATTAGTAATAGGGTCTGCGAGACCATTTGCTATACTCATCTCTTTAGGGGTCGTAGATAAGGTATATGAAGTAGTATCTTCGCTGCAATTTGAGGTGACACCATTATAAGTTTGTCTGGCCCTAAAAAAATAGGTCTTTTCTGCATTGAGTGCGCGTGCAGGATCAACAGAAAGTGTTATCTCATCGGTAAAAGTTTGCCCTGATGCCAGAAGGTTGGCACAATTGGTCCCTTCATAAAGAGTGACAACGGCACCAGGGGTAACTCCTTTTATTCGAACTGTAGGAGTTAAATCTATCTCTAAAGGAGAGGTAATTAATTCAATATTTGAAGGCCTCGAATCTAATGTATAATTGGCCCCTGTTTCTGTACATGGTGAACGATATATTGCTCCGGCATTATTTATAATTTCTTGCCTTGCAAATATAGTATGGGCCCCCTCACCGGGTAAGCTATCAACCCGTACCTCAACTATGGTTGCTCCGGCCCTTGCACTACCTAGGGTTTCACTGCTGCAGTCTGCAGTATTATGTAAGGTGATACGAGAGCCAACCCGTGCGCCTTTAATTAAAAATGTTGGACGTGTATCGGTACCAATTTCTGATATTTCTGGAGAGAGTTCTATTGAATCAAGTTTGGTGTTTAAATTATAACTGGCCGGTTCTTGAATACACTTTCCTTCATAATTCGCCTGAGTATAAAATGGCCTTACAGAAATGACATTATTGCCTTCTTGATTTAATGGTTCCAGTAAAACTATTTTTGCAATACCACCGTTGACTATACTTGAAGAGTTCATCTCATTACCTTGGATACAACCTGATCCAAAGTAGGTGCGAATATTTGCTGAACTTGATACCCCTTGTACCTCAACTTCAGGAAAGGGGTTAGAGCCAAAAGTTTCATTTTTAAAAATAATAGAAGTCGGTTGACTGTTAAAATTATAGGGCAATGGGGTTAAGCTACAGGTTGGTTCATTAGCATAACCAAATGTACCTACCTGGAGAGTTTGTTTTGCAGAATAATAGTTAGTTATTGATTCATTTGCTGGAGAACCAATTGTTACGTCGATCACTTCGCCAGAGGTGGGATCAACTGATGCCACTGGTGTACCGGAGCAACTTTGATTATTATATATATCAATCTTAGACCCAGATAAAATATTCTTAAACCTAATACGAGGAAATATTTCAGGGCCATTATTAGGTATAAGCAATTCGAAATCTTGTGGTTTCGTATTATACTCGTATGATGCAAAGACTAAGGGGCCGCTACATGGCTGCGCAAAGCCGCTAACAACCATATCGTAGGTGAAAACGTATGTACCGTCTTCAATATCGGGATCACTTCCGATTAGGCCTTGGATGACGGCCAAGTCTATAGGAACATTTATATTTTTAGTTGTTGAAAAATCCTGGGTTATTGTACTTACCCTTTTACTTGGATCACAGATACCAGATTGATATATACGTACTTGAGAAGCTAAAGGATCAATTCCACTTATACGTAAGTTGATCTCTTTTTGATTTCCTGGTGAAACCACATTGAGCTGAATACTCTTTCCTCTGGTATCTAGAGTGTAGGAAATATTGGTTGATGTGCATGGTGAATCATAAAGAGGAGCATCTGAAATTCTTTGAGATGAATAAAAATTATAGACGCCGTCGGCATTAAGAGCACTAGTTAAAGCGTTAGTAACTGAGTTGGTTGTTGGGATAATATCTAAAACCAGACTGTCGCTACTGCATGTAGGGGAGGTATATAGCTTAAGAGCTTTTTGGGGGATAACATTTTCAATTTTAAGAATAGGTCTTGTTTCAAAATAAGGTGAAGGAGTTTGTAAGCTAAAAGGGCCAGGGATAGTATTAAGTTGATATGTTGCAAAAGCACTAGAGCACGGACTAATAAGGCCGTTCGAATATACTTGTTTGGCATGAATTCTATATATTCCTTCTTGTAATAAAGGAGAAGAAGTCATTTCTATTTCTGTGCCTACACCTGTTGCTTCACTAACTTTTGTACTACAAGGAGTATTTCCAATAGGGTCTGCAAAAAGCTGAATAAGAGCTTGTGGTGTTACTCCCTTGAGAATGGCAGTTGGAGTAATGACTTTTGATTCAGTCGGGGTCAGCATCATAATATTTGGTACCTTGGTATCAAGAGTGTAAGAAGGAGAAGGTTTTGAGCATGCAGAGACACCTTCAACGGTCTCCTGTCTGGCATAGAATTGATAAATACCATCTGATGATAGGGCATCTACAAGTGTTGATACTTGAGGATTACTTGCGTTTAATACTTCTCCTATTTTTATAAGGCAGCTAGAGTCTTTATAGAATGTTACGGTGGCATTTTGTAAAGCATTGATTACGATTACTTCAGGGCGAGGGTTAGATCCGCTTAGATTATTAATTGTGACAATAGGCTTACTGACACCACTAGAGAAAGTGTAACCTAATGAAGCACTTGAGCAGGCAGATTTTTCTCCAGTTCTGCTTGTAACATCTGCATAAAATGTAACATCCTGATCGATATTAACAGGACTTGATGTAATAATAATCTCGCTATTATTTGTGACAGTGGCCCTTCCCATAGGAGATTGGCAGCTCGAATCTCTGTGCAGAGTAACAACCTGACCAATAAGAAAGTTTCCGATTACCTTTATTCTTGGTGTGGCCGTGTTTTCCCTAAGATCAACGAGTCTAATTTCTCTAGGGCCTGTAGGGGTCTTTACACCAAGGGCCTCCTGTTTTTGAACAGTGGGCACTGGCACACAACTTTGCAATACAAGTATTATTAAAAATAGTAAAAGGCTTTTAGATTGAACGCCCATTTTCTTTGATAACTCCACATTTAACTTCAACTTCTGATCGGCACTATTTTCCTGTTCTAAAGTAAAACCGTTTATAGTAGATATTTTAAGTCAAGTTTGGTGAGAGGAGAAAAACCTAGTAAAAACAGTGAATTATAACTAAGGGAGTTTCCTAAGATGCCATATTTTTTTGGAGGACAAAAATTTTTCAGAATAATGGGTAGAGCAGACCAACTAATAAGAAGATCGTCACTAGGCCCAGGAGATCAAAAAAGATGCCTGTTTTTATCATCTCATTCAAACTAAGTTTACGTGTCCCATAGATAATAGCATTAGGTGGTGTTGATACAGGAAGCATAAAACCAAAGCTTGCGCCAAAGGCAGTCGCCACAATTACTGAAGTCATTTGGGATGGTGTAAGTGCGGATATTCCGCCAAGGACTAGTGGTATGATAATTGAGGCGCTCGCCGTGTTTGAGCTAAACTCACTCATTAATAAACCAAAAGTAACAGTTATAAAAAGCAATAATAAATAGTGGGCCTGTATGTTTTGAAAAACATACGTACCAATTATATTTGCAGTACCTGTTTCGTTAAGAATAGTTCCTAGAGAAAGACCTCCACCAAATAATAGGATTGTACCCCAATCTATGTCTTTGGCCTTTTCCCAATCCATATTAGCGCCGTCGCCAAGTGGAAGGAAAAAGAGAAGTGCTGCCGCTATGAGGGCAACGACACCTATAGGTAAATGAGAAGTAATAAGCATTGAATAGTCTCTAGTACTTTCAAATAGTTTTAATACGCCTGGGCCAATCCATAAGATAAGAGCAAAAATAAAACATAGCATTACTTGAATTTGGGCGGTAGTCATTGGCCCAAGTTCTTTTTTCTTTTGAAGGGCAAACTCTCTCAATCCTCTCACTTGGGGGTGATTTAAAGGAAATAATTTAATCATCATAAAATTAAGTATCATTAACATGATAAAAGAGACTGGTAACCCCATTAGCATCCAATCAAAAAAGGAGAGATAAATTGACTTTTGAGCAAGAAATTCAATGGCCAAAACATTGGGGGGAGATCCAACGGGGGTGGCCATACCACCAATACTAGAGCTAAAGGCACAAAGAAAAAGTAAGGCCTTCATAAAATGATGGTAATCTTCTTTTTCTTGGAAACGTTCCTTAAGGCTAGATGCCATACCGACACATAATGGTGCCATGAGCGCTGTAGAGGCCGTGTTAGATATCCACATCGATAGTATCCAGCAAATCAATGATATAAAGATTTGAAGATGGTAAAGTGAGCGAGTAGCTATTTTTTTTGAAAGAATAAAATAGGCAATATGTTGATCCAGTTTATGGTGTGAAAAGGCCTTTGCGAGGATAAAGCTTCCAATAAAAAGAAAGATAATTTGATTTCCAAAGGCATTGAAAGATATTTTTGAATCAACAAGACCTAAGATAACGGCCAGAGTTGGTATGAGTAGGCCGGTAATGGCAAGAGGGATAATCTCAGTGAACCATAAAAGAACTGCTGATACAAAAAGTGAATAGGTATAATTTGTATCGGAGGTTAAATAAAATTGAATAGATATTGGACCGAAGAGAATGAGAAGAGTTTTGAGAAGTCTCATGGTTAGTCCTATTTAAATTTAAGTTTATGAATAGGAGAATCTTCCCATTTTTTCTTTCTTTTGTCATATTCCTGCGTTGTCGTGACCGAACTATGGTTTACTTCTTGTGCTATCGTATAAATATCGACCCCATTATCTAGAAGCTCACCGATGAAAGTGGCCCTGGCGCTATGAGGAGATACTTTAATACCGAGACCTATTTTTAAAGCATAATTATCAAGGATTTCGTTTATGGTTTTGGGGTTAAGGGGTTTGTTAACTAATTTTGGATTGGCCGGGTTTCTCGTTGGTTGAAATAGCCAGTCTTCTTTGTGGTGTTTACGCTCAATCGATTCCATAAAATCGATATAGTTATTTATTTTTTCAACGGCCATTTGATGTAAGATTTTTTGCCCTAATTTTCCGCCTTTTCCTTTATACTCTAAGATCCAAAACTTTCCTACTTTTTTAAAATGACGTCTTTTCAAAAAAAGAATTTCACTCTTTCTTAGTCCCGTTGTGAAAAAAGTTGTTAGTAGCGCCATGTGAAGTATACCTGAAGGAGTCGTTTCATCTATTGCATTAAACAATTCTTTAACTTGCTGAGCGTTCAGTGCATTTGTTGGTGAGACGACTTCCCGACGAGGTCTTTTAACTGATGTACAAGGGTTAAATTTTGTATAATTTCTTTCTACGAGGTAATCAAAGTAACTCGATAATGAAGCAAGCTTTCGAGACACTGTTTTGGGGGCCGCAGGATTTCCATTTTGCCCACCCATTTCTATTAAATAATTTCTATATCGTATTATATGAATACGTTGGATTTGATTATAATCTTTTATTTTTGCGTCTCTATCTCTGATGTATTCAAAGAATTGTTCAAGGTCTGTTTTGTATGAGTTTCTTGTGTGTCTGGAGGAAAAGTTCTCCAAGTATTCAGGATCGATTTCAAAGACGATTTTTTTTAAAGTGGCCATATAGGCCTATCGGCCTAATGCTAGCTCTTTTTAAACACGGCCATTTTGAATAACAACAATGTGGAAAATTTAGCGTAGTAAGCTTTCCAACTCTAGGCTTTCATCGCTTTTTTCGTCTCTATATTTAATAATGATTGGGCATTGAAGAGAGAGTCCCTGTTCCTTTGCCCAAGGGGTTTTGTCTTCTATACTACGTGTACCAGGGACAACGACAGCACCATCAGGTATTTTAGAGCCCTTAGGTAAGATTTTGTTTTGAGATAGGTCAAAAACGGGTAAGCTTTTCGATAAAATAACTCCGGGTGCGATTACGGCACCTTTTCCTACAATCATTCCCTCAACAATAACAGCACCTGCTCCTATAAAGGCATCATCTTCTATTACAACAGGCCTTTCCCCAATGGGTTCAAGTACACCACCAATTTGTACTCCTGCAGAGAGATGTACGTTTTTTCCGATTTGGGCACAAGATCCTACAAGTGCATTACTATCAACCATGGTCCCCTCATCAACATAGGCACCAACATTAACATAGGCCGGAGGCATAATGATAACACCTTTGGCTATATAACTTCCTCTTCTTACACTAGAACCGCCAGGAACCAAACGGACGGCCCTATCAGGGGTAAATTTTTGAGGGCCTAAATTATGCTTGTCTACAAAACCACCATCAAAAGTTTTTAGTTCTCCGGCCTTAAAGGCTTCGAGAATTTGTTTCTTTACTTCAGTGTTTGCAACCCATTCACCGTCAATATAATTTGCAGACCTTAATGTGCCTTTTTCCAATGCATCAAGAGCTTGTTCCCAATTCATCCTAATTTCCTTTGATTTTAAACCAACTTTTTATATCTTTATCCGCGCCAAAGAGCTCTTCTTTGTTAAATTCCTCTTTATGTGAAAGTGGTAATTTGAGAAGAGGTGATGAAATCTTAAGATTCTTGTGAAGTAAAGCTTTAGCAGGAACAGGGTTTGAGGCCAGAAATAAAGTATTGGCCGCACTTTTCCATAAATTGATTTCTTTTTCTGATAAATCACTGTTAAGACAGGCATTAACGTAGGCATCGGTCGCAAAAGGCCAAACGTTAGAGGCGACTGAAATAAGTCCATAGGCACCAAGTTTAGAGAACTCAGGCATTAGACCATCATCTCCGCAAAAAAGTAATTGGTTTGTTGTGATTTCTGCGTATTGAGAAAAGCAATCTATGCTTCCACTTGCCTCTTTAATCCCTTTGAAGTTTGGGTGATCAACTAAGTTCTCTACTGTCTCATAGCTTAATGAGGTTCCCGTTCTACTAGGTACATTATAAAGAATTACTGGTCTCTGGGAGCGATCGAGAACTTTTTTAAACCACTCAGTCTGACCTTTAGGCCCAGGTTTGGCGTAAAGTGGTACTGGTGCCAAATATGAATCGAGATTAAGATTATTACAGTAGTCAACCCATTCGAGGGTTTCTTCCATTTGATGTCCTGGTAATCCCACCATATACTGAGCGGTGCCCTTAATTTGGATGGCCGACTCCAAAATTTGTTTTTTTGTAGAGTGGTCTATATTGAGTCCTTCACCAGTACTTCCGAGGATGAGAATACCATTTTGAGCATTCTTTTGTTCCTCAATAAGATTACTCAGAGACTCTGTGTCAAGTTCACCATTTTCTTTAAAGGGGGTTACTAAGGCCGTCCAGAGGCGTTTCATCATAACAAGTCCTTTTCAACGATATCATGAAAGTCATAAAGACCAGGTTCGAGCGTATTATTCAATAAATATTTTGCGGCGTAAAGGGCCCCTTGTGCGAAGAGAGCTCTTGAAAGGGATTTATGCTTAAGTTCAATCTCTTCATAAGGTGTTTCTATTTTAAGAATATGAGTGCCGACTTGGTCATCTATTCTATGTCCTTTAACACTGATATCTTTTTTACCTAACCATTTTGCCCATGTTAAGGCCGTTCCGCTGGGGTTATCGATTTTATTTTTGTGATGTGTCTCTTCAATAGAAAATTTAACGTCTTCTTCAATCTTGTCTAAAAAAGAAAGAGAAGATATTGCTTTTTTGATAAGGGCCATTCCAAGTGAAAAGTTACTAGCAATGATCCATGGAGATTTAAGTTCTTTTGTTAGGTTTTTAGGCCATTGAATCCCCGTTGTTCCACAAACAATAGGGACTGAAAGGTTTTTTAATAATTCGAGGTACTCTAAGAAAGCGTCGGGAGGCAGAAAGCTGATAATGATATCGCATTGATTCAGCTTTTGTTTTGAAGGAGGGTTTTGAGTGTTAAAAATTTCCATTTGAAAAGGAGAGTTTTGGGCAACAAATGAGCCCGTTTTTCCCGACCCTAATAAACCACATACTATGTTCGTATATTCCTGTGTCATAAAAATCCTCTAAATATCTTTACCATAAATATTTTTTAATTCATAACAAGTAAAAGAACTAATAACGAGAGAGATCCTAATGTTAAAATGCGGCATAATTGGTTACAGGGGAATGGTAGGTCAAGTCTTATTAAGTAGAATGAGTGCCGAAAATGATTTCTCTCACTTTCATACAACTTTTTTCGGTGAAGGCGAAAAAGATCAAAAGGCGCCCTCAATCAATGGCCCTCATGAAAACGAAGTAAAAAGCGCATTCGATTTCGATACTCTCTGTTCCCAAGACATATTGATCTGTCTTAAAGGTGGAGAATACTCTAAGGAAGTTTACCCAAAGCTATTAAATGATGGTTATCAAGGGATTTGGATTGATGCCTCTAGTGCCTTTAGGATGGATGAAGATGCCGTCATTATCCTTGATCCTATAAACTCCTCAAATATTAAAAAGGCATTAAACAATGGAATAAAAAAGTTTTGTGGAGGAAATTGTACCGTATCTCTGCTTCTTTTGGCCCTTCAAGGATTGATTGATATTGATGAAATAGAGTGGGTAAATAGTATGAGCTATCAAGCCGCAAGTGGTGCTGGAGCAGAAGGCATCAATGGTCTGATCAACGAAACAAAAGACTTACTAGAAAAATGTAATATATCGGACAAGGCCCTCGAGAATGAGCATCATATAAGAGATAAAATGCTCATGCAGGAAGAATTAACTTTTAATGCTCCTTTGGCCTTTTCGCTAATTCCTTATATTGATGAGCCTTTTGTAAGTGGTTCCACCAAAGAAGAATGGAAGGCCGGTAGTGAGAGCGCAAGAATCTTGAATGAAAGAGCGTTTCCAATTGATGGCCTCTGTGTAAGGGTGCCTAGTCTGAGGGCGCATGCACAGGCCCTTTTGATAAAAACAAAAAGTAAACTTGGCGCCGAACAGGTCGAAGAACTATTAAGAAAGGGTAATGAATGGGTTCAGGTAATACCAAATGCCCCTGAAGAGAGCCGAAGCTTTTTAACACCAGTTGCCGTCAGCGGTAGATTAAATATCAATATAGGTAGAATTAAGAATATAAACCATGACCCTCATTTGATTACGGCCTTTACTGTTGGGGATCAGCTAATATGGGGAGCTGCGGAACCTTTAAGAAGAATGCTAAATATCACAAGGAAGTTTCTTAGTTAAAAAGAGACAACACCTTCGAGGTCACTTTTTTTCAAATTGAGATTACTTCGTCCAAGAGTCTTGGCCGTCTTTATCGCCTTTTCAAGCTGTAAATAAACTGTTTCAGTTGTGCGTATCGAAAGGCTTTTGTATAACCATTCAAATAAGCGAGAAACTTCCCACAAGGGATAACCAAACTTGAGACCTAAATCCTCAAATTTTTCTTCAACGGATTTTAATTCTTTATCAGTGATATTTCCTAGTAACTTTTGAATACGCTTCATTCTTTGAAGGTGAAGCTCTGGACCACTATGTTTTTGCCCTGTGTTTTTTTTACTAAAAAAGGAAAATTTTTCTAAAAAGCCACTCATCTCAACCTCTCTTGATAAAATTATCATGAAATCAAAAAAAAGGTAAGGTTTATGTCAGATGAAGTTATAACGGATGATATGGAGATTATTAGAATATTTATGGAGATGAAGTTAAAAAAAGAGAGGTTATGGGTATGGCAAAAGGAGCTTTTAGAGGATGGTAACCGTCCTGTGCACCTTTCAACGGTTAATAAGATAGACCAAATTAAAAGAGTTCTTGAGTTAAGACCAACTAACACAGGCGGTTATAAGTTTGTTGGAGGAAAACCTGTCTTTGTTTTTTCGGAAAATAGGACTTTTGCTTTCGTCGATTCACCCAGCGTCATAAGCCAAGGGCACCTATCTCTGAAATTACCAAAAGAGTTAAAGATAATAAAAGGTGATTTTCTTTTAAAACTTCAATTAGTTGAAAGGGAAAATGAGTCTGCAAATTTAGAAAAAAGAGAGGCCCCACGCGTTGTCGCAAAGGCCAAACAGGTCGTTTCAATCAGACGCTTTAGTTCGGGCGGCGGTGTAAGACATCCTATACTTAAATTTGAGCTGTACGACGTGTCTTCTGGAGGGTTGTCTTTTATTATCGATGACCCTGCGGAATTTGAAAAAGGTGAAGAATTAGAGGTCCTACGCATAGATAAGTCATCTTTTAAGAAGGATCTAATAGGTATTGTGAGGAGTATTCGTGAAATGGAGGAAGAGGAAAATAAAGGGATTTTTAAAATAGGTGTACAATTTTTAGAATAATATAACTACGTATATTCCTGTTGGCTAAATTCTTAGGTTAGTCAGACAAACAAAGATACATAAAAAAACGAAATAGGAGAGTGCTTTTATGGAAAAAACTCAATATTGGGAAAATTTTAGTACAGAAGATCTTGAACTAATTAAAGAAAAAGACCCTATACAGTACACACTCATTATCGAAAGACTTAAATTGAAGGCCAAGGAAGAAAAAGAAACAAAGAAAAAATCTATTATGGCGTTTGATGACTTTATTTAAACTTTTTACTATTAGGTGCTAAAATAGAGTCATGGAAATTAAAAATGTTTTAGTTGTTGATGACGATGAGGCAATTCTAGATCTATTTAATCTTGTTGGTAAAAAGCTAGGCCTAAATGTCATAGTGGCCGAAGATGGCAATCAAGCCTTTAAAACTTTTGGCCATATGGACTATTTTATGGCCATAACAGACCTTAATATGCCAAAAACTAACGGTATTGAACTCATTAAAAAAGTTCGTAAAATTCCCAAGTTTAGAAATTTTCCTTTTCTCATCATTACAGGAAACCTCGAAGATTTTAATTCCGAAGTGGCCTTTCTTGAGCAGGTTGAAATAAAAGAAAAACCTATTGATAAAGAATATATTGAAGATATTTTTAGAAAAAATCTCAAAATACACGATGAAAATGCCAAATTAATTAATGAAAAAGAGCTTTTAAATCTTATAATAGAAAATTTAACTGGGCCCAGTGAGCTACTTCTTAAAGTAATGACCAAATCTACCCCAAAGACAGAGCAAGTCAAAGTTAAAAAGAAAAATCAATTTCTTTCTTCCGATTACTTTGCTGTATTCCCATGCTTTATCGCAGGGAATAAAATTACCTTTGTCTTCAGCTTTGAAAAATCGTTAGCCTTACAAATTCAACATGGGGTCATTCCCAACAATTCAGACCCAGACAAAACACCGACTTGCCTTCTAAAGGCAATTACTCCAATGCTTATTAAAGTGTTCGAAAAAATTGGGCAATCCTTAGATTATTCAAACAACAATCAACCTGTTGTCTTTGGAAATCAAGAGAAGCCAACTATTTATACCTTCGATTATGGTGAAATCCATAAAGGTATTAAAACATACAATGAATATGGCGCAATGAACATCTATTTGATATACGAAGCCTAGATTTTTCCCTTATAATGCTGTTAGTATTTCCCCATTAAAAACTGGGGATTATATGAATAAGTTATTGCTTTTACTTACTCTCATGCCTTTACTGGGCAATGCACTAGACTATGTCATCTATAATCAAGATAAAACTATTGAGGAAGTAGAGTTCATAAACACCACCCCCGATGAAATTGTCCAAACCCACGGGTTTAGAGGTAAACTACCAGACAAAAGTGTTATTGGTGAACACCAAAGAAGCCTCGCTCAAAGCCATTTAAGCTACCCAACGAGAGTCGTTGGGCACTTCAGAAATGGCTGTACCGGCACCCTCGTGGGGCCAAGACACGTATTAACGGCCGGGCACTGTGTATATTCATTCAAAAAAAAGAACTTCAAATCAAAGTTTGTATTTAAGCCCGGCAGAGCAGATAGAGGAAATACTCCCTTTGGAACTATCAAATGGAAGCATGTTCTTACTCTTAAGAACTTTATAAATGGTGAGGGATTTCGTTATGACATGGCCATGGTGATCTTAGATAGGCCCATAGGAGATGATTTAGGTTGGGCGGGTCTAAGAGAGGCCAAAGATTTATCCCCAATTAGAATAATGGGTTACCCAGGAGACAAACCGAAAGGAACCATGTGGGAAGTTGAGTGTCCTACTGAAAAAATAGAAGAAGGTATTATTCTTCACAAATGTGACACTTATGGTGGAATGAGTGGATCAGGAATTCAATCCTTAGATCATAATAATGATTACCTTACTCTTGTAGGTGTTCATGTTTTTGGTGGAAAGGAATACAATGGTGCTGTAGCTCTAACTCAAGAGAAGCTTCAAGTTCTGCAAGAATGGTTAAGGTTATTTAAATAGAGATTTAGTTATGGATGATTTTCAGTGGCTTGAAGATGTTGAAGGCAGTAAGGCCTTAAACTGGGTTGAAAGTAAAAATAAAGAAACAAAACTTTGGGTAAATAATCGCCCTATATTCAAAGACCTCAAAAACCAATTTGAAAAAACACTAGAAAACGATAAAAGAATTCCCTTTCCCTATCTTCAAGATGAATACGCCTACAATTTCTGGACTGATAAAAACAATAAAAAGGGTGTTTTCCGACGCTGTAAATTCGAACAATACCTTAAAGCTAAACCCAAGTGGGAAAATATTCTTGATATAGATACCCTTTCCTTACAAGAGAATAAAGATTGGGTTATGAAGGGGTATCTTATCCTCGAAGATTCAAACAAAGCTCTCATTCTTCTTAGTGAAGGAGGAACTGATAAAGGGGTTGCAAGAGAATATGACCTAGATAAAAAATCCTTTCTAGATGAGAATCCATTTAATTTTCCCGAATGTAAGTTTACGATTGACTGGGTTAATAGCAATGAAGTTCTTTATGGTGGAGACTTTGAAGATAGTATTGGCCCCACTACTAGTGGATACCCTAGAGGGGTAAAATCCATTACACGAGGCAGTGACTACAAAAACTCTCCCTATCTCTATCTAGGCAAAGAATCTGATGTTGGTGTGTGGGCCTTTAGCCTCAGTGACGAAGATAATAAATATAATCTAATACAAAGATCTAAGACATTTTACGACTATGAATACTATCTCTATCAAGGAGAAAATAAACTTATAAAGTTTCCAGTTCCCGAAAAATCAGACCTAAAAGGTGTGTTTAAAGGACTTTTTATTTTTTATCTTCAAGAAGATTGGAAAATACTTAATAGGGTCTTTCCAAAAGGATCTCTTGTTTCCATTCCGATAGAAGATATTGATAGCGCAGAACTCATAAGCTCTATAGAAATTATCACTTTTCCTCATAGTGAGCAGTCTATAATGGATGTCGCTTGCTCTCAAGAAGGTGTGTATATTCACCTGCTTAATAACGTCTGTTCTGAGCTGTATTTTTGCGACTACCAGGATTATGGGTGGCAAACATATTCTGTAAACACACCTGAAAATGGTTCTATCACCTATATTAGTGCTGACCCCCAAAATAGCAATGTTTTATGCAGCTTCGAAAACTTTATCGTACCCCAAACTCTTTATAAGATTGATAGAGATCTCGCTACTGTGTCCAAAACACTACCCGCTCAATTTGATACTAAAAACATGACTGTACAAAAGCATCAAACAAGCTCCTTTGATGGGACCACTGTTACTTATTTTCTGGTTGGAAAAAAAGAAGTCATTAAAAAAGGCAATGCTCCAGTACTTCAGTATGGCTATGGCGGATTTAAGATCTCCATGACTCCTAAATACTCAGCGACTTTGGGAAAAGGATGGCTCGAAAAGGGTGGGCTCTACGTACTAGCTATAATAAGGGGCGGTTCGGAGTTCGGGCCCGATTGGCATAGTACAACCCTTGTTAAAAATAGACATAAACGTGCTGAAGACTTCGCTTCTATTATTAGAGATCTGGTATCTAGGGGAGTGACTACCGTCTCCAAAGTAGGAATACGGGGAGGAAGTAATGGTGGTCTGCTGATGGGAAGCATGTATACCAAGTTCCCTGAAGATATTGGGGCCGTTATATGCCAAGTCCCACTCTTAGATATGCTACGATATACGGCCCTACCACCAGGGGCAAGCTGGATAGGGGAATATGGAGACCCCTCTTCTGATGATGTTTTGAGCTATCTCAAAGACAACTCTCCTTATCACAACATGGATGAGCAAAAGCATTATCCTCCTATTTTCTTTATTACAAGTTCAAAGGATGACAGGGTTCACCCAGGACACGCCCGTAAGATGTCGGCCTTATGTGACCATTATTTTAAAAACAATCTTTACTATGAAAATAGAGTTGGTGGGCACTCGGGAAGCTCGGACACAACTCAGCTGGCAGAAATAGAAGCAATGATCTATTGCTTTCTTATGCAAAACTTGATGGAAAAAAAATAGGGGACACATGGTCCCCCTTTAAACTTTAGTTCTATTCGATAAAATTAATTTCTAGATTTTTCATTCTCAGGCCATTTTTAATCCTTACCATAAGGTAGTCGTCATCCGTATCCTCTGGATTGGCCCTTACTTCCTCAATAATCTCAGTAATAAATTCAAAATGTATGTCTTCTGGATTTTCATCTCCATCTTCTTCAAGCTCTTCTTCCTCATAGTCTTCTTCTTCCTCATACTCTTCTTCTGTGTCCTGCATTTCAACTTTTTCCATGGCATCTTCTACTTCAGGAGACATTCCATCGAGGGCCTTAATTCCAAAATCAAGAAGTCTTTGAAACTCTTCATCACCAACCATATCGTAGTGAAGATCTGTTTTTGTTAATTCATCGGTAAACAGGTTCTCAACATAATCATAATCAACAATAGATTTTTTATTCTCCTGAAGATAAAACGAATCGTCGCTGGTATTGTATCCAACGTGGGATTTTAAATGAGATAAAGCATTTAAAAAAGAAGTAGAAAGTTCGTTGGGTAAGGTACGCTCTGTTGCTGTCATAGATTAATCTCCTATTATAAGTTAATTGTTTTCCTAACTACCGCATCCAATACAGTCGATTTTAGAGTCCATAGGTTTGATGTCATTGAGCTTCATTTCCATGTTATGAATTTTTCCTTTTAACTCCATGTCATCCCATAGATTACCTGTTAGCTTTTTCTTAAGTTCTTCAATTTCTTTTTCAATTTTCAATTTGGAATCTTCCATGATCGCCTCCTTAAAATCGTTTTAGATAAAATGTGTGGTAATTCTATTTTAATAGTGCTCTGAATATTACTCAAGTCTAGTTTATTCTATAGTCGATAAAATAAATACGAATTATCTTACTCTGAGAGAGTACCTTATTGATTCCTTCTATCA
This sequence comes from Bdellovibrionota bacterium, assembly GCA_030828105.1. Lineage (GTDB taxonomy): Bacteria > Bdellovibrionota > Bacteriovoracia > Bacteriovoracales > Bacteriovoracaceae > JAURDE01. Next base: position 857 of record JAURDE010000031.1, on the reverse strand, counting down.
TTTCGGCCTTAATCTTTTCAATTCCACCATCTGATAGAAGACTCTCGGGATTCTTTTTGTTAGCAATTTTGATTATGACATCTCTAATAAGACTTTTTTTGGCCTCTAGTTCCTCTATATCCCTAGCATCTACCTCAAACTTAGTTGTTATTTTGAGATACCTTCGAGGCCCATCCCATTCAGCGAGATTTATATTCATAGGCTTTAACTCATACATTTGCTTGCGGCCTGATTCTGCTGATGTAGTTACTGGCCGAGAGATAAAGTGTTTTTTTTGAAACTCTACTAACTTATTATTAAGTCCCATCTGTCTAAAGAACAGTACTGTTAAGATAGTAAAGTTTATGAAAGTGAAAATAATAAGAATAAAGTTTCTTTTGGCACTTATCTCAGGCCCTTTATTATCTACCTCTTCTGTTTTTTCCTCATCTGCCATAATTTTTCCCTCTTAATTGATCAAGCATTGACTGAACTGTTTTTCCTAAATGCTTGGGTGGGTAATGAGAGACTTGTTTTTCAAGGCCAGTTAAATATTTTAGAGGCCAGTTCTTTTGTATTTCATTAATAATCCAATGGGGTACAGAGCCTTTTGGATCTATATGAATAATTAATTTCACTTCGGTATTGAACTGATCTTTTGGTCTAAGAAAAATTGCACCTACACTAAGATGGGCCCTTACAAAATCTTCTTTTACTGGAAAATCATTATGCTCAATAGAGTGGGCGCCAACAACAAGATAACCTTCTTCTAGGTCTAGGTAGAGTTTATTATGAACAATAAGGTCACGATTAGTTAGTGGCCAGGGGAGGAAGTGAACATCCCTTGTTACAACTTCAATTTCACTTCGTTTTTCAAT
>JAURDE010000007.1 GCA_030828105.1 Bdellovibrionota bacterium | reverse complement strand
GATAAAAATGAAACTCAAAATAAAAATAGCGACCACTCAAAAGATAAGCTCGCCATATTTACCAAACATCTCGCTGATTTAGGTGATTCGATTTCATATAATAGGTTTACTTTGAAGACTTTCCTGAGGCTACTTCGCTACAAGTGCCCTCCATACATCTATAATAAATTTTTGAAAGGGGGCGACACTCAAGAGGAGGCCAGCCTTAAGTGCCCTGAAAGAAGAATCAAGGTTACTATTCTTGGCCGTGAAAAAGAGCTTAGAGTTCCATATCTCATTAAATTCACTCTTCAAAGTAGTGAAATACCACAGGTATCCGAAATCTTGTATGGTAGCGAGTTTAAAGACATTATTGAATAACCGAATTGGGCATAGCTTCCAAGCTATGCCCTTTTAATTTCCTTTCATTTCATTTATCTTGGCGCAAAAGGATACCCCCATGGCATATTTACTTCGCGCATTAATTTTATTGATGGTTTTTGCAATGTCCACAACGCTTATGTCTGCAAAAGGTTGGATACACCTTTCCTTAGGTCACATTCAACTTGCAATACCATCCTTTATATACACCATATTTGCTCAGGCCTTTGTGATGTTCTATTTTATTGGAATTGCTAGGCTTACTAAAAATGTTCAGCTTATTTTAAATTCTGGTACGAACCTTAAAGAGCTTTTTGATAATCCTCCAGAAGATCTAACACCATACTCTAAAAAAGTAGAAAAGTTTGTCCAAGACTCTGAACTAGCAAAAAGACAAACAATACCCTGGACCATGCTTATGCTTGTCCTTGGAATGATTGCCTTTTTATTGGGAGGTGCTCATGACACTGGGCTTGTTCAAAAGCACATACACTCTGGCGTTGTGTATGGCTTTTTTGCGGCCATGTTTATTGGATTCATAAGACAATGGTACTATCTTAAAAAAGGTCATATATTACTGCGCAAACTAAAGACCTTATTTCAGATACCTGATGGCCAGATGTAAACTGGTTTATTCCATCAAAATATTGTATAATGCGCATATAGTTAATTTCAGGAAAGTTTATGAGTGATCAAATTTGGGTTGGGTTTCTTTTGTTTTCAATGTGGTTCCTATTGCCTCTCACTATGATAATTGCCAACTGGGAGTTTAATGGTGATTCCGTTGTCGATAATCCGAAATTCAAAGAAGAAGCCTAAAAAGTCTTTATCCATATAAAAACCCTATGTTTCCCAGGGGGATTATTTCTTCTCGTCCTTGTTTCATAAAGTGTGACATCGTCCATCTTCATTATATTGGCCAAGAAATCCTTTAAATTAGGCCGAGGAACAAAAACATTATAGTAAACACCTCCCGGAACTAAGGTTCCAGGTCTTACATTATCAACCTGTGTAACTTTATACTTATTAATAAGCTCATTTAACGTTTGTTTAGATTCAAGAGGATCAACGGACTTCATTATTACTCGATAGACCATTCTATTTCCATATCGATTGTCTCGAGTACCCCTTTTATTCATTTCTTCATACTCTGAACGTTCTAAATCGGCTGTATCAAAATCTTTAGGTAAACTATCAATAGACATAAGAGAAACATCTGTTTCTTCTTGGTAGATTTCATCTGCTTCAATACTTACAGGCTCTCTTTTTACAGAGGCCTCATCAAAATCATCTATATCAAGTTTAAAATTTTCATCAGGGCCTTCATTTTTGGTAAAAAAACTTATCCCCTTATTTGACCATTTAAATTGAGGCTCATAAACGGCAATTTTTTGTTCTAAGTACTTTTCATACCAAAGATTAAAGCTTTTAATTCCCCAAACAGATAAAAGTCCTATCACAAATAAAGCTGTTAAATCTCTGACGTACTTTATTTGTAATCTAAAATTCTTAATGGGCAGTAATATTTTTTTTGAAAGAGATACATTTTTAATTTTTTTTAGTTTTTTAGTAAAGTCTTGAAGTTCGGCATATAGAGTAACTTCTAAAGAATTTAAAATTTCTTCCGCATGTATACCTCGTAACTTAGAAGAAAAATCTAATTCTTTGTTAATATGGGAAAAAGTCAGATAAGAGTTTTTATGGGCCATACTTCCTATCTGAAGGTAAGTATTCAACTGCTCTTCAAACTGAGGATAAAAATCTAAAAAATAGTCTCTTATTAATCTACCCAAATGTGGAAGAGATATTTCAGTTTGATGGCTTAGTTCTTTCAAAGAAATATTTTTATGAATGAAAACAAAGCAAATAAATTTTTCTTTTAGCCAATTAAACCAAGAAGCTAAAGGCCCAATTTTTATATTCTTTTCCGCGAACTTGAATTTAAACATTAATGACTTAAAATCGCTTCCTTCAATAAAGAAACAATCCCAGAATTCATTAAAATCCTTCGCATAACGTCCTTGCCAAGTAATTGCATTTAGATCGAGCTCAATCCATCTCTGAAATTCTAAAAAATCAAATTTTGTAAATTTTAAATCTGTCATTTTCAACAGCTCTTTAATAGTAAAGCAATTCCTTGTCCTCCACCAATACAAGCAGAGGCGATGCCCATCTTAGCATTAAATATATGAAGTTGACGGGCCAATGTTAGAGAAATTCTTACTCCTGTTGCTCCAAGAGGATGACCAACCGCAATACTTCCTCCAAAAATGTTTAATTTTTCATCAGTAATGGAAAGCTCCTTTTTGCAAGCCAATAGCTGCGAAGCGAAAGCTTCGTTAATTTCGTAAAGATCTATATTATCAACTTTCAAGTTGTGCTTATTTAGAATTGATTTAATGGCCGGGCAAGGGCCAATCCCCATTAAGGTAGGGTCAACTCCCACAACCGCACCATCTACAACCTCACATAATGGTTTAAGCCCTGCTTTGTTAATGTAAGCTTCAGATGCAATTAAAACACTAGCGGCACCATCAACAATTCCTGAAGCAGTTGCAGGTGTAACAACTCCATTTTGTTGAAATGATGGTTTTAATTTTTTCATGTCTTCAATGGAAATATCTCCACGTAAATGTTCATCTTTATTAAAAGTTCGGTTTTTAAGCTCAACACTTATCACTTCATCTTTCAAATAACCTTTTTCGTAGGCGTCATTTGCTCTCTTATGAGAATTAAAAGAATAGTCCTCACAATCTTGTCGAGATATCTCATATTTTTGGGCCAAGTTTTCGGCAGTGATTCCCATAGGAGTATTACAAAATTCATCTGTGAGTGAGTCTAATAGTAGGTCTTTAGATTTTAAGGGGCCATACTTAGTCCCAAATCTAGCTCCATAAGTAAGATGAGGAACCATAGACATATTTTCTGTACCACTAACTAAGACGAGATTAGCTTCTCCGCTTTGAATAAGTCTCTTAGCAGATAGTATGGCCTCTATTCCAGACCCACATAATCTATTAATATTATAACCACCTTTTTCTGTGGGTACTCCTAATTTAAGCCCTAGATGACGACCTCCATAGAGCGTGTCTGAGGTAGAAGGTATTACATTGGCCATTAAAGTATGATCTATATCTTGAGGTGAGACGCCTGCTGATTCTAAAGCCATTTTGGAAGAAAATACCGCTAAATCAACCGGTTTGATGTCCTTCAATGAACCTCCAAAGGCCCCAAAGGGTGTTCTTTTCCCCCCTAATAGGAAAACTTTTCCCAAAGCCATATTTTCCTCCTTTAACCAAAAGTTGATTCTTCATATCATATAAGAACATGCTCCAAATGGCATGAACATTTTGAGGTAATATGGCCGATATATCACTTATAAAAGCCCAAAGATTTAAAGAAGCAGAAGTTAAGAAACATATGCGTAATTTACAAAAATTACAGCAAAAAAATAGAATGGAGTTCGATAAAGTCGCTAAAAGAAGAGAAGTAGAGTTAGAAAGAATAAAAAAAGATAGCGAAGTTGCAATAGAGAATGAAACCGTTGAACAATCAAGAAAGTTAACGGAATTAAGAAACAAACATACGACTCAATTCAAAGAAGAATCAAAGCGTCTTAATGAAGAGTTAGAAAACCTTAAGTTAAATCATGATAGTAAGGTAGTAGAATTAAAAAAGTCTCAGAAATCAGAATTAGACAAAATTATTAACGAGCAGAAAGAAGTTATTGATAATGCAAGAAAAAACTATGTTCGCGAAAAAATAAAGTGGCAAGCGGAATAGGTAGGAGTTAACGAATGGAAAATAAACCAGCATCTCAAGGAATTTTTATTAATGGAAAGGCACAAGTAATTAAGATGTTCCAACTCCTAAGTGATAGAGAAAAGGAAATGTTAATCACAAAAATAAGAGTAAAAAACCCATCTCTAGCAAATGAGCTTCTTCAAGAAAGCTACACCTTTGAAGATTTAAATAGACTAAGTGATGAAAATATAAAAGTTATATTCGATCATATCGATGCACAAATTCTTGGCCTGGCCCTAAAAGACTCGACATTGGCCCTCCAAAAAAGAATTCTATCGCTAGCAGAAAGAAGCTATGCTGAAAGGGCCTACGAAACCCTTATCTCAAATATAAGGGATGAAAAGATTCATATGGAAAGGGCAAGAACAAAAGTAATTGATACTATTATGGTATTAAATAAGAAAAGGTTACTAGGTATTTAGACTTTGAGTCCTTTGGATTTTCTGTATTCTAATATGCTATTGTGAATCACTTTCAATGCATTTCCCTCTAAAATTTCTATATCATCATATAATCTATGTGTTAGTAAAAATTCATTGAGAGTTTGTGACCTAGATAAAATTGTCCCAAAAACTTGTCTTAACCAGATAGGGCCCTCTCTAAGGATCTTATCAATATCTTCATAAGGAATTCTGATTATCTCACTGCTTTCGGCGGCCACAGCAGAGTATTTTCTTAATGCCTCTTTCTTTAAAATACTATGTTCTCCTAAATAAGAGCCTGATTTTCTAATCCCTATTAAATATATTACCCCTTCTTCTTCCTTAAACACCCTAAAACTACCTTTTTTTATCAAAAATAGTTCTTTTGAAACTTCACCTTTTGAAAAAAGCACAGAGTTTTCATCTACTGCCTCAATATTGTAAGCGTCCATTATATAATATGCTCCTGCCTAATCTCACCTTCAAAAATAACACCATAGCGTAAACCAAAAGTTGAAAATGAAATATTTTTAACGTTTAATCTTGTTAGTAAGTCGAGTGCCCAAACCCCACCATTTTTTATGGTTTCTTTTCTTGAAATAGCAGTGGGATAGGCATCAAGATCTTTGATGGACTTAACAAATTGAGAAAAATCGTCCAACTCAATGTTAAGGGCCTCAATTTCCTTAGGATTAAATGACTTCTGTTTTAGATACATTGAGGCCAACGTTGTGAAAGTTCCAGCAATACATATAGCTTCATCAAATGGCCCATTAAAATCTAAAGAATCAAAAATATGATCAAGGTTTTTTTTATACTTATTTTTTTCTATCCACTCTGTGGCCCTTACACTACCGCATTTTAAACTTTGCATCTTTTTAATAAGAAATGGTTTTTTCTGCAAATGTATAACTTCAGTAGAAGCTCCCCCCAAATCAATAAGGAGGCATTCATTAGATGAAAGTTCTTTCTTTAAATTAATAATGCCTAAACTAGTATAATAAGCTTCTCCAAGAGGCGAAATTATTTGAACATTAAACCCTAAATCATTTTTTACTTTAAGAAAAAAGCTTTTACTATTTTTGGCATTTCTTGAAGCTTCTGTAGCTGTTACGATTGTTTCTAGGGGGTCAAAACCGTTACTTACTAATACTTCTCTGAACCTCTGAAGAACTTTAAAGGCATGATCCATTTTTTCATTTAAAAAATTACCTGTTTCATCTACGCCTTTGCCAAGCCCTACTACTTCTGCTTCATTTCCCATCTCGTTGAAGGATTTATTCAACTCACCATAGAGAAGCAATATACTATTTGAACCTATATCAATACTTGATTTCTTCATTAGTCAAAAAAACCTTTTAATAATTTTTTTACATCCTTACTCTTTAGAAGATCTCCGGCTTTTTTCTCAATAGTTTTTTTCATCTTTTCTTTGGCCTTTGATTTTGCTAAACTCGTTTTTTTTTGCAAGGCTTTTTTCGCTAAACGAGTCAAAGTGTACTCATAATTGGGAGACATATTTAATTGAGTTCCCTCAAATCTAAGAGGTAAAACCTCTACCCCCGCATAACGTTTTAGACTGGTAGTTATTTTTCCTGTCTTATCTGTTAGATTAACATCAATTTTTCCGATTTGAGATTTAGAGTTAGGAAAAAGTTTACCATTACCAGTAAACATTATTGTTTTATCTGGGCCATCAAATGAAAATGACTTAAGATCATAATTATTTGTTTTAAACCGCCCATCCAATAAAAGCTTTTTAAATTCACCATCTATTTTTTCTGGTAATTTTATATTTTTATTTTTCAAAAAGCTCATATTATCTATTATAGAGTCAAGTCTCTCTTTAATGTTAAGTCCTTTAATTTTACCGTTATAGGCCTTCACATTTACCGTTATATCGTGGTTAATTTTATCACTTTTCTTTGAGACATTACCTTTCACTACACCATTAAACTTTCCCTCTAAACCTTGAAAAACTTCAGGTAGAAAAACTCCCAAACCTTTTAAGTCCAAATCTGTTAATTTAAAATTTATCTGATTAGAAATACCTTTATTATCTATTTCAGAAACCAAGCCCAAGACGCCTCGACCTTTAGAATAATTAAAGTCAAAGTCTCTTAAGACAAGCTTATTTAATGAAGTAATGGCCCTTAATTTTCCAGAAAAATCTCTATCATCAATCTTTATTTGATCTAAAAACATGTCTAACCGTAATTTTGGAAGTAACAATGGTACTACATCCTTATTTACTCCATTGTTTTTTATTGTTGTAATTGTTGAGACAGAAGGCTCTTTTTTATATAGGCTATCTCTAATCATTTGTTTTGTGAATTTAATACCTTTGGCCCAAATATTGAGAGACATTGGTGAAAGTCCTTCAAAACCATCTTTAAGTTGCATCAAATTTAGGTCTCCATTTAAGGACGTCTTAATTTGACCATCTAAGACCTCCCCCTTTCCGTTAAGAATTAACTTTTTATTCCTGAAAGTTCCTTCTAAACCATAATCACCTTTTATGTTATTAATACTAAAGCCTAAATTTGGACTAATACTAAATGATAGATCTGGTAAAATTTTATTATTACTTAATAATTTAATTTGACCATTTAATTTAAATGAAGTTTTTCCTAACTTAAAATCTTCAAGACCTTTTAAGCCTAAATCCTTAACTAGATTGGCCAATGAAATATCACTTTCTATCTTAGATAACTCTAAATTTTTATTCTTATAACTAAAATCTGCTTTTGCTTTTCCACTATCACCAAACTGGAGATCCCATTGACCAAGTAAATCTCCTTTAGGCTTCTGTGTTATTTTTATATTTGCTTTTACCTCCTGAATTGGTTTCTTTAAAGCTGCTCCATGGATATCATTTAAATTGATTAAAATATTCGCAAATAAGTCTTCTCCCTTTAGTAATTTGTTAAGATGAACCTCCCCAATCGCAAGAAAAGACAGCTTTGTTTTATCTTGAGAGTAGTTAGATCTGACTTCAAAGGCCGTTGGTTCTTTTAAATTCAAGTTTTTTATAAGAAAGGTTGTAATCGCCAAAGTTCCTTTCTCTCCTGACTGGAGATAATAATCTAGATTTGTTTGGCCCATATCAAAATTAATTCTTATATTCGATAGAAAAGCTGGAATGACTAGACTGAGCTCAGAATCAGTTTTTTCGGCTTTTTGTTTATTTTCACCCATGGCCATCTGCCAATTATTTTTCTTTTTGAATTCCTTATAGCTTAATTTTGGTTTTTGGATTTTAAAATCAACGCTTCCATGTCCTGTTAAAACAGAAAAAACAGGGATTTTAACCAGGAATGACTGTAAGTCTAATAAATCCCCTGTTGAATGTTTTATATTAAGTTTTTCAACCTCAAAATTAATGGACGTTCCAAGTTTAAAATCTATTTTTCCTAACGTTACTTCTGCATTAGGAAACACTTTCTGTATTTCTACCAGCGCTCTTTTTCTAATTTCCTCTGGTGATATTTTGGTGGCAGCATAATAGTATACGGCCCCAAAACCAGTTGCGATTAAAACTAAAACTATCAAGATTAATTTAAACTTTGATCCCTTCATGGAATCTCCTATTAAGAGTTATCTTCCAATTATAGCAAAATAAAAAATGCTATATAAAGAGTCTTCTTATTTGACTATTTTACTTTTGAAAAAGAACAGATAAAGGGTGAACTTATTTTTAAATAATCATTGGTTGATAGAATATACGATTGAGTTAATAAACCCGCATTGAAAGCTATACTGTCATTTTCTAGAATACTTAAATCCAAATAAAGATCTAGGTTGTGTAATTCTCTTCCAAAGGGTGGTAATGCTCCCTTTGGAACTCCCGTTATTGAAGTGAATTCTTCATCCTTAGCAAAGCGTAGTTTTTGAGACCTTAAGATCTTTCTCATTCTAGTAGAATCTGCCTCAAAAGCAGCTGAGAGAGTAAATATATGAAAACCCCTCTTGGATTTAAGCAATAGGGATTTTCCTCCGATTTTCAATTCAGAACCACGCATCTGGGCAGCTAACTCACATGTTTGTCCTGGAGGATGCTCCATACTTTGATAAGATATTTTATGCGAATTCAATAATTGATTAAGTTTGTGATGAAGTTCCATTTACAATAAAGTTAATGGTGCGAACTTAACCATGAACTTCTTTGTAGCACCATCTTTAAATTTAATTACAACTTTCTCTTCATTTCCTAGACCATTATTAGATACTATTTTTCCTTCCCCATATAATGCATGAAGGACTCTTTTGCCTTTAGGAAACTTTGATTTGGTTTTTTCTATCTGTCTTTCTTCTCCTACTTGATAAACGACCTCATCAGGGTCATAAAGCTCTTGAGATTCTTCAAAATCATTAGTGTAGGATTGACCAAACTTCCCTGTTTTTATCCATTCATAAAACTTATCAGGTATTTCATAAATGAATCGACTTGGCCCATTGAATTTTAATTGACCGTAAAGCATTCTTCCTTGAGCGAATACAATATAGAGCTCTTTCATGGCCCTTGTCATGGCAACATAAAAAAGTCTTCTTTCTTCTTCACTGGCCATTTCTCCTTCTTCCAAACTTCTAAAAGAAGGAAAAATATTTTCTTCGGCTCCAGTAATGAATACTAATGGAAACTCTAAACCTTTAGCTCCATGAATTGTCATTAAAGAAACCTCACCCCTCATATCTTGTGATCTTTCATCATCACTCTCAATATTTGTATCAAGCGTAACGGACTCTAAAAAGCTAAGGATATTAGGTTGAGTACTACTTTCTTCAAATTGTTTTATAGCAGAGCCTAGTTCCTCTAAATTCTCTATACGAGCTTGGTCTTCATAGTTTTTTGTGACCCTTAAACTTTCAATATACCCACTTTCATAAAGAAGCTTTTCAAAAATTATTGATGGTTTCTCTTTATTTTTATCGAGGGTCTTACACTCCCACACCAAATTAACAAATTCAGACAATGAGCTGCGTATTTTTGAACTCAACCTTAAATAAGAATAATTTTCTGGTTTTTCCACAATAAGCTCAACCATCTCCCATAATGAGACATTTTCCTCAACGGCCTTTTCCTCAATTTTCCTAAGACTGGTTGCACCTATTCCTCTTGTTGGCACATTAATGATTCTGGCCAAAGCAAGTGAATCTTTTTCATTTACCAAAATGCGTAAATAACACAGAAGATCCTTGATTTCCTTTCTTTCATAAAAGCGCATTCCCCCAACAACTCTGTAAGGAATATTATTTTTTCGAAGCGCATCTTCAATTACTCTGGACTGAGAATTGGTTCTATAAAAAATGGCCACATCTGAAAGGTCTGTTCCTTTTTCGGCTTGCTCAATTATTTTTGTCGTTACAAATTGTGCTTCCCCTTGCTCATTAGGACATTCCACAATTGAAATGGAGTTCCCTTCTGAGTTTTGAGTCCACATCTTTTTGCCTTTTCTGTGACTATTTCTTTCAATAACACAGCTAGCGGCTTCGATAATTGTCTTAGATGAACGATAATTTTGTTCAAGCTTCAATATTTTTGCATGGGGATAGGTTTCTTCAAAATCAAGAATATTTCTAATGTCTGCGCCTCTCCATGAGTAAATCGACTGATCCTCATCCCCAACTACACATATATTTTTATTCTTATCACTTAAATGTTTTAGCAAATGAAATTGACACCGGTTAGTGTCTTGATACTCATCAACAAGAATATATTTAAACCTTTCCTGATAATGATTCATTACTTTTGGAAACTTCTCAAAAAGCTCAAGAACTCCAGTAATAAGACCTCCAAAGTCGACTGCATTGGCCCTTCTTAACTCTTGTTCATACTCTAGATAATACTCATAATATTCATCTTCAGCATCAATATCGTAATCAAGATCCATCTTGGTATCTTTGTAGTAACCATTATTTTTTAAATCATCTATGTAATAGAGGACCTCTGATGGAGGCAATTCTTTGGAGCTAATTCCTCTTTTTGCTAAAATAGATTTAATAACTGCTTTTGTTTCAGAGGTATCATAAATAGTGAAATTTTTAGAAAGACCAAGATAATTAGCTTCGCTTCTTAACAACTTTGCACAAAATGAATGGAAAGTAGTCACCTGTAAACTTCCAAGATCTAGCTGAAGTTCTCTAGAGATTCTTTCCCTCATTTCTTTCGCAGCTTTATTAGAAAAAGTGAGTGCTAAGAGCTGATGAGAACTTACCTGTATCTTATCAAGTAAATAAGAAATCCTTGATACCAAGGTACGAGTTTTACCTGACCCTGCACCTGCTAGAATCATCACAGGCCCATCAGTTGCTAGTACGGCCTCTTTTTGTCCACTGTTTAGGTTATTTAAATAGGTCATTCTACTGTAACAGATTTAGCAAGATTTCTCGGTTTATCTATATCTGTCCCTTTACTTTTTGCAACATAGTAAGCCAACAATTGGTTAACCACGTTAACATACAAGGGGGATAGCTCCCCTAGTCCGACAAAATTAAGGGGTATATAGAAATGAGAAATTTGTTTTAATCCTTCATCATCCTTAGGGCCAATTGAAACTATCTTTCCTTTTCTCGCCCTAATTTCCTCAATATTGGATATAGTTTTTTCGTAAAGCTCTGGGCCAACGATAGCAATATTAACAATCTCCTCATCGATCAAAGCTATAGGGCCGTGCTTTAACTCACCTGAGGCATAGCCTTCAGCATGAACATAAGCAATCTCTTTTAACTTTAAGGCCCCTTCTAAAGCTACGGGAAAATACTTACCTCTTCCTGTATATAAAAACCCTTTAAAGTTATGAATCTCGTGAGCAATTGCTTCAATTATAGGAACTTGATCAAGAAGTGCCTCAAGTCTATGGGAAAAAATAGAAAACTTTCTTTCAATATCATCACTTTCGTTATCTTTTTTCCAAGCACTAGCTAGTATTCGGCCAGTTAAACATTGTTGGGTAAATGCTTTTGTTGAAGCCACCCCTATTTCTACACCTGCATTAATAAGAAGATTTTCATCACATTGTCTAAAGAGAGTTGAGCCCTCTACATTAACAATTGAAAGGGTTTTTACACCCGCATCTTTGCATAGTTTTTGGGCCGCTAGAGTATCGGCCGTTTCACCTGACTGACTGATAAAGATACCTAGGTCTCCATGATCCAAAATTGGAGAGCTATAACGAAATTCGGATGCGAAAGAGACGCTTGATGGGATTCTAAGGATTCTTTCAATAAAGCCTTGAATAACCATACCGGCATAATAAGCAGTTCCACAACCAACTATATGTATTTTCTTTGGCTTAAAAGATCTAAGCCTTTTTAGTGTCTCTGCCCCTTCTCCTTCAGCATAGTATTGGAGTAGTCCTCTAACTAAAACTGGCTGTTCATAAATTTCCTTTAACATATAGTGAGGAAACTGTCCTTTTGTCGCAACTTCAAAAGATTGATCTAAATCTTTGGTCGTATATCTTGAGCTTAATGAGCCATCAAGCTCATTAAAAGTGATTAATTCATTACGATCTGGATTAAGGCGGCAAAGGACTGAGTCTTCTGGAAAGAAAATCTTTGTTACAAACCCTGCTAAAGCATAAGGGTCCGAAGAAACCATAACTTCTTTAGTTTGTTCATTAATACCACAAACTATTGGAGCACCTTTTTTAATAGTTAGGATCTCTCCTTTATCTCTATGTTGGATAACAAAAGCAGAATTACCCTCAATCCTAAAAAAAGCTTCTCTTATGGCCTCATTTAAATCTTTACCTTCCCTTAATCCTTTGGAGATTAAAATCAAAAAAACTTCAGAGTCAGTTTCTGATTGAAAAGATTCACCTTGATCTATTAACTCTTTTCTCAACTCACTGGAATTTTCTATTATTCCGTTATGAACGATTGCTACTTTTTCACTAAGATGGGGATGGGAATTGGCCTCATTAACTACCCCATGTGTGGCCCATCTAGTGTGACCGACGCAGATTTTTGAGTTAAGGGGGACATCTACTAACGCTTTTTCAAGGTTTTCTAGTTTTCCTGCCTTTTTAATCAAGACTAATTCATCATGAGTATTTTTAAAGCATACGCCGGCAGAGTCGTAACCTCTGTATTCCAAACGCTTTAAGCCTTCTAAAACCTTTTCAACAGAATTTCCTGGGCCGGAATGGCCAACGATTCCACACATAAGTTGCCCTTTCTCCTTAATTTAAGTCATGGGTACTATGGGGGCAGATTATCACCCTCTTTAGCTGATTATCAAGAGAACGCAATAAGTCATTTCTTTTTTATAAAACGCGCGGCAGCACCATTTTTAGTTACTTGTTTACCCCTTGAAATAGCAAATGAGCCACTCGGCATATTCTGGTTAATCGTTGAACCACTCGCAACGAAGCACTCATCCCCTATATTTACTGGGGCCACAGTTTGACTATCACTACCAATGAAACACCCTTTTCCTATAGTTGTCTTATGCTTTTGAGCACCATCATAGTTACAAGTTATAAAACCACAACCAATATTGGTATCATCACCGATTTCTGCATCCCCTACATAGCTCAAATGACTTACCTTAACTCCTCGATGAAGAGTCGATTTCTTTATTTCTACGAAGTTACCAATTTTCGAGCCCTCTCCAATGATGGCGTTTGGCCTTAATCTAGCGTAAGGCCCAATAGAACATGAACGAGAAACCTGGCAGTCCTCTAAAACACTGCCTGTAAGTATTTCTGATTCTGCACCAACTTTACAATTTTTTAAGTGCGAGCTTGGGCCAACAGTTACTCCAACACCTAAGTGATTATTTCCTTCCATGACAACATTGGGATAAACAACACTAGACTCTCCGATAACAGTATTTTCACTAATATAGGTATTAGAGCTATCTAAAAAACGAACACCTTCATGTTGAGCTCTTCTAATATTTCTTAAAACATGCTCTTTCTCAACTGATTCCAACTGAACTAGATCATTTACTCCTAAAAAATTGTTAGTTTCACCAAAGTTTAATGACTTTACCTTACGACCTTCTTGAAAAACATCAGTGAGATAGAATTCACCAGAATTATTTTGATTATTGACTTCGTCAAGGAACTTCTCAATCAATTCCGTTTTAAATATATAAAGACCGGAGTTAACCTCAGTAATTTGTTTTTGTTCGCTTGAGGCCTCTTTTTCTTCTATAATTTTTAAACCCTTAGAGAAGTTTAAAACTCTCCCATAACCTTTTGGTTCTTGGATATTAAAAGATGCTACAACAGCATCAAGGTCTTCTTTATTACTAAGCTCATACATAGATCTAAGATCTTTGGTCTCTAGTAGAGGAGTATCACAACAAAGCACCATAGTGTGAGTTGCTTTCTCTGAGCCATTTATAGATTGAAAATATGACTTAAGTGCGTCTGCTGTTCCTAAGGCATTTTCTTGCACACACGTTTCAACATGCTGACCAGTTAAAGTTTTGTAGTTTTCTAGTGAGCTAACGATTTCCTCTTTACGGTGTCCAACAACAACAGTTATACGTCCTCTAGAAGAGCTCTCAAAAAGCTCTAACACTCTTTTAAGTACAATATGAAGCATAGGTACACCTAAAAGAGGAACAAGGGCCTTAGGGTGAGGACTTTTCATTCTTGTCCCTTTTCCGGCCGCCAAAACTACTATATCCATTAAGCAACTTCCCTTGGGTTAACAAACCTTTAAACTCAAGTATCTACCTTATACTAAAGTATTCATATCAGCTTTTAAACTCTTTTAAAATTAATAAGTTCCCTTACTTTAATTAAATCGTATTTACTAAATAGCGGATATTGTATTGAAATCTGGAATAAAAACCGGCAAATTTTTACAAAATGCTTAAGGCCCTAGGCAAAATTTCCCGATCTTCTATTTGTGCAGGATTGGCACTCAATCAATTTAGGAGATGATAAATGACAGCTGATTTTGAAGGGAACAATGATACGGATTTTAAGGATAACCTGCCATTACTCCCAGTTAGAGACCTAGTCGTCTACCCCTTCATGATACTTCCACTCTTTGTTGGTCGAGAAAAGTCAATTGAGGCAGTTGAAGCTGCATTAGCACAACATGAAAGACTTATTTTTCTAGCATCTCAAAAAGATATTACAGCAGAGTCTCCTGCACCTTCTGAAATATATGAATTAGGTACAGTGGCCATGATTATGAGAATGAGAAAGCTACCGGATGGTAGAATTAAGATACTTGTTCAAGGTCTATCTAAGGCCAGAATTATTGACTTTGATCAAACTGAACCATTTTTTGGAGTTAAATTAAACAAAGTAGAAGATCTCTCTGCACCAGAAGATGATATTACAGTTAATGCTCTTATGAGAAATATAAGAGAACAATTAGAAAGAGTTATTACATTAGGAAAAAACTTATCTCCTGATATTCTTATGGTTCTTGAGGATATTACAGACCCAGGTCGTTTAGCTGATCTTGTTGCCAGTAATCTTAGTCTTCATGTAGCTGAAGGGCAGATGATCCTGGAAGTTCTCGATCCTATAGAAAGACTTCATAAAATTAATGATATTATTTCTAGAGAGCTCGAGATCTTATCAATGCAAACTAAAATTAGAAATAACTCTATAGAAGATGTTAATAAATCTCAAAAAGAATATTTTTTAAGAGAGCAAATTAAGGCCATAAAAAACGAACTTAATGACGATATACCAGATTATATTGACGATGAGTTTGGTGAATTAAGAGAAAAAATTAAAAATGCGGCGATGCCGGCTGAGGTAGATACCGAAGCAAAAAAACAAGTTCAAAGGCTTGAAAAAATGCATCCAGATTCCTCGGAATCAACAATCGTAAGAAACTATCTTGAGTGGCTTCTCGATCTTCCTTGGTCTAAAACTTCTAAAGAAGTCATCGATCTAAAATATGCTAAGGAAGTTCTTGACGAAGATCATTTCGACCTCACAAAGATCAAAGAACGTATATTAGAGTTTTTAGCTGTGAGACAGCTAAAAGGTTCTAAGACAAAAGGTCCTATACTCTGCTTTTCTGGTCCTCCTGGTGTAGGAAAAACATCTCTTGGTAAATCTATAGCCAAAGCAACAGGTAGAGAGTTTGTCAGAATTTCTCTTGGTGGAGTTAAAGATGAGGCCGAAATAAGAGGTCATAGAAGAACATACGTAGGATCCTTACCTGGTCGTTTTATACAGGCCTTGAAGCAAGCTCAAACAAATAATCCAGTTATTCTCCTTGATGAAGTTGATAAACTTGGGGGCGATTTCAAAGGTGATCCTTCAAGTGCATTGCTTGAAGTTCTTGACCCTGAACAAAATAACGCTTTTAGAGATCATTATCTAAACCTTCCATTTGATTTAAGCAATGTAATGTTTATCGGAACAGCTAATGTACTTGAGGATATTCCCTCTCCTCTTAGAGACCGAATGGAAGTTCTTAGTCTTAGTGGATATACTCTAGAAGAAAAAATGGCCATTAGCCGACGGTTTCTAATCCCAAAACAAATTGAAGAAAACGGCGTAACTGAAAGTAATATAGAAATTACTGAGGACGGACTTAGATCATTAATTAAAAACTTCACTGCAGAGGCCGGACTAAGGAATCTTGAACGTAAAATTGGTTCGGTTTGCCGAAAAGTAGCGATGAAGGTTGCTCAGGGAGATTTTCAAAAATTAACAGTCAATGCCAAAATCGTCGAGGAATTTTTAGGACCGCACCTCTATACAGACGAAGATAGAAGTAATGACCATGAGGTTGGTGTCGCCACTGGTCTAGCTTGGACTTCAGTAGGAGGACAAATCCTTTATATTGAAACGACTAAAATTAAAGGGAAAGGGTTAACTTTAACAGGACAATTAGGTGATGTAATGAAAGAGTCAGCACAAACTGCTCTAGGTCATATAAAGAGTTATTCAGATCATTATTGTCTTGATATTAATCTTTTTGAAAACTATGAAATACATGTTCATCTTCCCGCTGGGGCAACTCCCAAAGATGGCCCAAGCGCTGGAATCACTCTTGCTACATCAATTGTTTCGCTTTTAACTGGTTGCCCAGTAAACAAAGATGTTGCCATGACTGGTGAAATAACCTTGACTGGAAAAGTCCTTCCAATAGGTGGCCTAAAAGAAAAAGCATTAGCAGCTATGAGGATGGATATTAAAACAATCATCATCCCGTGGAAAAACAAAAAGGACCTTGTTGAAATACCTGAAGAGTATAGAGAAAAGTTAAACTTTGTTCCCGTAAAAAGCTTTGCTGAAGTTCTTGAGATTGCACTTGTTGGGTGGTCTCACATGAAACTAGAGTGGAAAAATAGTCAAGCTAAGGTAATGAAGGGAGAGGCGCGCGATCAAGAAATTGCGGCTTAATTTGAATAACCTCAATATTTGCATCTTTTAAAATTTCTAATCCTTGAGTTAAGCGGTAAGGCTCGGAAAAATATACTTTTTTTATTCCTCCTTTGTTAACCATTCTCTTTGCACAATACGCACAAGGTTGATGGGTTACGAAAACAATTTTCGAAACTTCTGGACCACCATTAGTTTTTAAAAGAGCATTATCTTCGGCATGAAGACACCCACAATTACCGGGGGTAGGACTATCACATTCGTTCGGTCTTCCGGCAGCATTACCATTATATCCAATCCCGTAAACTCTGGAATAATCACATGAAACAATCACGCAACCCACTTGTAATCGCACACATGTTGACCTAGCAGCTAAATCAAATGCGAGTCTCATGTAAACCTGCTCAAAACTAATTCTTTTCATCTGACTAATTTAATCCTCTTTTATAAGTCTTTTGGTAATTCTTTTTTTCCGTTAAAATGGAAATAACTCAATGCTACCAAAGATGGCAAAGGATAGTGCATAAAATGACAAAAGATGAAGAACACAAAAAGTCCCTCCAAGTCGTCGTCGTTGACGATAGTGAGTTTACAAGAAAGTCTATTGTTGACGCGCTGGAAGAACAAGGAATAGCGGTAGTCGGTGAGGCAAATTCTGCGGAGACTGCTGCCAAACTTCTAAGAACGACCTCTGGAAATTGCTATATTATAGATATCGTGATGCCTGAGACTTCAGGGTTTGAATTAGCAAAAATAATAAATGAAGAAAATAAAGATCATTTTATTATTTTGATGTCTTCACTTAAAACAGAAAATATCATTATTGAGGCCATTACTAATGGTGCTTGTGACTTTCTTCAAAAGCCATTTAGCAAACAAGAACTCTATGACACTGTAATGAAAGTTAAGCACGAGCTGGAGAACGTAGATGAGCTTTCTGCTTAAATTCTTAAGCTATTTTATATTAAGTTTCGCAATTCTTTGTATTCCAATAGAAAAACAAAGGACATTTGACCTGATTTACGATTTTGCGGTTCCAAAAGCTAAAAAGATAATTAAGTCATTTAAAAAGGATGCTCTTGAAAATATTCGAATCGGAAAAAAGCTTGGGAAAAAGTACCTACTTAATGTTGAGCCTGCACAAATAGAAGATTCTGTATCAAATAGCCATGCGGCCCCTCAAACTTATCTGAACTCTGAAATGGAACCAATGGAAGAATATACTGCTGAAGAAAAAGAGATACTCAAAAAAATCCTTGAAGAGCCTCGTAAAGACTAATTATTTCTGGATAGTAGATGCTTCCTGAGTGGCCTCCTCATCAGGAAAATCTTCTGAAAACTCAATATTCGTTTTAACTTGAGATATAGTGGGGCGAGGTCTATGAATGCTCTTTGTGCATTCAATATTACTCACATCCTCTCCAAGCTCTGCGGAGAAAGCCGGAAAAGCTACAAATAAAAGAATTAATATCCACTTCATAAAGGACCTCAAAGGTAGAATTATACCTCCTTATCGGTTCTTTAATCTAAATATTCAGTCCTAAGAAATAAATCTTATTTAGAAATAGTTTTAGCTTCTTCAACAACGACTTCATCCTGAACTTCCTCAGAAGAGATATCTCTAACTTTTTCTGTTTGAAATCTACCAAGGTGAATGGATTGATCACAGCTTGCTGCTTGAGACTCCCCCATTTCTTGAGTAAACCCAGATGATACTGACATTAAGACAATTAAGCTAAGTATTAGTTTCATAATTCCTCCCTTATACTTACTCTTAAATATGCATTTAATATGCCAAAAATGATGGTCTAACCTACTGATTTTTTTTATGAGTTAATGTTGATCTTTGAATCATTGCCTAAAATTTAGTCGGTATTAAATAAATTTTATTTAAAAAAAAGGGCCATCTCTCGATGGCCCTCATTATCTTAGAAAATTTTAGCCTTTATTACATTTGTGGCTTGTAGCTACTATATCCTTCTGGATTCCCTCTTTTGAAATGAAGCTCGATATATGGCTTAACTTCAAATTTAGCAAGAAGATCAAGACCTACAGTTGCTTTAAGTCTTACTCTAACCTTATTAAAGTACCAACCTTGAACCATAGTCGCTTCGGCTTCTTCCATTTTATTGAATTCTTCAACCTGAGAATCAACTTCATTTGTAATCCACTCTCCTAGGCTTGGCTTATCAGCAGCAAAACCGGTTGAAAAAGAAAGGGCAAGGGCCAACGTCATTAAATATTTCATTTTTATATCCTTTTAATTCTAATGTTTTTTACATCGCTAGGTTTTTAAATACTAATTCAAGCTCTGCTTTACCAGAAAGCTTAGCAACTCCCACACTTCCAGAAACTGAAAGAGAATAAGATGGCTTAACTACCTTAATTCCCCACTTCTTCTTAGCATAGCGTTTTTTAGTTACTTTTTTAGCGAACTTCATACCAAACTTATAAGCTTTTTGGATCCCTCTTCTAAATTTCTTTCTATCAACTTTGAAGATAGACTCTTTAGAACCTTTTTCATAAGCAATTTTGTTCTTTGATGCGTACTCGAACAGACCTTCACTATTTTCTTTTGCCATTGGGAAAGTATCATCATTTCCAATTGCATAAGAAGCTTTGTCAGACTTAGTGATTCTTTGTCTACCAAAGTATACACATGGATTGATTCCACCTTTAACAGAAGCAACTACTACTTTACCTTCTGCAGTCATTCCAAGACAAAGCTTTACTTCACTTAGGTCAAACCCGTACTTACCAGAAACTGAAGAAGTCGCAGCAGTTAGATCTTGAGAAAGCTTAGTGATAAGTTTTGAAGTAGACCTTGCGATAATACTTTTCTTATCAGCTCTAGCTTTATCTTTTGATTTTGAAGCAAGTCTTACCCATTCAAGTCTTACTCTTACATCTCCACCAACTTTAACTACGAAAGTCTTAATTTTACCAGAAGCACTGATTGTAAGGTCAAGTCTAAGTTTTTTAGCATACCATACAGAGTCACCAACAGAGTACATACCCTTTGTATACTCATGGAATTCAACAGCTTTAGCTTTAAGATTTTTTCTAAGCTCAGCTTCATTTTTTACTTTTCCAGACTTAACAAGATTTTTGATGATTGGCTCAATTTGAGCATCAAGATCAGACTTCTCAGTATACTCATTAAGTACTACGTCTGCAGTATCCTCTTCAACAATTTCATTAGACTTTGCAGTTTTCTTTGGCTCCCAATCAACTTTAACAGTTTTTCCACCGCCAAAACCAACAACACCAATTTTTCCAGAAGCACCAAGGCCTAACCAAGTTCTTACTCTTTTAACTTTCCAACCATCACCTTTATCAGTTGAGTAAGATGCTTGCTCCTCAAGAATATCATGGTGAGTTCCAGTATAAATATCTAGAAAGGATTCAATAGATTCAAGATTATCACTGCTAGCTGCTTTTTCAATAGAAGCTGTGTAACCTTTGTCTTCTGGAAGTAAATGCCAAGCTGGGTTCAGAGTACCAGCAAAAACACTTCCAATAAGTGATAAATTAAGTGTACCAATTGCTAAAATATTTTTTAGTTTCATTTCTTGTATCTCCCTAATAATTAATTACCAAGCTTAACATAAATGCCAGGCTCAACAGATGCATCAAAAACTTCTGGAACTTCAAATCCCATTTTCACACTTACACCAAGATCAACTTCTCGTAGTTTAAGTTTTGAATCACTTCTAATTGCTCTATCTAGAGCTGGGATGGCCTCACCTAAATAAGCCTTTAGGATTTTATTTACTCTTTTTTTAAATCTTTTAGACTTTACTGGCATCTCAATTTCGTTACCATTATTATCTAGACCTAAAAGAGTTATGTCCTCATCACCTGCCATTACATTTCCACTTACTGCACTAGCAATTAGAGAAACCATAAGGGCCTTCTTAAAAACTTTCATCAATTCCTCCTTACAAGAATTATGGTTTAGCTATTCAAACTTTTGTTTCGTGAAAAAAACTATATTTTTTCTATAAATGCAATCTATTTCTGATAAAGGCCTTATTCAAGTTAGGTGATAATTGGAATATTTTGTTTCTATTTAACAAATAGGTCATTCTTAACAGAACTCTGACAAAGAGAGTTGTTGATAGTTAACCCGCTGAAAACGCTATATATTGGCCCTATAAAAAGAGTCTTCTTTTGGACCTTATTCTTTAGACGCGGAGCCTTATAACAAGCTAATCAATGACCTTATCTACAACTTTAAAAAAATTTTGATAGAAACCTCTTGAATAAAAGGTAAGGTAATTAATGCGCAGAGTTGAACCCAATCAAACTTGGAAGCCTCAAAAATACTCTCTTTTAAAATCTACCCATGCTCTAAGTTAGACGAAAAACTAACCTAATTTTTTTAAAAGTAATTTAATCAATTTAAGGTTTTTTGGAAATGGAGGATATCTTAGCGGAACATCAAATTTAAAAGATCTCTTCATTATCGACTTTTGATGAGAGAAAGTATTAAAAGAAAATTTCCCATGATATGCACCTAGCCCACTATCACCAACACCGCCAAAGGGTAAGTGATCAGCTGTGATTTGAAGAAGAGTATCATTAAGACAAACTCCCCCTGAACTCGTATGCGCTATGATTTTATCATGATTAGATTTTAAATTACTAAAGTTATACAAGGCCAAAGGCTTAGGTCTCGCTTTGATATATTGGATGGAGTGATCGAGACTTTCAGATTTTACAATAGGAAGAATGGGCCCAAAAATCTCTTCTTGTAAAAGAGGTGATGAATCTTCACATTCTACTAGCGTTGGTTCAATATAAAGGTCATCATCATTTACATTACCACCTGAATGAACTTTAACATCCCCCAAAAATCCTTTTAATCTTTCATAGTGTCTACGGCTAATAATTCTAGAATAGTCTTTACTTAGATGGGGATTCTCTCCATAAAAGGACTCCACATGTTTTTTGAAATATTTTATAAAATCGTCTTTATATTTCTCTGGCATTAGAATATAGTCAGGTGCTATGCAAGTCTGACCAGCATTCATAAACTTTCCCCAGACGATCCTTTTTGTAATTAACTTCAAACTTTTTACGTCTTGAATAACACAAGGTGATTTACCACCTAACTCAAGTGTTACAGGGGTTAAAAACTTTGCGGCCCTCTGGTAGATTATTCTTCCAACACTAGTCGATCCTGTATAAAAAATATAATCAACATTTGAATCAATTACCGCATTTGTCTCATCCGGTCCCCCCTCAATTACAGCGATTTCTTCTTTAGGAAAGTTATCAGAGATTAACTTATTAACTACTTTAGAAACATTTGGTGCTAACTCACTTGGCTTAAGGATTACAGTATTTCCTGCAGCAAGGGCCCCCACAAGAGGAGATATTAATAATTGAAATGGGTAGTTCCATGGTGAAATTATAAATATAGTACCATATGGCTCTGGTCTAATTAAGCATTCCACAGGTAAATGAACTTTTGGAGGTGATACTTTTTTAGGTTTCATCCACCTTTTTAAGTTTTTTAGAACCTTATTTATTTCATTAATTACAAACATTGTTTCAGCAGTAAATGCTTCAAAAAGAGGTTTTTTAAGATCCGCTTTAAGTGCTTCATGAATGAGATCTATATTATTCTCTATAACATCTCTTAATTTTTTTAATCTATCTATTCTATATTCTAGAGATAAGGTTTCACCTGAGTTGAAAAACTCTTTTTGGGCCAAAACTACTTCTTGGATATTCATGCTTCCCCTGTCGTGTCAAAAGTAACTTAACACGGGGATTATATTTTTAAGGAAGCAGTATGGCAACTACTTGCTAATTGTTTCGCTATCTTCTTTTTCCATAGGAGTATCATCCACCCTTATTATCGATGACTTATCACTCTTTCCTCGTGCAGTATCAATGATACACTCACAACCCTTAGGACAATCTTCCAAATTTTCTCCCAAACGATCGGCTTCGGAGTCTTCAATTGCAAATGCTAAATTCGCAAATAGAAAAATACTTATTAACAACATCATATTTTTTTTCATCTATTAGCTCCTATAAGCTTAAATTAACTCCAGCAGGTCTAACAATTTCCAGTAAGGACTGAAACGCCTGAGTTACTTGAACCGCCATTTGTTTTCCAGAATTAGAAGAAACATTTTTAATCTCGCCAAAGCCGTCATAATCAACTTTTATCTTTCCTACTTTTTTTAGGTCTATTTCAGTTGGCTTTCCAAGAGCATTATATTTAAAAGCCAACGTTCTTCTCACGTCTTTCTTTTTATCATAATCAACCATATCCGTAATCCGGCCATTTCTATCATATTTTAATAAAACAGCTTTACCCACGTTGTTCATGGCCTTATATAAATTACCTTTCTTATCGTAGTTAAATTTAGTCCATCCATTAGGGTTAACTACCTTAGTCACTTTATTTAAAGTAGGATGATAATCTAATTCTACAAAGTCTCCATCAGAAGACTTTCTTTTGGTCAATAATCCTCTTTTGTTATATTCAAAAGTTGTAACATCCTCTCCTTTCACAATCTTTAGAGGAAGCCCACAACATTCAGAGTAAGTAGTTTCAGTAACAAATCCACTAATATCTGTTAAAATTCTATAAGTGTATTGAGAACCATCAGGTCTTTTCTTCATTTCATATTCATACTTGCTTGAAAACTCTTTTCCACTTTTTGTTTTCTTTTTGACTATAGTCCAATAATGTAACTCAGGATTTTTAGAGTTCTTACCGTATTCGTACTTTGTTTCTAAACCAGCTTTATCAACAATATTGGTTACGAATTGTGTCTGTGGCTCATAAGCAATTGTCATTTCCTTACCATCAGCGTATTTTACTTTTTTCATATTATGATAGGAATCATATTCAAATTTATAAGTATTACCCGCCATATCAGTAGATGAAATAAGATTATCACTATCATACTCATAAGAAGACTTAGTTTTTGAACCCGTTGAAATACTCTTAACTCTACCAGATTCATACCATTCAAAGAAAAGTTGCTTTGACTTTGTATCTTTTATAGAAGTCAAGCGATTGTCCTTATAGTTCAAAAATACTTTATGACCATCTTTTTGTTGAACCAATTTTAAATAACCCTCTAAATCAAATTCTTCAAACTTCCCACTTTCATAGAATCTTTTATATCCTCTAGAAGTTTTCATTAATTTTTGACTTCCTCTTAGAGAACTATATAGGACATCTCCTGTTTTAATATCAGCAACTACCTTAAATTTTCTAGCGTAGGCAAGTCTTAACTCAGAGTCCCCTAATAATCTTTCTCTTAAATTTTCAGCGACTACATCACTTATATTGGCCCTACTTTTCATTTTAGAAATTATTTTATCAACTCCTTGAGATGGATCATTCGAGCCCTTAGGAGTAAACCTCGTTCTAGCACCAGAGCCATTTTCAAATATTGTCACAGAACCATCTGGTGAAACCTCAAGTTTTGTTTCAAAATCGCTTCCCCAACCGAAGCCAAACCAACCCTTGTGTGTAGATTTTGAATTATAGGTTCTGACAACTGAAAGTTCAGGTCCACTTCCTGAAACAATAACGTCAGTATAATTTATATAGAAGTTACCATTTTTGAGATTCACTCCACCATAACTTGAAATTGAGTAAAGTCCTATAATAATTAAGAGAAGCTTCATTAAACATTCCTTATTTAGTTTGTAATTCTATCTAGTTTATTTATCGGAAGCGCCCAGAATAGGCCTTAGGAAAAAGTCCTAAGTTTTAATGTCAACTATCTTTAAAATGACGAAAAACCCGACTGCATCAAAGAGAAAAGCTACCACACACATTGCAATTCCAAGGGGATGAGTAAATAGTTTTATCATAGAATCCGGGTCAGTGAAAAAGTATATCGCTCCTATACCAAATGGCATCCCCGCAATAACAATCCCCTGAAACATACCTTGGGCAACAAATTGCTCTACTTTTTGTTTTAAGCGTACTCTTTCCCGTATAACATCAACAATAGTATCGAACGTTTCAGCCAAGTTTCCACCCGTTTCTCTTAGAATATTCACCCCCGAAACAAACATATCATTATCTTCAAGAGGAACTCTTACAGCTAAATTTTCGAAGCATTCCTCTAGTGGAACACCAATTTTATTTTGTTGTAACATCAGCCCAAATTCTTGTGAAACTGGCCCTGGCATTTCATCGACAACCATTCCTAATGATTGGGGAACAGATAACCCTGCTCTTATCCCATTTGAGAGTAGTGTTAATGCATCTACCATTTGACTTGCATACATCTGATGCCTTTTCTTAATCATTTGATTAATAATAGGCTTAGGTATCTTAAAAGCTATAAAGAAGAATATAAGACCGATAACTAAAGCAACTATCCAGTTGCTTGTCAAAAAGCCAATTGAAATAATGACTAAAGATCCTCCTCCAAAAGATAAACCTATTAATCCGTATGTTACTTTTTCTTCCTTAATATCGATAAAAAGAAGATTAAGTTTTTCTATTATAAAGTTTCGCGTTCCGAACGTTTGGTCTTCAATCCAAGTAAATAATTTATTCGCCTTTCTAAAAACGGGTATAAAAACCATCAAGCCGATAATTATTACAATTCCATTTTGTCCTAATAGTCTTACTATAGCATCCATAATTATTCGTTTCTAAATAAACCCCGAGGTATGTTGTACCCTTTAGCTTCAAGCTTCTCTATGAAATTAGGTATAAATCCGCTTGCCTGAAATTTTCCTATTATTTTTCCATTCTTATCTATACCTTCTTGTTTAAAGGCAAATATATCCTGAAGAGTGACCACGTCCCCTTGCATACCACCAATTTCTGTAATAAAAATTAGCTTTCGAGATCCGTCATCTAATCTTGTTTGTTGAATTATTAAGTGAACGGCCTTAGAGATCATTTCTTTTATGGCCTTAGGCTCAAGTCCTGCTCCTGCATATTGAACTAAAACTGTAAGACGCCCTATACACTCTCTAGGGTTATTGGAGTGGACTGTTGTCATTGAGCCATCATGACCTGTACCCATGGCCTGTAACATATCTAATGTTTCACCACCCCGGCACTCTCCAATAACAATTCTATCAGGCCTCATCCTTAGTGTTTGCTTAACTAGACACCTAATATCAACACCACCTTCTCCCTCAAGAGATGCCGGCTTTGTCTCGAGACTAACAACGTGGTCCTGAGGAAAATCAAGTTCTGCTGAGTCTTCACAGGTAATAACCCTTTCATTTGCCTGAATGAAACTTCCTAGGATATTTATTAATGAAGTCTTTCCAGAGCCTGTACCTCCACTAACAACAATATTTCTATGTGCCTCTACTGATATACGTAGGAAATCGGCCATATTTTGAGTAACTGATCCAAATTTAACGAGGTCTTTATAGGTGAGTCTATTTTCAGGAAATTTTCTTATTGTAATTGTACCTCCATTAAGTGCGCAGGGAGGTATAATAGCATGGACTCTTGAACCATCTGAAAGTCTCGCATCCACATAGGGTGTTTTTTCGTCAATTCTTCGTCCGATGGGTGCTACAATTCTTTCTATAACATTAAGAACTTGTCTATCTGAGCTAAAGATAACTTCAGATTTTTTTATCTTTCCACCTTCTTCGTAAAAAATCTTTTCAGGACCGACAACCATAATCTCAGAAATACTTTTGTTACTGAGCATATCTTCTAAAGGGCCTAATCCAAGTGCTTCATCGAGAATCTCTTTAACCATTTGGTTCATATCATCACGAGTATTAATAACACCGCTAGTATCTTCTTTGCCTAAAAGATCAACGACTAACTTTTTTGTTTGTTCCTTAAGAATTATTTTTGCCTTAGGATCTTTATCATCATCTTTAGAAAGGTCCATTTCTTCAACGAGTGATTTATGTATTCTAATTTTTAGATCTATCCAGGCATTTTTGGCCTTCTTTTCATCTCCTACTGAACCTTTCTTTTGTTTTCCTGCATCGGGAGATTTCTGAAGTTTTGCTAAAGATTGAAAAACATTTTTCTGAATAACTTTTCTTACAGTTTCAAAAACACCTTTTGCAAAAGGACTATTTTTTGCCACCGTAACAATTGGCTTCTTTGCATTTAGTGCCTGAACACAAGTTTGGTCATCTTTTAGAATGGTTGAAAAAACTGGTTTTCCAATTGTTTTTCCTACAACATCTGGTGATACGGGATGACCTTGAACTGCTTGATTTACTAAAACCTGGATCATATCCTTCGGAAAGAGCATTGTTACTAGTTCCGAATAAATCCTCTTTGATTGATTTAATGCTAAAACATCTGCAGAACAGACTAAAAAGATGGCCGTTGCAAACTCCAGTGCCTTTAAGGAAAGATCGTTTAATTCACTTCCACAATCTATAACGATCAATGGAAACATTTCTGTTACGGCCTTTAATGTCTTACCAAGTCCATCTGCATTTACCGCTGCTGCTGCCATTGGGTCATTAGGCATACCTATATAAGAGACGCCTGCGGGATGAGAGATTACAAACTGTTGTAGAGCTCTAACATCAATAGCACCAGGAAAATCACCCAATTCTTTTATATTTTTTTTAGAGGTCATACCAGTAATGATATTTTGATCTCCTCCAGCTTTAGAGTCGAAATCTAGTAAAAGTGTTTTACTTCTTGATTCTGCAGCAAAAGCAAAAGCAAAATTAGCAGCTAACATTGATTTACCAACACCACCTTTACCACCTAAAAAACAGGCAATATAACCTTTGGCCATCTTAATTTCTTCCTCTTTTAAATTTTTTCAAAATATCATCGGTTCCCGAAGCTGCATTAGCTATAATTTCAGGTGTTACAAAAATTACAAATTGACTTTTCCCTTTCGTAATAGACTTCGATCTCAAAAAAGAAAATAGTGGAGTTCCCCCTTGATTTGGATTATTCCCAAAGGGAGGGTTTCTGTCATACTCTGTAGAGTCTCGATTAATTACTACCCCACCTACTACAGCGCTATCCTTTGACTTTACAACCATTGAAGTTGAGATGGTATTAGATTGAACTTCTGGTGGATCTCCAATACTTGCCGAAACACTTATTCCCATAGCAAGCTCGATCTTTTCCTGACTAAGAACTTTCGGTGTGACACCTAGATCAAACCCTGACTCTGCTTTTTCTGCTTTTACAAATTCACCGGTTCCAATCGCAAAAGGCTTTGATGACTTTTTAGCAAGCTTTGCTTGAGTACCATCTTTAACAATAACCATTCCAGATTGTATAACTCTTGCTTGACCTGCACTCTTAGCTGACGCTAATTTGGGAAGCAAGTTAGAAATTGTTCCTGCTAAAGTACCTTGCGACTGAGTAGATAATCCATCAGAAGCTTGTTTACCAAATTGTATAGAAGCTCCTGTTGTAGACATGAGAGGACTCCACTTAAACCCAAAAACTCTATTATAATCTTTCGATAATTCTACAAAGTGAGCTGCAATCCTTATCAATTTTGGGATTGCTGGTGGTGTCTTTTTGGCATTAACATTTATAAAATTTTGAATTATAGACTTTTGACCAGCTTTCTGTACTGCTTGTTCCCTTTCTGCAATTGAGGCAAGTGATTCAGGTAAATATGCCTTTGCTATACTAAAAGCTTTAGTTTTTTGACCGGCCGATCCTACAACACCTTCTAACCAATAGGCCTTATTAACGACTCTTACTGTTACATCACGTAGACCTGCTCTTTGTATTTCATTCTGCATTTTTTGACCAACTAACACTTGTGCCATAGGAGATAACTCAACCATCTCCATTACATCTGGAAATTTTTTAAGAACTAAATTTATAAGGCCCATATCTGAGGGAACCACAAGTTTACCACCTAAGTAAACAGTTCCACCCTTAACACCAATTTCAAGCCCTTCTATATGCCCTAAAAATTCTTTTAATTTTTGTATGAGTTCAGATTGATCATTTGCAGTCACATTTACCAAATACCGACCTCTTATATCCCCAACTGGATTTCTAAGTGTGATAGAAGTTTTACCTACCTTTAAGCCTTTAAAAGTAACTTCTTTTTTCCTAGGAAATATCTCAAATGCAACTATTGAGGGGTTACCAACCTGCACTTTTGGTGAGGCTACGTAATCAAAGCGAATTATTTTATCAATCCCTAAAATCACATCCACTTGTCTTTCATCGACTTTTTCATCACTTTGTGTGAATCCCAATGACCAGTAAAACAATAATATAAAAATAAGAATGATCTTCATATTTTAATTCTTCTTATTCTGTTCTTGAAAATATTGTTTTGCCGCAGCAGCATCACTTCCCAGGATATCGTAAAATCCAGTACCTTGAATTCTAACTAACTTTTTATCATTATTATTTCTTAGTACTAAATTTAAGTCTCTACCAGTAAACGTCATAATGAAAGCAAGCTTTTGTGCTTCAAAAGGATCTAGCTCCAAAGTTACTGTATTGTACTGGCTATATGTACTTAAATTCATTGCCTTAATTTCTCTCGGCGTTTTAATACCAATTAAGGGAATAGAATTAGTCATGCTTAGACCTGTTGATAACACAAGTACGTCTTGAAGAACGGTTTTAATCTTTTGTCTGGCCTTATCGCCAGCAGCATAATCAATAGCTGCCAAGACATCCACCCTATCTCCTGGCTTAAGTAGTTTTGAAACGGCAATTTTTTCATTAACTGAAACTGCTATGGCCCTTTTCCCCACACTAACTTGTCTTGCTAGACCTGTACTTGCACCAGGATAAGTCACTCTAGGTTTTGTTATTTGTTCCCCTTTTAATATAGGGACTGTGGCAACTGTATTATCAAGCTCACGAACTGATTTAAAATGACCTGGAGATAAAAAACTTTGTGGAACTGATTTAACCATTACTTTAGAGTCATCAATCAGCTCAAGCTCTTTAATGTCGACTTTGGCAACTACTACCGAACTTTCTGTACCAAACCTTTTTATGATTCCACTTTTCTGATCTTCAATATAAGTATAAACCATAAACATGGCGACACCTGCTATAACTAATGCCAACGTAAAGGCCCGAGTGTTCATACTTATCCCCTTAATATTAGATTAATTATATTTTACATCTAGGAACGTTATGGATTAATAAACCGGCAAAAAGGTTCCGCTTTATCTTAGTGTACAACTACTTGAAATTCTTGAATTTCCCGCCAAGGAATCCCATAAGAAACTTCCATCAGCTTGGTTTAATGTATAAGAACTTGAGCATACTCCAAAGGTAGTAAAAACTCTTACATATTTGGCCTCTCTTGTTCCACTATTCATTGGATCCTCACACTCTTCTTCAACTGAATCGCCCAAAATACTTGGGATTTTATAGCATGGAGCTATTGGTGTTGCCCCTCTTGCGCTTCTTTGCCAACCAAATGAATAGCTCCCAACCATGGAAATCCCATTTTTTCCTAACTCCTCAAGGTCTTTTTTGAATGGAACAGTAGAATCATTTTTTACTGAATAAAAGAAATAGCCTCTTGTAGATTTTTGCTGATTTATTGAACCATTTACTGCACCAGCAACAGTTAAAAACACAACAAGAAACACCAAGTAAAATGGTATAAAGACAATAAACTCAAAAATTGCCTGTCCAGACTCATCACTTAAATCTATTTTTCTCTTTTTCATCAACATCCATTATCAAACAAAGTAGTATACTTAGAACAATCGGCCCCTCCAGAGACTGTATTCATAGCTGCACAAACTCTTTCAATACACTCTCCTACTGTAGGTTCTTTTCCTAAGAATGATTCTGATCGTAAATATACAGGCTTTCTACCACCAACTATATCTGAAACTCCAAACTGATTTCTAAACTCAATCCAATTGCCCACAAACACTTTATTATCTACATTTCGTGGACTATTGACTTGTAAGTTTGCCGTCCAATTCGGGACTAATCGCGGTACCAAAAATGATAAAAAAGTCTGAGCACTTCTTTGAAATGAAGCTGCATCAGAGCCCCCCGGCGAGTTAGCATTAATATCAACTACGAGATATGTCCTAGAGGCCATATAAGTGGCATAGTGGACTAAAAAACCATCAGCAATAACAAAAGATATTTTCAAAAATACCAAAACAATAACTATGGCAAAGATAAATGAAGACAAGAACTCTGTTGTCGATTGACCGTCTTGGTTTTTTTTTATTTTCTTTATCATTGTGTTGGCTCCACTGGAGTAAAGAACCTCGATTGCCCTGTCTCCGATTGATAACTAGTATGCTGATCACTATAACTGTTACTATCTGGGGGTGTTAACCCTGTTACAATTGGTGATCCATAACGATAAGAATGTTCAATATATTTTCTGAGAGTTTCAAAGTAAGGTGAATCAGGTCCCATATAATATTGAAATGTCTTATTTCTAAAGACAACCATTACCAAAGACATAACTACAGCAAGTAAAAGAATATATTCTACTGCTGACTGTCCCTTTTCATTTAAAATAGAGCTACTCTGTTTACCCATCCAAACCATATCCATGAAAGTAAAATAACCGGAGCGTAAGGAAATTTTGTTCCATAGATCTCCTTAATTGCACTAATATCACTTTGTTTTATAGCCTCAGAAATCTTTTTTCTATTTTGATAAGAGTTATATAAAAACAAGGAACTACCCATTAATATTGTTAAATATAACAAACCTAGAAAGGCCGTTTCATGTTGTGAGACTGGTATTAATATAAAAAATGAAAATAAAAATTTAGTATCACCTGGTCCCATAACCTTTAATAAGAATAAACTAAACCCGACTATTAGAAAGGCAATAGAATAAAAAAATTGCTTTAATTCAAATTTATAAACATCTGGAACTATGGTCACAACAATAACGAAAATCAAAAGATTTAAAATAGGCCATAGATTCGAGACTTTCCTATGCAAAATATCCAAATAAGATACAGCAACAAGCTCTATTAGAAGGAATATATAAACTGATTGAGGTATCATGGAATACCATTCCCAAAATTCCCATAAAAGCATAAGGACTTACAGACTCCAGATGAAAGGGCATTTGATAGAGCATAGCCAAGTGAGGCCATTGAACTATTTGTATACCCACTAATGAGTTTAACCATCGCAGTCGAGATACCGGCCATCATACCAAAAACCAATAAGTACTCTAAAAGTGCCTGACCTTCTTTAGACCTCATACATAAGATATTGATATTATTTAGAAGCAAGAACAAGGGAGGGCAATAAATGCCCCCTTATTTAAGATACAGAAATAATTTGGTTTAGCTTAGTTACCCATTTCATTTACGAAGCTCTCAGCATTACCAAATACAGATTGAGTAATCGAATTTAGTTTGGCACTTGCCACATCCTTAAATTTGAACACAATTAAGGCAACAACAGCAACCAACAAAATATACTCGGTCGAAGTTTGCCCGTCTTCTTCTTTTAAGAATGAAAGGATTTGCTTTTTCATACCCCTTTACCCCTTTTAATTTAAAGCCCTATTTTTATAGGTTTCTATTCGGGAAATCTTTCCGAGACTTTAAGCCACATTCCCAGACACTCTCCCTCAACTTAATTATACAATAATTTATAATGCAACGCAATATTGTAAAGGCTTGAAATAATTGACTTTTTCACTTGTAAAACTAATAAAAATCTAGGGTACAAGCTCGACAGGCTTTGCTATAATAGTTCTTGGGGTTTAGGGTGAGCAATTTATGGTTTTCGCCCTACAATTTAACTCTCGGAAGCGGTCCCTGATTATGGTGAGCAAGCTCACACTGAGAAATCAGAAGTGAGAAGCCTAAAGTAATTACCTACTGCGTCCACCTGTCAAACGACGGGCGGAACATACAAGCCTCATACCTAGACCCCTTTAACCTAAGTTCCATTGACAGCCTCACTTATATTACTCACAATTTAGTTATGGAAAATATTCAAAACACTTCTGAAGAATACATTAATACTGCTTGGATAGAAAAGCTTGCTCTTGAAGAGCTCAACATGGAGGAATCAGGTGTCATTTCCCTAAATGAACATCTTGATCCTAGACTTTTTCTTGAGGAATCCTCCATTAATTTTATGAATAATCTTCGAGATCGTTTTGAGGTTTATGTCACAAGATTTAATCAATACAGAACATCAGCAAAAGGTTTAGGCCAAATCAAGATCTTTAAAATTGCTAATACTGTTAACGACTTTATGCTTTTTAGAAACTCACTTCGTCTTGTATTTTCTAGAAAGTCTACAGACTTAATATCCATTTCTTTTCTTTCTAACGGCAAAGAAATTTTTTCTCCTCGATTACGAAATGAAGATTCAATCCAAAATGAATCACATGAAGTTAAGGCCCATATAGGCCCATTTAATGATATTACTTGGAGATTCAGAGGAGAAGAGTTTGAAGTCGATGCTCTGGTCAGACACTATTTAAGTGAATTTATCCGACTTTCCTCTAGATAAATGAAATATTTCCACCTTGTGCCTTCTTATGTTGAGCCGATTGAGAACCATTATATCTCTTTAAACTTAAATTAAGAGACTCTTCTATAGAGGGCATATAGATATTAAGAAAAGCTTCTAGGTTATTGCTATTGAGCTTATAATACCAAAGCTCCTCAGTACCTTCCCTAAGCTTTAGTAAAGGATAAGGCCATCTTCCCTTATTTACTTGACTCGCGTTTTCTTGAAAAATTTTACAATACAATTTTGCAAACTCATAACGAGTCATTATATCACTACTACATAAATGTATGAGTCTATTCTGGGCCCTTCTTTCAATACTCAGCTTTATGATAAGACATAGATAGTAAACATCCAAAAAGCCTTGTTTAACATAGCAATCAAAGGACTGTGGTGATGATGATTTAATGTTATATTGTAAGTTTTCAAAAAATGTTCTTTTTGTAGGGTTGATATGTCTTCCATAAAGATGACAAGTTCTAAAAATCATATAATTCAGAGAATTCTTTTGAATATAAAACTCTCCAGAAGATTTTGTTTTACCAAGTACAGTTGCAGAATCTGGAATATCCATCTCCAAATAATCTTTATCTTCCCCTAAAAAGACGAAGTCTTGTGATATATAACAAATTTGAGATTTGTATCGCTGGCACATTTCAGCAACATTGAATAATCCCGAGGCATTAAGAGCATCGGCTAACCCCTCAGCTTCAGAACAAGAGATTATTGAATTAACTCCCACACAATAGATCGAGTAATCTGCCTTAGAAGTATATAAAGTAAGCTGGACTGATTCTTTATTTAAAACATCACAAGGTATACAAAGAACACCAGGTATTACCACAGGCGTTTTATAATAGGTACCAACGACCTTAAAATCCTTTTTTAAAAATACTGCCAAATTAGATCCAATAAATGAAGATATACCAAAAATTAGAATCGTCTTTTTTTCTTTTAACTCAGTCATAATTAAGTTTGATTATATCAGGTTTGTTCTAACTATAAGCAAAAAAATGCCCTTGCTCAATTTAGAGCTAAGGGCAATTATGAGTTTAAACCTAATCTATCCTATCAGTTTTAGTGCAGAACTTGGGTACTGATTGGCTTGGGCCAAAACACTTACGCCTGCCTGAACCAAGATGTTGTTCCTAGTGAGCTCTGCTGTCTCATTAGCGACATCAACGTCCCTAACTCGAGAGTTTGCAGCACTGAGGTTCTCATCACTGATTCCAAGGTTGTTGATAATTGACGACAACCTATTTTGTACAGCTCCCAGGTTTGCTCTAACACCGTTAATTTGCACAAGGGAGTT